>JAXEEE010000159.1:0-8443 GCA_034104265.1 Eubacteriales bacterium | reverse complement strand
CAAGACCGAAGGCGCGCAACACAATCGCGAGCCGGGTGTGGGCACTGCCCACAGGGTATCCACGGTGCAATGCCCCGTGGAGGACCAGCACGACCGCGTCGCGCCACGCCCGTTGCGAGGCGTGACCCCTGCAAGCGCGGCGCGCCTGTCGCGCGCCGCGCCTTCGCGCAAGCTGCAGGGTGGCCCCACGCGTGTTCAGCATGACCGAAGGCGCGCAACCCAATCGCGAGCCGGGTGTGGGCACTGCCCACTTAAACGTCGAGGTCTTTTACCAGGTCGCTGTTTTCCTGGATGAACTGCTTCCGGGGCTCAACCTGGTCGCCCATGAGCAGGGTGAAAATCTCGTCGGCGGCCATGGCGTCCTCGGGGGTGATCTGCATCATGGTGCGGGTCTCCGGGTTCATGGTCGTCTGCCACAGCTGCTCGCTGCTCATCTCGCCCAGGCCCTTGTAGCGCTGGATTTCCGGCTTCGGGTCGCGGCCGATCTCGTCCAGCAGCCGCTGCAGCTCGTCATCGTCGTAGACGTAGCGCTCCAGCTTGCCCTTGGTCACCTTGTACAGCGGGGGCATCGCGGCGTACACGTAGCCCTTCTCCACCAGCGGACGCATGTAGCGGTAGAAGAAGGTCAGCATCAGGATGCGGATGTGCGCGCCGTCCACGTCCGCGTCCGTCATGCAGACGATGCGGTGGTAGCGCAGCTTGCTCTCGTCGAACTCCTCGCCGATGCCGCAGCCGAAGGCCGTGATCATCGCCCGGATTTCCTGATTGCCCAGCGCCCGCTCCAGGCGGGTCTTTTCCACGTTGAGGATCTTGCCGCGCAGGGGCAGGATCGCCTGGAAGTGCCTGTCGCGGCCCTCCTTGGCGGAGCCGCCGGCGGAGTCGCCCTCCACCAGGAAGATCTCGCACTTGCTGGGATCCCGCTCGGAACAGTCCGCCAGCTTGCCCGGCAGGGACGCGGACTCCAGCACCGTCTTGCGGCGGGTCAGCTCCCGGGCCTTGCGGGCGGCCTCACGGGCCCGCTGGGCGCTCAGACAGCGCTCCAGAATGCTCCGGGCGATGGCGGGGTTCTCCTCCAGGTAGGTGGACAGCTCCTCCTTCACCAGGTCGTTCACCACGCCGCGCACCTGGCCGCTGCCCAGCTTGGACTTGGTCTGGCTCTCGAACTGGGGATCCTCCATCTTGATGGAGACGATGGCCGTCAGGCTCTCGCGGACGTCCTCGCCCTTGAGGTTGGTGTCGGAGTCCTTGAGCAGCTTGTACTTGCGGCCGTATTCGTTGATGGCGGCGGTCAGGGCGGTGTTGAAGCCCATCAGGTGGGTGCCGCCGTCGGGGGTGGCAATGTTGTTGACGAAGGTGTAAATGTTCTCCGCGTAGGAGTCGTTGTACTGCATGGCCACTTCCACCAGGATGCCGTCCTTCAGGCCCTCGGTGTAAATGGGCTCGGGGAAGAGGGTTTCCTTGTTGCGGTTCAGATGCTTGACGAACTCCCGCAGGCCGCCCTCGAAGCAGTAGTCCTTGACCAGCGGCTCCTCGCCCCGCTCGTCAGTAAAGACGATGCGGATGCCCTTGTTCAGGTAGGCCATCTCCCGCAGGCGGTTCTTCAGCACGTCGAAGTCGAAGGTCACGCCCTCCTCGAAGATGCCCTCGGGGTTGTCCTTGCTCTTCACATCCGGCCAGAACTGAATGGTGGTGCCGGTGCGGTCGGTCTCGCCGATGACCTTCAAATCGTACAGGTACTTGCCCCGGGCGTATTCCTGCCGGTGAATCTTCCCGTCCTGATAAACCGTCACCATCAGACGCTCGGACAGGGCGTTCACCACCGACGCGCCCACGCCGTGCAAGCCGCCGGATACCTTGTAGCCGCCGCCGCCGAACTTGCCGCCGGCGTGCAGCACCGTCAGGCACACCTCCACGGCGGGACGGCCCATCTTGGGGTGAATGCCCACGGGGAAGCCGCGGCCGTCGTCCTGGACGGAAACGCTGCCATCCTTGTGCAGCGTCACGTCAATGCGCTTGCAGAAGCCCGCCAGCGCCTCGTCCACGGAATTATCCACAATCTCGTACACCAGGTGATGCAATCCCCGCACGTCCGTGGAGCCGATGTACATGCCCGGGCGCTTGCGGACGGCCTCCAGGCCCTCCAGCACCTGAATCTGCTCCTCGCCGTAGTCCTGGGTCACCTGGGTGGCCTGTTCAATTTCATCCTGAAGCATTTCGTCTGCCATGCTGCACCTCATCCATCACTTGTCTCGTCCGCAGGAGCGGACGGGGCCGTTTCCGGCGCGTGGGAAACGGCGGAAAAAAACCGTTCCAAACGAATCTATTATATCACTTTTGCAGGCAAAAGAAAAGCATTTTCCTTCATTATAAATGTCGTTTTTGGGGCGGATGCTTCCGGCCTGTCGGGTGGGACGCAATTTGCGGGGATTCTGCAGGGGCGGCGGTGGAAAAATGCACATTGCGCCCCGTGGCGGAAACGGGAAAAATACCAGCGCGCCCCTTGTATTTTCAGGGGCTTGAAGGTATAATGGTGCAATGCACGGGCCTGAAATCCCTGAGGGCTCCGCATATTCAGGAAAGAGGGAGGAACTGTTTTTCATGGAAGAAACAACGCGCAGCAACTTTATCTGGGACGCCATTGAGCAGGACTTGAAGGAAGGCAGGTACCAGCAGGTACACACGCGTTTTCCTCCCGAGCCCAACGGCTACATGCACATCGGCCACTGCAAGGCCCTGATCATGGACTTCCTGACGGCGGAAAAGTTCGGCGGCAAGTGCAACCTGCGCTTTGACGACACCAACCCCGCCAAGGAGGACACCGAGTACGTGGAGGCCATCAAGCGGGACATCGAGTGGCTGGGCTTCCACTGGACCGGCGGGCTGTACTACGCCTCCGACTACTACGACAAGTGCTACGAGATCGCCGAGGACTGGATCAAGCGCGGCCTGGCCTACGTGGATCAGCTGAACAAGGACGAGATGCGCGCCTACCGCGGCACCCTCACCGAGCCCGGCAAGAACTCCCCCTGGCGCGACCGCCCCTGGGAGGAGTCCCTCGACCTGTTCCGCCGCATGAAGGCCGGCGAGTTCCCCGAGGGCAGCTACACCCTCCGCGCCAAGATCGACATGGCCTCCCCCAACATCGTCATGCGGGATCCCGCCATGTACCGCATCCTGTACAAGGAGCACTGGCGCACCGGCAACAAGTGGTGCATCTATCCCATGTATGACTTCGCCCATCCCATCGGCGACGCGCTGGAGGGCGTGAGCCACTCCATGTGCTCGCTGGAATATGAGATCCACCGTCCCCTGTACGACTGGGTGGTGGAGCACAGCCAGAACATGCTCCCCGCCAAGCCCCGCCAAATTGAGTTCGCCCGGCTGAACATGACCCAGACCGTCATGTCCAAGCGCTACCTGCGCCAGCTGGTGGAGGGCGGCTATGTCCGGGGCTGGGACGACCCCCGCATGCCCACCCTCAGCGCCCTGCGCCGCCGGGGCTTCACCGGCGCGGCCATCCGCGACTTTGTGGACCGCATCGGCATGAGCAAGGCGGATTCCGTGGTGGACTACGCCCTGCTGGAATCCTGCGTGCGCGATGACCTGGGCGCGAAATCCCCCCGGGCCATGGCGGTGCTGCGGCCGTTGCGGGTGGTGTTCACCAACTGGCCTGAGGGCGAAACCAAAACCCTCACCGTGGAGAACCACCCCGACCATCCCGAGATGGGCACCCACACCGTGACCTTCGGCCGGGAGGCGTACATCGAGCAGGAGGACTTCATGGAGGTTCCCGCCAAGAAGTTCCAGCGCATGTATCCGGGCTTCGAGGTGCGGCTGAAGGGCGCGTACATCGTCCGCTGCGACGGCTGCGACAAGGACGAAAACGGCAACGTGACCTGCGTGTACTGCACCGTGGATATGGACTCCGCCTCCGGCACCGAGGGCGCCAACCGCAAGATCAAGGGCAAGGTGCTGCACTGGGTGTCCGCCGAGGATGCCGTGCCCTTCGAGGCCCGGCTGTACGAGCCCCTGCTCTCCGCTGACGACGAGGTGGACGAGGCCGAGCCGGAAATCGCCGAGGACGGCACGGAGACTCCCGCCGCCCCCGCGAAGAAGGACTTCATCAGCCGCCTGAACCCCAACAGCCTGACCATTGTGAAGGGCCTGGCCGAGCCCATCATCCGCGACTGCGAGGTGGGAACCACCTTCCAGTTCCTGCGCAACGGCTATTTCTGCAAGGATCCCGATTCCACCCCCGACCTGCCCGTGTACAACCGGACGGTGGGCCTGAGGGACTCCTTCGCCAAGGGCAAGTAATCCATCGACATAGAAAAGAGGATTTTCCATGCAAAAGGTACGCACACGCTTCGCCCCCTCCCCCACGGGCTTCCTGCACCTGGGCGGACTGCGCGCGGCGCTCTACGGATATCTCTTCGCCAAGAAGATGGGCGGCGACTTCATCCTCCGCATTGAGGACACCGACCAGGAGCGCTATGTGGAGGGCGCGACGGAGGTCATCTACGACACCCTGCGGGACTGCGGCATGAACTGGGACGAGGGCCCCGACGTGGGCGGCCCCTGCGGCCCCTACATCCAGTCCGAGCGCAAGAACCTCTACCTGCCCTACGCCCAGCAGCTGGTGAAATCCGGCCATGCCTACTACTGCTTCTGCACCAAGGAGGAGCTGGAGGAGCGCCGCGCCGCCGCCGAGGCCAGGGGCGAGGTGTTCAAGTACGACAAGCACTGCCTGCACCTGTCCCCCGAGGAGGTTCAGGCCAAGCTGGACGCGGGCGTGCCCTACGTCATCCGCCAGAACGCCCCCACCGAGGGCGAGACCAGCTATCATGACGAGGTGTTCGGGGACATGACCTTCCCCAACGACACCCTCGATGATATGATCCTCATCAAGCAGGACGGCATGCCCACCTACAATTTCGCCAACGTCATTGACGATCACCTGATGGGCATCACCCACGTCATGCGCGGCATGGAGTATCTGTCCTCCACGCCCAAGTACAACCTGCTCTACGAGGCCTTCGGCTGGAAGATTCCCACCTACATCCACATGCCTCCCGTCATGCGGGACGCCACCCACAAGCTCTCCAAGCGCGACGGCGACGCCTACTATTCCGACTTTGTGAACAAGGGCTACCTGCCCGAGGCCATCATCAACTACCTGGCGCTGGTGGGCTGGAACCCCGGTACCGACCGGGAGTTCTTTAGCCTCCAGGAGCTGGTGGAGGCCTTCGATGTGAGCCGCATCAACAAGGCTCCCGGCATCTTCGACATGGACAAGCTGACCTGGTTCAACGCCGAGTACATCCGCCGGATGGAGCCGGAGAAGTACCTGGCCATGGTCACCCCCTGGTTCGACAAGGCGCTGGCGGGCAAGGGCATTGACTACAGGCGTCTGGCGGAGCTGATGCAGACCCGCACCGAGGTGTTCTGCCGGGTGCCGGACATGGTGCGCTTCCTGGCGGAGCTGCCCGACTACGACGTGGCGCTGTACACCAACAAGAAGAGCAAGACCAACCCCGAGGTGTCCCGCACCGCGCTGAACCTGCTGCGCCCGGTGCTGGCGGGCATCCAGGACTGGACGGAGACCGCCATTCACGACGCGCTGATGGAGGCCATTGCCCAGGCGGGCATGAAGAACGCCGCCGCCCTGTGGCCGCTGCGCATCGCCATTTCCGGCCAGCAGTCCACCCCCGGCGGGGCCATTGAGATCGCCTGGCTGCTGGGCAGGGAGGAGACCCTCCGCCGCCTGGACGACGGCCTCAGGCGCCTGGAGAACGCGTAAGCTCCATCCTTATCCCCTTCAAAAGAAAGGTGAAGCACTTCTATGACCGAACGGAATATCCACAGCGATCCGACGCTGCGGGTCTGCTTCTGCGGCATCATGACGGCCATCATTTTTGTGGCCAATTACCTGCGGATTCCCTTCATGGGGACCTCCGTGCACATGACCAACGCCCTGTGCGCCATCGCCGGACTGCTCTTCGGCCCGGGGCTGGGCTTTGTGGCGGCGGGTCTGGGCTCGGCGCTGTACGACCTGACGGCGGGCTATGGCGCGGAGTGCCTGATCACCTTCGCGACCAAGGGCGCGATTGCTGTGGTAGCAGGGCTGATCGCCCTGGGCATTGCCCACAAGCCTGAGACGAGCCGCGGCGACGTGATCCGCGTGGTGATTGCCTGTGTGGCGGGCGCGCTGACCTACGTGGCGCTGTACATGCTCAAGACCTTCATCTTCGGCATGTGGGTCAACGGTGTGGGCCTGGAGGGCACCCTGGTGAAGATGGGCACGAAGATCGTCGGGAGCCTGATCAACGCGCTGTTCGCCTCCGTGGCGGGGCCGATTGTGTTTCTGGCGCTGAAGCCTGCGCTGCGTCACGCGGGCCTGATGGAGAAAATGTAAGCAGAACGGAAGAAAGGGCTGATTCCCATGGAGAAGAAAATCAATGTGAAGCAGCTGACGCTCTGCGGCGTGCTGGCTGCGCTGGTGTTTGTGCTGACCTATTTCCCCAAGGTGCCGGTGCCGGTGACCGGCGGCTATGTGCACCTGGGCGACGGCGCGATTTTCCTGGCGGTGCTGCTGCTGGGCCCGCTGGGCATTCCCGCGGCGGCCATCGGCTCCGGCCTGGCCGACCTGATTGGCGGCTATATGCTGTATGTGATCCCCACTGTCATCATCAAGGGCCTGGTGGCGCTGGTAGGCTGGAAGCTGTACAGGAAGGGCTCATGGGTATCCGCGGTGGTGGCCTTTGTGCTGGCGGAGGCCGTGATGGTGCTGGGCTACTTCGTGTTTGAGTGCTTCACCTCCGGCGCGCCCGCCGCTGCCGCCGCCATTCTGCCCAACGTGATGCAGGGCGTGGCCGGCGTGGTGCTGGGTCTGGTCTGCGTGGCGGTCACGCCCCGGATGGAGAAGATGATGAAGCTGTAATCCCTCCCCAACTGCATAGAAACAGGGCCGCTGCTTCCATGACGGAGGCAGCGGCCCTTCTTGATGTCCAACAGGTAGGTCAGTTCGTTTCGGTCATTCGTTGTCGGCAGAATTCGCGTGTGCTCTGCAAAATCGCTTCCTTGCACGGAGGGAGGCTGTAAGGCCGAATGAAGCGACCGGTGAGTGCACAACGCTGAAAAGCGGCCAAAGCCACTTTTCCGACACGCAGCGGCCCTTGCTCTGCGTTTACAGCCTGTTCACCGCGTCGATGAACTGATCGACGTACGCATCCGGGGTGGCCCAGGAGGTGCAGACCCGCACGGCGGTGGCGTCGTTCCCGACGCTCTCCCACACGGACAGGTCGAACTTCGCCGTCAGCCGCTCCAGCTGATCCTCCGTGAGGATGGGGAAAAGCTGGTTGGTGGGGGAATCCACGTACAGGGGGAGGCCCTTCATCTTCAGCGCGTCGCGGATGCGCATGGCCTGGGCGACAGCCTTGCGGCCCAGCTGGAAGTACAGGTCATTCTCCATCAGCGCGGAGAACTGCAGGCCCAGCAGCCGCCCTTTGGCCAGCATGCCGCCCCGCTGCTTGATCATGTAGCGGAAGTTGCGGTTCAGCTCGGGGTTATTGATGACCACGGCCTCGCCGAAGAGGGCGCCCATTTTGGTACCGCCGACGGTGAACACGTCGCAGTAGCGGGCGATATCGGCGGGGGTGAGGTCGCAGGTGGGAGCGGCGAGGGCGTAGCCCAGGCGCGCGCCGTCGATGAACAGGTACAGCCCGTGCTGGCGGCAGGTGAAGTACAGATCCTTCAGCTGGGCGAGGTTATAGATGGTGCCCAGCTCGGTGGACATGGAGACATAGACCATGCCGGGCTTGACGATATGCTCGTCATCGCCCTGGAGGGCCACGGCGACGCTGACCTGGCTGGCGGAGATGAGGCCGTCCCTGCCGGGGAGGGCGAGGCACTTGTGGCCGGAGGACTCGATGGCGCCGGTTTCATGGGCGTTGATATGGCCGGTATGGGCGCAGAGCACGCCCTCATAGGGCCGGAGGGCGGCAGCGATGACGGTGGTATTGGCCTGGGTGCCGCCCACGAGGAAGTGGACATTGGCCTCAGGGCAGGAGAAGGCGGCCCTGATTTTTTCTGCGGCCTCCTCGCAGTAGTGATCCATGCCATAGCCAGGGGTTTGCTCCATATTGGTTTCCGTGAGCTTCCGCAGGATGGAGGGATGGCAGCCCTCCAGGTAGTCGCAGGTCAATGAAATCATGGTGTGCTCCTTTCGTACATAAGGGGGGACGCTGGGGCTCCTCGGTGGGCAGTGCCCACACCCGGCTCGCGAGAGCGTCGCGCGCCTCTGGTCATCGTGAGGGCGCGTGGAATTGGGGGGGGACGGCTGGGGCTTCTCGCCCCAGACCCTCGCCAAAGAGCCTCCGGCTCTCTGGACTCTCATCCGGGGGGCTCATTGTTGGGTGGAGGCCCGGCTCGCGGAGGGCGAGCC
>JAXEEE010000158.1:0-37985 GCA_034104265.1 Eubacteriales bacterium | reverse complement strand
AGAAATCTGCTAATGGCTCTTTGAAAATATGAGCAGGGGTACCGGCTCCGCTGATACCTAAAAATAGAAAAACCCCCGATTCCTAAGTTGAAGGCTGTTAGCAGCTTTTTGGCTCGAAATCGGGAGTTTTTCGGTGTTTTTGGCGCACCCGGCGGGATTCGAACCCACGGCCTACCGCTTAGGAGGCGGTCGCTCTATCCTGCTGAGCTACGGGTGCATGTGCCGGAAAACTCAGTATTGTCAAGGGTTTTCCGGTATTCGATTGTTATGATTTTGTTTGGTTTTCTGCTAACGGATCGGCCTGTTTTTGGCCTCTCGTGTTAGCAGAATGTTTGCGTTGCAAACAATTCTGTGGGGACAAAAAACCAGCGCTCACATTTCATTAGCAGAAATGTGACAGGCAGAGGGGGATGCATCCGACGCAAGTCGTACCCTCGACCCGCTTTGCAAACCGCGCTCTGGATTCGGGCGAGCTCTTTCTTAGGAGGCGGACGCTCTATCCTGCTGAGCTACGGGCGCATGTGCGCTTGCGGCGCATCACCCATTATAGCACAGGGCGCGCCCATTGGCAAGGGTTCCCGGCGGGGATTTCCCGCAGAACAGGCCGGCTGTGCTTTTTTCCCCTTGGATGGTATACTTTCCCGCCGGACAGCACATGCTTCACAATGCGTCCCCAAAAGGGACGAAAGTATTAAATAATTGTGTAGTGCCTGTAAGCCCTTGACAAATTGGGCTAAGGATGGTAAATTGTGTCTGTGTCGATTGGGCATGGCTTTGCCATAGGCATGCTGTGCCAAAATGCCGTAAAAATCGCCGGGACAGGCAGGATTTCCCACCTTCCATGGCGAAGGTATGTGTGTTTCCCCCTTCCCTGATGCGACTGGCCAGAGTATCATCGGGGGGGCTCATGCGTGCCGTGCGGCACAAACCAGCATGGAAAGAAGATGATAGGACGAGATGAAGGTGTTGCGGAAGCTCTGGAGCGTGATCACCACGCTGCTGGTGGCCGTCATGGTCATCCTGGCCGTCCTGTTGGTCGGCGTGCGCGTGGTGGGGCTGACGCCCTACGCGGTGCTCTCGGGCTCCATGGAACCGACCTACCATGTGGGCGCGCTGATCTACGTCAAGGATGTGGCTCCGGCCGACATCACGGTAGGCATGCCGATCACATTCGTCGTCAATGAGGATCTGCTGCTGGCCACCCATCGCGTGGTGGACATTGAGGTGCTGACCACCCGGCAGGAGCAGATGCTCGACGAGGCGGGCACCCCCCTCCTGGATGACGCGGGCAACCCCGTCATGGAGGAAGTCCCCCTGGACGAGCCTGTCTACTATTACCAGACCAAGGGCGACGCCAACGACGCGGTGGACGGCACCCCCGTGCACTACAAGAACGTGGTGGGCACGCCGGTATTCTCCATCCCGTACCTGGGCTATCTTTCCAGCTGGCTGCAAACCCGGCAGGGGATGATCATGGGCATCTGCATTGCGCTGGTGCTGGTGATCCTGACCTTCCTGCCCGACCTGCTCCGCGCGGTGGACGAACCGAAAAAGCCCAAGCGCGGCAAGCATGAACCCCAGTGATGAAAAGTCCCCCCCGGGCTTTCCATACAAACCCGACAACGAACCAAGACAAGGAGGAAACCAAACATGAAAAAGTCTATGCTGCGCAAGGTTCTGCTGCTGGCCTGCAGCGCCGTGCTGCTGGTCTGCCTGAGCGTGGGCGCGACCCTGGCGTATCTGACCTCTACGGATAAAGTTGAGAACACCTTCACCGTTGGTAAGGTGGCTATCAAGCTGGATGAGGCCAAGGCAAATACCGATGGCACGCTGGATACGACTGCTACTGATCGTGTGAAGGCTAACAGCTACAAGCTGATGCCCGGCCACACCTACAACAAGGATCCCATGGTCACCGTGCTGAAGGGCAGCGAGCCCTGCTATGTGAAGATGACCGTGACCTTCACCAAGGCTGCTGAACTGGATGCCATCTTTGCGCCCAAGGGTGCTGACATGACCTCCATCTTCGTGGGTTATGATGCCACCAACTGGACCGACAAGGGCAACACCGAGGATACTGGTAAGAACACCCGCACTTATGAGTTCTGGTACAAGGAGACCGTTGGTGCTCCCAATGGCGACGTTGCGCTGGACGCTCTGTTCGACCAGATCGTGGTTCCCGGCTTTATCACCAATGATCAGCTGAAGACCATCGAGGGCATGACCATCACCGTGAACGCCTATGCCATCCAGGCTGACGGCTTTGCCACTCCTGATCTGGCTTGGGCTGCCTACTCTGCTAAGTAATCCGAAAGGAGACCTAACCCATGAGCGATTACAAGCGTAATCCCCGCAGCGCACGTCGGGCGCGCAAGAGCCTGAGCCGCAAGGCCCTGGTGGTGCTGAGCCTGATGATGGTGCTGGCGGTGGCCGCTGTTGGCGGGACCGTTGCTTGGCTGACTGATAGTACGGACGATGTTGTTAACACCTTCACCGTGGGCAACATTAACATCGATCTGACTGAGACTGAGAATCTCAATCTGAAGATGGTTCCTGGTAACACGATTACGAAGGATCCGGTGGTCACTGTCGAGGCGAACAGCGAGGCCTGCTGGCTGTTCGTGAAGGTGGATGAGTCCGCTAATCTGGATGACTTCATTTCTTACGATGTTGCCACTGGCTGGACTGCTCTGGCTGGCGAGGCTGGCGTGTATTACCGCGAAGTCCTCGCATCCTCCGCTGATCAGGAGTTCAGTGTGCTGGCTGGCGATACGGTCACTGTCAAGGAAACTGTGACCAAGGCCATGATGGATGCCATTACTAAGGGTACCGCATCTGCTCCCACCCTGACCTTCACCGCCTATGCTTGCCAGTATGTTGGCGCGAATGGTGTGGCTTTCACTGCCGATGAAGCATGGGCAAATCTCGGTGTCTAATACCCTAACCCGTCCCTCGGCCCTTCGGGGCTAAGGAATAAACCAACAACAAGAAAGAGGTATGAAACATGAGCAAGCGTAAGATCGTCCTGCTGGCCAGCGCCCTGTGCATGGTCGCCATCCTGGCCATCGGCGGCACCCTGGCCTACTTCACCGACACTGATGAGGCTGTCAACACCTTCACCGTTGGCGGCGTGAAGATTGACCTGATCGAGCAGCAGGTGAATAAGGAAGGCACCGCTCTGGAAGCCTTCAAGCAGGATCAGGTTCTGATGCCCATCGTTGGCTCTGCTCAGGGCGAGAAGGATAGCTTCGGCCAGCCCGTGGCTGCCAACTACATCGACAAGATGGTCACCGTTAAGAACACCGGTACTTCCGATGCCTGGGTGCGTGCCTACTTCGCGATCCCCTCTGCTCTGGATGATGGCTTCGAAGAGAGCTTCAACGCCAGCATGAACATCCTGCACTTCAACTTCGGCAATGCCAACGGCACCACCACCTACAACAACCAGTGGCTGTGGGGCAGTGTTGCCAAGCCTGAGCATAGTGGCTGGAACTACTTTGAGACCACCATTGATGGCGTTGCCTACAATGTGTACTTCGCTGATTACTATAAGACCCTGCCCGCTGGCGCGACCACTGAGCAGTTCATCTCCGGTGTGTATCTGGACAGCCACGTCGACATGAAGAACGGTGCTTACATCGACACCCGCTTCCCCACTGCTGATCTGAGCATCCTGAACGGTACTGTGAAGTGCCCCGTGAAGGCTGTGGCTGTGCAGGCTGATGGCTTCACCAATGCGGCTGACGCTGTGACCGCTGCTTTCGGTGCTGACTTCAACCCCTTCAAGTAATCCAACCCAACCCCTTCGGCCTCGCCCCTTCGGGGGCGGGCCATGCAAAGCTATCCGGCTGGCCCGGATGGCTTCGCATGGCCTATGGACATTTCCAATTTGGGCCTGTTATCCAAAATGAACCACAACATTTTGTGGCGTGTAAAGGAGATCACCATGGAGAACAACATCCGCAACCATCCTGCCAACGGTTCCCGGAAGCGCCGACTCGTCCTGCTGGCACTGGCGCTGTGCGTCGCCGCGGTGACCGCCACCGGCACCCTCGCCTACTTCACCGCCGAGGAGACCGCCTACAACGTTATCACCACCGGCGTGCTGGACATGGCGCTGCATGAAACAACCACCGGCGGCGAACCCTTCCCCGAGGAGGGCCTCGACAACATCATGCCCGGCATGGTGGTGGATAAGGTCGTCACCGTGGAGAATGTGGGCGGGGTTGAGTTCTTCCTCCGCATCGCCCTGGACAAGGCCATTACCCCCGCTGAGGGCGTCAATGCTCAGCTGACCTTCGAGCACATCACCCTCGACATCAACGATACCGACTGGACCCTCGGCGACGATGGCTACTACTATTACAACACCGCGCTCGACGCCGGCGAGACCACCGAGCCCCTGTTCACCACCGTCACCTTCGAGCCCGAGATGGGCAATGACTACATGAACGCCCGCGTGGAGATTACCGTCCGTGCCCAGGCCGTGCAGAGCCGCAACAATGGCGACTCCCCCATGACCGCCGTGGGCTGGGCTGACGCTGAGTAACCGCAAGGAGGGATTGCAAAGTGAAACGCAGATTATTGGCATGCCTGACCCTGCTGTGCATGCTGGCGATGACCATCGTCCCCGTGGCACAGGCTGACGGCGCTGCCACCGCCTCTGACCTGAATACCGTGACGCCCGCGCCCTCTGTTGAGGTGACCACTGCGCCCACGGACGTGCCTGTGACGGCTGCCCCCGCCACGGACACCCCCGCCGCTGGCGCGCCCGCCACGGATGTTCCCGCGGACAATACCCCCGCTGCGGATGCTCCCGCCACGGACGTTCCTGCCACCAATGAACCCGCTGCGGATGTTTCTGCAACGGATGTTCCCGCCACCGATGTTCCCGCCACGGATGTTCCCGCCACCGACGCTCCTGCCGTGGAGCGCGAGTCCTCCGAGGTGTGGGCAAGGTCTGTGTCCTCCGCTGTGCTGACCGGCGACTGGGCCAATGACATTGTGGCCGTGGCTGCCACCCAGGTGGGCTATGCCGCGAAGAACGGCTATGTCCGCTACGCTGCCTGGTACGGCGAGTCTGCCGATCAGGAATGGAGCGCCATGTTCGTGGGCTTCGTGCTGAAGTACGCGGGCATCCCCAGCAACGATTATCCTTATGCTTCCAATCCCGCCGGCACCATGAGCGCCATCGACAATATGGGCGCATATGTCCGCAGCGGTTATGCCCCCAAGGCTGGCGACCTGGTTTTCTTCAACAATAACGGCGAAGCCGCTGCCCAGCATGTGGGCGTGGTGGAGCAGGTGAACGGCGACGGCATCGCCACCATCGAGGGCGATGTGGACGGCCAGGTGGCCCGCCGCAGCTACGCGTTGAACGACGCGAGCATCATTGGTTATGCCGATACCACCAAGCTGGTTGAGCTGGCGAAGATTGAGAATGTCATGCCTGATGATGTGCCCGCCATCGCCGAGGGCGGCGAGACGGCCTATCTGTGCGCCAGCGATGTGAACATGCGCGCTGAGCCCACCACCGACAGCGAGCGCGTTGGCCGCGTGAAGAAGTTCGGCAGCGAGCTGCTGGTCACCGGCGCGGCAAAGAACGACAAGGGCGAGATCTGGTACGCCGTGACCTACGACGGTGTGAGCGGCTATATCCGTGCTGATTTCGTGACCCTGTCCAAGCCCGCGCCCACCAAGTCCCCCGAGGTGACGCAGGAACCCGTCGTGACTGACGCCCCCGTCGTGACTGATGAGCCCGTCGTGACTGACGCCCCCGTTGTGACTGATGAACCCGTCGTGACCGACGCCCCCGTCGTGACCGATGAGCCCGTTGTGACCGATGAACCCGTCGTGACCGACGCCCCCGTCGTGACCGACGCCCCTGTCGTGACTGACGCCCCCGTCGTGACTGACGCCCCCGTCGTGACCGACTCCCCCGTCGTGACCGACGCCCCCGTCGTGACAGATGAGCCCGTCGTGACCGACGCCCCCACGGTGATCGAGGATCCCGCGGCGCCCATTGAGGTGCCTGTGGAAACCGAGGCCCCCGCCACCGGCACGGACCTGGAGGAGGAAATCCCCGCCACCGGCACGGATCTGGAGGAAGAGCAGCCTCAAGTGGTTCAGCCCGTGAGCGCCTGGACGCTGGGCGACGAGACCACCTCGCTGACCTATGCCGTGGCGGATGCAGTGGGCTACCAGTGGCAGCAGGGCTATCTTGACGAGAACGGCGCGCTGGTCTGGGTGAACATTGAGGGCGCCACGGGCAGCGACCTGGCCTTCTACGTCAGCATGGATGCGCTGCGTTACGCCTACCGCTGCGTGGCGGTGGACGCGGAGGGCGCGGAGCAGATCAGCGACGCGGTCTACCTGCTGGAGGAAACCTACGTTGCCTGGATGAATGAGGTTGACGTGACCGAGGAGATGCTGGTGCGTGCGCTGGCCGCGGGCAACCTGGACGCGCTGGTGCGCGAGGGCGATGCGCTGGTGTACGTGTACAACGGCATGCCCATGGCGCGTGTGGATGAAACGACCGGCTACGTGATTGACGAAGCCACAGGCCTGGTGGTGGCGAAGCTGGACTACGCCAGCGGCGCGCTGCAGCCTGTGAGCGATGCTGCGGCAGAGTAAACCAGCAGACACAGATCGGAGGGACCGAATCATGAATGGGAAAATCAGATTGGCGGCTCTGCTAACGGCGCTTCTGATGCTGTTCCAGACGATTGCGCTTGCTGAAGTCGTCACGACAGTGGATGATTACAACGCGCTTTTGGAAAGCCGAATCGAGCAGTTTGTGAAAGGAACGCCTGAGGTGCAGTATGCGATTCTGATGGCGTTGGGAACCAATAAGCAGCGCGAGTCCATGCTTGCGTTGCTGTCTGAAGACCAGTGTATTGCACTGAGTAACTACATCATGTCCTTGGATCCTCCCGTCTATAAGACGGTCAATTTCACGCATGCGGGCCCCTTCATGCCTCCCGTTGATGTAAGTGGCATTGCAAGGATGCGTTTAATGCGCGCAACAGTCTATAGCAATGACAATACGGCTGTAGATAATGAGGCAGTTTATACCAGTAAAGTGGTGAGTGGCAATCCGACGGATGGGTATAAGCTGCGCCTTGAAACCTACGTAACTGGTCAAACAATTGTCGACAAGGTCGAAAAATCGATCCCTGTTGATATTGTTCTTGTGTTGGATCAATCTGGTTCCATGAGCTATAATTTTGAAGGTAAAAGTACAAATAGCGATACAGATCGACGCCAATATGCAATGAAACAGGCTGTAAACAATTTTATAAATTCAGTTGGTGAAAAATACGATCCTGTGGATGGCGATCATCGTATAGCTATTGTTACATTTGGTTACAATGCAACGGTACTAAGAGATTGGACATTTGTTGATGAAAATGGGAAAAACATACTTCATAATGGTATAAATAGTTTGCCAAAGCGAATTAGTGATGCCTCAACAAATATTGCGGCAGGTATGGTTTCAGCAAAAGAATTAATGGATAGTCCTAAATATAGCGGCACGAATACAAACAGACAAAAAGTAGTCATAGTCTTTACAGATGGCATTCCCACTGAAAACACAGATTTTGATGTTCAAGTGGCAAATAATGCAATTAAAGCTGCAAAAAATTTGAAAGCAGATGATGCAACCGTATATTCGATTGGTATCTTTGCCAATGCAAATCCTAATGAACTATATGGTTCTGAATCAGGTGATGTTGGAGCATCTTGGGAAGGGAAAAAAATCCTATGGTGGGGCGATGTTTCGCAAGTATCTATTCCTGCTGGGAACAGATTCTTAAATTACTTATCGTCTAATTTCCAATATGCAAGTGAGTTAGGGTTGACGCATGAGAATCAAGATTATTTAGTATATCAGCATGAGAAGTTTACCATAACAAAAAATGAAGAAAGAACAAGTTCAAATTACTATTTAACGGCAGATAATGCTGAAAGTTTGAATAAAATTTTCCAGACGATCAGTAACAACATTCAGACTGGCCAGTCCAACATTGAGCTCGGTACTGAAACGGTTGTGAAGGATATCATTGCAGACTCCTTCCAGCTGCCCACCAATGCTAATAAATCGTCCATCAAGGTGTATACCTCGGACTACACCAGCACTGGCAGTTGGACGGAGCCTCAGGAAGCAAATTATCAAGTCACGATTAAGGATAATACTGTTTCTGTTACGGGTTTCAACTTTAGCCTATATTACGTTGATGAAAAGCGCGAGCATGGTAGAACGGATACTGATCCCGATGCATCCGGCGATTTCTATGGCAGGAAGCTGATCATTGAAATCCCCATCCAGGTGCGTGAGGGCTTCCTTGGCGGCAACAACGTGCCCACCAATGGTGCTAACTCCGGCGTGTACGCGAGTAGCGATGCCGCAACGCCCATTGAGACGTTCACCAGCCCCCAGGTGAATGTGCCCATCGCGGACATCACCGTCGATGCCCAGGACAAGAACGTCTACCTGCTGGGCGATCTCACGGAGAATGCGCTGAAGGCTGGTGCTACTGCGATGTGCGGCAAGGTTGAGACCGATAAGGTTGAGATCGATCTTGATCCGGCCGCAGATAACTTCGGCCTTAAACCTTGGCATAACGCATACGTGAATATTACCTCCAGCGTCACCAAAGAGAGCGGTGATCCGATAACCGAGCTGAATGATCTGAAGGATGACTGTCAGTTTGTAATCACCTGCACCGTTGCTCCGAAAGAGAAAGCCGTATCGAATAGCGTTGGTGAAGCTGCATCGAAAAAGTCTGGCGAAGATAAAGCCAACATCAACGTCTTCAAGCCTGAAATGACCTTCGCGGACTCCGTGGTGGAATACCTCAGTACGCACAGCTTCCCGACATACTTCGAAGATACAGGCAAAGGCAACAATTACCGTGGTTTGGTCTGGAAGCATGGTGAAAGGAAGTCTACGGATACCGGCGTACAGATGACCGGCAATGAGCCTACGCTTGAGAATGATCCTACGCTTGAGAAGGAATACTCCTACGTTGAAGCGGACATTGATAAGAACGGTAAGATCATCGCTACGGCTGATATTCCTGTCAATGTCACGGTCAAGATTGACGAAACGGATGTTTCCGAATACGTCACCTTCAAACATGTGGAATGTGCGAAGGATGTTCAGTGTGGTTGGGATGATTTAACTGACAAACCGGAGTTCCTCCTCCACGTGACGAACATCGTTGCTGATCTGACCATCACGAAGAAGGGCCTTGACGTGTACGCCTATGCTGGCACTGAAGACCAGGAGATGGCGATCTTCACAGTCGTGGTGACCACCAAGAGTGGTAAGGAGACGTACACGATTGCGCTGGCTGATGACAAGTCCGCAACAATCAAGGATGTGCTTGTCGGCACGGGGTACACCATCACTGAGCAGAATGGGTGGACCTGGCGGTACGGTTCAAGTGAAGTGGTCAAGTCGAATGACACAATTGTGGTTGGTGGAACAAGTGTGACGATCACAAACAAGGACCCGAACCCCTACTGGCTTGGCGGGGATAACTACGCAGTGAATGTGTTTGGTACCGGAACAACAAGCTCGGGTGCAAACGACTGACGGAGGTGAGCAGGAATGAAACGTATGAATAAGACGAAAACAATTCTGGCGCTTGCCCTGGTCGCGCTCCTGCTGACCTGCGCCGTCGGCGGCACCATGGCTTACCTGGTCACCCAAACGAATGCTGTGACCAATACCTTCACGCCTGGTAAGGTGACGGTTAGTGTATCTGATACGGTAACTGGGAACGAGAAGAAGAATGTTCAAATCACCAACACTGGCAATACTACGGCATACATTCGTGTAGCTGTCGTTGCTAATTGGGTTAAGGATGGTAAGGTAGTAGCTCCCTGGAATGATTATGATCGACTGAAGGTCATATCCACATGGGATGTCGGCAGTGATGGCTATTACTACTACAAACAGCCAGTTGCAGCGGGGGCTTCAGTCACGCTTCTGGAATCCTACACGGCAGGAGACGGCCCTGAAGGTGCGCATTTGGAAATGACCATCGTGGCGCAAGGCATTCAATCTGAACCCGCGAGTGTCGTTCAAAACGCCTGGGGTGTAACGGTTGCCAATGACGGCACCATCAGCAAGTAAGGAGGCTTGAGCAAAATGAAGAAGATCATCAGCATTTGCCTGGCCCTCCTGCTGGCGGCGGCCCTGTGCGGCTCCGCCATGGCGGCTGCGGCGGTTACCTATGAGGGCGGCGCGGAGAAGTTCGTCTTCATCCCCGGCAGCGAGTATTCCGACAGCGACCTGTTCGAGAACTTCAAGGGCGTGCTGCCCGGCGATACCATCACCCAGACCATCCGCGTGCAGAATGCTTCCGACAAGCAGGTGCGTATCTACTTGCGCGCGCTGCCTGTCAGCGACATTCACAAGGATTTCCTCAGCCAGCTGGCCATGACCGTAGACTGCAAGGATAAGGAAATCTTCGACGCGGCTCCCTCCGAGACCGCGCAGCTGACCAACAACACCCTCCTGGGCACCTTCAAGAAGGCCGGCAGCACTGAGTTGACCGTCACCCTCACCGTGCCCACGGAAATGGGCAACCAGTACATGGGCGCCATCGGCGTGGTGCCGTGGACGTTCATGGTGGAGGAAATCCCCGAGGATCCCTCCGTCCATACCGGCGACTGGTTCCAGGCCGGACTGTGGATCGGCGCGGCGGCCCTGCTGGCTGCGGCGGTGATCGTGCTGATCGTCCTGCAGCGCAAGCGCAGGAAGGAAGCCTGACAAGTTCATTGATTCAACAGGGGAGGCCGGGGCTGATACGCTCCCGGCCTCCTGCCGTAAGGAGCGACTATGAAAAAACGTGGCAAAAAAGGCGGACACTGGCTGACTATCCTCATCGTGGCGCTGGTGATCGCGCTGATCGCGGTGGTGGCGGTGATCGTGTGGAAGCAGCGGGAGTACAGCGTCAGCGATGAATTCTACGGCAGCCTGCGGGGTGCGCTGCCCATGCTGAGGGGGCTGCGGGCATGAAAAAACTGCTTTCCGCGCTGCTGACCCTGATGCTGCTGACGGGCTGCGCCTGGGCGGAGGAGGAGCCGCTGCTCCCCCGGGATGAGCTGCACGCTGCGATAGAGCAGCTGTTCGCAGCAGCAGCCGGTACCACCGAGGCCGAGGAGAAGGCTGCCCGCAAAGGCCTGGGCAAGGAGGCGCTTCAGCAGCGGAATGATGAACAGGCCGCCTACCGGGCGGAAACCCTGCCCTGGCTGATGGAAGCCTTCGTCCCGGCGGAGGATGCGGCGGAAGACCTCGCTCTGCTGCCGGAGCCCACCGCCATGCCAGAGGACTGGGCGCAGGCCCAGGAGGAAAAGCGACTGGCCCTGACAACGGCCTATGAGGCCATGCAGGCGAATCCCCAGGGCGCGGCTTACCTGGCCCTGCTGGAACCCCTGGGCGGCACGGACATGGACAGCTGCCTGGCGGTGACACAGGAATTGTGCCGGGCGTGGATGGCGGAAATCGACCACGTGTCCCTGCTGGAGATGAACGGCGATTACGCCTGCTGGCTGTACTGCGCCGGGATGAACATCGACTACCCCGTGGTGCACGGCGCGGACAACGACCGCTACCTGTCCACCATGTTCAACGGGGAGAAGAACGCCAGCGGCACCCTGTTCATCGACTACCGGAATCTGCACGACTTCCAGGACCCCAACACGCTGATCTACGGCCACCACATGCGCAACGAAGGCATGTTCGGCCAGCTGGACGAGTTCGCCGCCCAGGCCTTTTACGCCTCCCACCCCTACATGCTGGTGATGAGCGGGAAGGAAATCAGCATCCTGGAGCTGTTCGCGGGATATACCACCTCCAGCACCGACCATTGCTACGATATCGCCATCAGCGATGAGGAAGACATGGCGCGTTTCGTCGCGGAGGCGAAACGGAAGTCGAACTTCGCCACCGCCGTGGAGGTGCTGCCCACGGATCGGCTGGTCACCATGTCCACCTGTGCGTATTCCTTTGAGAACGCGCGGTTCATTGTCATCGGCAGGCTCCTGCCCCTGTGGCAGCTGCCGGAGGATGAGGTGTTCCCGCTGGAGCCAACGGCTGCCCCTGCACCGTAAGTCTGTCTTTCGCCGGACGTTACAACACCGTCCGGCTTTTTGTATGGGGAGAATCTTCCGGGAAAGGGTTGGCAGCAGGCGCAGGATAGGGTATAATCACCCTGAGGGCGGCATGACCGCCTCAACAGGAGGCGGAAGGTTATGCGCCGTAAGGATCGTGAAATAACGGACAGGGCTGATATGCTGGGGATTCTGGATCGCAGCCCGGTGATTCATCTGGGGCTGGCGGGGGAGGACGGGCCCTATGTTGTCCCCCTGTCCTTCGGATGGGAGGAGCGGGACGGACAGGTGGTGCTGTACGTCCACGGGGCCATGGAGGGCCGTCGGCACACCATGCTGGCTCAGGACAACCGGGTGGCCGTGGCGGCGGACTATTTCGACCGCTATGTGGAAGGCCCGGGCGGCATCTCCTGCGTGTACGAGAGCGTGATGGGGGAGGGCGTGGCCGAGCCTGTCACCGGTGCGGAAGCCCTGCACGGCATGGACTGCATCCTGAGCCACTGCGGTTATCCGGGCTATCAGTGTCCGGGGAACGCCATGGCCCATACCAGCCTGTGGCGGATCACCCTGCACAGCCTGACGGGAAAGAGGCGGCAGGGATGAAGGCGGTGCTGCGTTTTTTCCGGCGGGAGGTGGTGTTTACCATTTCCCTGGCGGCGGCGCTTCTGTCCTTCCTGCTGGCGGCGCCGGGGAAGCATACGCTGGAGGGCATCGACGCCACCACGCTGCTGATGCTTTTCACGCTGATGACGGTGGTGGCAGGCTTGCGCCGCTGCGGCGTGTTCGACCTGATGGGCCGGGCGGTGGCAAGACGCATCCGCACCCGGCGTGGGCTGGCGGCTGCGCTGACGGCGGTGTGCTTCTTCCTGGCCATGGTGGCCACCAACGATGTGGCGCTGATCACCCTGGTGCCCTTCACGCTTCTGCTGATGGCCGGGGGCCGGGAGCGGGACGTGATCCTGACGGTGGTGCTGGAAACCCTGGCTGCCAATCTGGGCAGTATGGTGACGCCCATCGGTAATCCGCAGAACCTGTACCTGTATTCCTCAGGGCTGCTGACGCTGGCGGATTTCCTCCGGCTGACCTGGCCCTATGCCCTGATGAGCCTGATCCTGCTGCTGGCTGCGGCAAGGCTGGTATCAGCCGATCCCCTGACCGCAGCGGATGGGGAATCCGCGTCCATCCGCGGCCCCTGGGGGCTGTATGTGGTGCTGGGCGCTGCGGCGCTGCTGGCGGTGGCGAAGGTGCTGCCTGCGTGGGCGGCAGCGGCCATCGTGCTGGCAGGAACCCTCCTGCTGGATCGCGGCGTGGTGCGGCAGGTGGACTACGCGCTGCTGGGGACGTTCGTGTGCTTCTTTGTGTTCGTATCGTCGGTGAAGGCCTGCATTCCGGTGCGCGCGTGGCTGGAGGGGCTGATGGCGACATCGCCCCTGCTGGTGTCGCTGCTGGCCAGCCAGGTCATCAGCAATGTGCCGGCATGCCTGTTGCTCTCACCCTTCACGGAAAGCACGGGCGCGCTGATGCTGGGCGTGAACCTGGGCGGACTAGGGACGCTGGTGGCCAGCCTGGCCAGCCTGATTTCCTTCAAGCTCTACGGTGCATCGGTCACGGCACGCAAGGGACAGTATTTCATGGTATTTACCCTGGCGAACCTGCTGGGGCTGGCCGTGTTGATGGCTCTGGCCGGGCTGCTGGGGCAACTGTAACAGGAGGAACATATGGAATTTCGCATCATGACCCCCGAGGATATCCCCGCCTGTGCCAGAACGCTGATGGCCGCCTTTGCGCCTGCGCCCTGGAATGAGCATTGGACTTACGAGCAAGCCTTTACCCGCATTGACGAAATCATGTCCGGCCGGGTGTCCCGCGGCTATGTGGCGGTGGAAGGCGATACCGTCGTTTCCATGCTCAGCGGGCGGATCATGACCTATTTGGGCTTCAAGGAATTGTGGGTGGATGAGTTCAGCGTGCATCCGGCGTACCAGCGGCAGGGCGTGGGCAGCCGGATGATGGCCTTCGTCCGGGAGCAGCTGCGGCAGGAGCCGGAGAAGATCTCCTACATCGTCCTGAACACCGAGCGGGGTTATCCCAGCGTGAAATTCTACGAGGCCAACGGCTTCCGGGCGGACGAATCCCTGGTGTTCATGGCTGCGGATGTTTGAAAACAGCCCGCCAAAAATGGATTTTTTGTGCACTGAAGTTGCAAAAAAATGCAGCGGCATTGTTTCGGTCTTGCAAAATAGCCGGTCATACCGTATAATAGGTGCGGCGTTCTGAAAAATATGAAGGCTATGCAGGACAAGGAAGGTAGAACAATGCAGGAAATGCAGGATATGATTGAGCGGCTGAACCAGTCCGGCAAGCGGCTGAGCAAGGGTCACCGCAAGATTGCGCAGTATATCGTTGAGCATTATGACAAGGCGGTGTTCATGACCGCCAGCCGCTTGGGCGAGAGCGTGGGCGTGAGCGAGTCCACGGTGGTACGCTTCGCCTCTGCCCTGGGCTACGAGGGCTACCCGCAGCTGCAGCGGTCCCTGCAGGAGCTGGTCAGCCATCGGCTGACGGCCAACCAGCGGTTTGAAATGTCCACGGAGATCGATCCTCATGCCGCCCTGGGCTTCGTGCTCAAGAGCGACATGCAGAACCTCCGCAACACCCTGGACAACATGGATAACGAGGTCTTTGAGGACGTGGTGCAGCGGCTTTTGCAGGCCAAGGCCATCTATGTGATGGGCCTGCGCTCCGCCGCGCCCCTGGCCCAGTTCATGGGCTACTACCTCAATTACATCTTTGACGATGTGCATCTGGTGTCCTCCGGCGCCACGGACGTTTTCGAGGAAATCTCCAAGCTCCACGGCGGGGACGTGCTGGTGGGCATCTCCTTCCCCCGGTATTCCACCCGCACGCTGGAGGCCATGCGATTTGCCAAGCGGTGCGGCGCGCAGGTGGTGGCCATTACCGACGGCCCCATGTCGCCCCTGGGGGACATTGCCGACGCCACCCTCACCGCCCGCACGGACATGGCGTCCTTCGTGGACTCTCTGGCCGCGCCCCTGTCGGTGATCAACGCGCTGCTGGTGGCTTTGGGCCTGCACCGCAAGGAGGCCCTCAGCCAGCATTTCCGGCAGCTGGAGGCCATCTGGACCACCTACGAGGTTTATCTGGAGGAAGAAGGGCATCATGCGTAAGGTGCTGGTCATTGGCGGAGGCGCGGGCGGCATGATGGCGGCCATCTTTGCCGCGAGAGCCGGGGCGCGGGTCACGCTCCTGGAGCGCAACGAGAAGCTGGGCAAGAAGGTGTACATCACCGGCAAGGGCCGCTGCAACGTCACCAACGACTGCACCCTGGACGAGTTCCTCCGGGAAACGCCGCGGAATCCCCGCTTCCTGTACAGCGCGCTGAGCTTCTTCTCCCCCCAGGACATGATGGCCCTGCTGGAGGAGGCCGGTTGCCCGGTCACGGTACAGCGGGGGCGGCGGGTGTTCCCCGCCAGCGAGAAGGCCAGCGATGTGATCCGCACGCTGACGCGGCTTTTGCAGCAAAGCGGTGTGGAGGTGCGGCTGAACACCCGGGTGAAGGCCCTGAATCAGGCGGAGGGGCGCGTCAGCGGCGTAACGCTGATGAACGGCGAGGTGCTCTCCGCCGACGCGGTGGTGCTGGCCACCGGCGGCCGCAGCTACCCCATGACCGGCTCCACCGGCGACGGGTACACCTTCGCCCAGGCGGCAGGGCATACGGTGACGCCGCCGTCTCCCGTGCTGTCCGCCATCGAGACGGAGGACGACTGGCCCAAACAGCTGCAGGGGCTTTCCCTGCGGAACGTGACCCTGACGCTGAAGCTGGGCAAGAAGACGCTCTACAGCGAGCTGGGGGAGATGCTGTTCACGCACTTCGGCATTTCCGGCCCGCTGACGCTGACCATGAGCTGCCATCTGCCGGAGAATCTGGCGGAGGCGGCGGTGACGCTGGATCTGAAGCCGGGGCTGACGGCGCAGCAGCTGGACGCGCGGGTTCAGCGGGAACTGGAAGCCCAGCCCCGCAAGCAGCTGGCCAACGTGCTGCCCACGCTTTTGCCGGGCAAGCTGGCGGAGTTGTTCCCGGCCATCTGCGGGGTGGACGGGGGCAAGCAGTGCTGCCAGGTGACGCGGCAGGAGCGGGAGACCCTCTGCACCGCGCTGAAGGGCCTGCCCATTCACCTGCGAAAGCTGGCTCCCCTGGATGAGGCCATTGTGACCCGGGGCGGCGTGGCGGTGAAGGAAATCGCCCCCGCCACCATGGAGAGCAGGCTGCTGCCCGGCCTGTACTTCGCCGGGGAGGTCATGGACGTGGACGCCCACACCGGCGGCTACAACCTGCAGATCGCCTGGTCCACCGGGGCTCTGGCGGGCCAGAGCGCGGCCCAGGAGGCGTAACCCGGGGGCGGTACGGAGACCATGGGGTAGGGAACCATGGTGTTACCGCGACCTCGCGGGAGACCAAGGCTTTGCATGAGCAGTTGCCGGGAAACCACGGAAAACCTGGGCCTTCGCAGGTGCAGTACGGGCCGTACCAGGCAAGCGCAATCCCGGTGCAGCCAGGGAGCGATGTCCCCGTAAACTCCGGGGGTGTGGTCGGGGCCGCAGCCTCTCCGACTGTCATCGTATCCGCCGGCAATGAAAAGCATCGAAGATGCCCGGCGAGGCGGGGCGTTTTCCGCTTTGCAGAAAACTTTCCTTACAAATCCACCTGTTCGGCCATCACCGGGCGCAAGGCCCGGCGCTGGCTACAGCGGCGCCATGCAGGCATGGCATCCGCTTCGTCGGGACTTCGTCCCTCCCTCAGCCGGGAGCGAAGCAACCAGGTGGAGCCGGAAAAAAACCGTCGCCCGCAGGCGACGCTTCCTCCCCACGCAAAAAAGTGGCCGCAGCCACTTTTTTGAATCGCAGATCATTGAAGGAGTCGATACCTTTGCACTATATCGTTGTTGACTTGGAATGGAACCAGCCGCTGTCCTATGACAGCAGCGTGTACCGGCAGGTGGGCGACCGGCTGATCTTCGAGATGATCCAGATCGGCGCGGTGAAGCTGGACGAGCATTATCAGGTGATCGACAGCATATCCATCCCCATCCGGCCCGTGCATTACGTGAAGATTCACCCCCGTATCCGCCGGATGACCCAGCTGGGCGCGGAGGAGCTGGCCGACGCGCCGGAGTTCCTGCAGGCCATGGATCAGTTCGTGGCCTGGTGCGGGGAGGACTATGCCCTGCTGACCTGGGGCTGCGACGACGTGAGCGTCCTCAAGCAGAACATGGACTTCTTCGGCTGCCAGGTGAAGCTGCCGCCCCTGTGCGATATCCAGCGGCTCTTCGGCGACGTGCACGGCACCAGGGAGCGCAAGGGCCTCAAGGCCGCCATGGAGATGCTGGACATCCAGCCCGACGCGGAGCGGTACTTCCATAACGCCCTGCACGACGCCTACTATACCGCCCTGGTCTTTGCCACCCTGCCCAACCCGGAAAAGGTGCTGGAGTATCCCCAGCAGCCCAAGTCCCTGATTCACCCGGGGAAGCACGGACACAGCAAGGAAAAGGGCGAGAACTACGACAGCCTGACCGCCGCGCTGGAGAGCGAGGCGGCCCGGCAGCCCCGCTGCCCCGTGTGCGGCAAGCGCACCCAGGTGGAGGACGGGGGCTATGTGAAGCAGTGCGGCGACAAGTATATCGGCCTGTCCGCCTGCCCCCACCATGGCCCGCTGATGATCCGCCTGCGCTTCCGTCCCACGGACGATGGCAAGCGATCCATGACTATGAGCATCTCCAAGGCCACCGCCGCCAACCGGGCTTATGTGCATACCAAGCGGCTGCAGGTGGAGGAGAAGCAGGCCAGGTATCTGGCGGAGCATGGCGCGCTGCCCGATCCGGACGAGGAGCTGATGGCGGCGGAGCGCACCAGTATGCCCTTTGAGGAATGAGTTATGATCGGAGGCTCCCATGAAAATCACGGTTGGGAACAGTATATTGTTTCTACCCGCAGGCAGCACGGTTGAAGGCTGTCTGCGGGCCATGTCCGCCTTCCCCGAAGGCACCATGGCCGCTCTGGTGAATGGCGCGATGACCGAACTGAACACCCCCCTGCGCGGCGATTGCACGCTGGTGCCCCTGACCTTCCGGGACGAGGAAGGCCGGCGGGTTTATGAGCGGTCGCTGCGCTTTGTGTTATTGTTGGCCCTGCGACGGCTTTATCCCGGCGAGCAGGTGCGCATCGAGTACTCCGTGGGGCACGGGGTGCTGGTGCGGTTGCCGCGCCTGGCCATGTCCGAAGGCATGGTGCGGGATGTGGCGGCGGAGATGCGTGCCATTGTGGCGGCGGATATGCCCTTCATCCGCAGGCGGTGGCGGCTGCAGGAGGCCATCGACTACTTTGCCCGGGAGGGGCAGCAGGACAAGGTGAACCTGCTCCGCCGCCGCCCCTACCGGTTCTTCGACATGTACAGCTGCGGCGATATGTGGGAGTATTTCTACGGCGCCATGGCTCCCTCCACGGGGTATGTGAAGGCCTTCGCGCTGCATCCCCACGCGCCGGGGTTCGTGATGCTTCTGCCCACGGCGGATTCCCCCGACGTGCCCGCCCCCTATGTGGATCGCCCCAAGCACATGGCGGCCTTCAGCCAGTCGGCGGCCTGGTGCGAGATCCTGGGCGTGCTGCACGCCTCCGACCTGGCGGAGCTGGCCGAACGGAAAAAGCTGCGGCAGTTCATCCGCGTCAACGAGGCCCTGCACGACCAGGCCATCGGGGACATCGCCCGGCAGATCGTGGACGGGGGCAAGCGCATTGTGCTGATTGCCGGGCCCTCCTCCAGCGGCAAGACCACCTTCGCCGGGCGGCTGGGGATTCACCTGACGGTGCTGGGCTGCCGCCCGGTGCAGATCAGCCTGGACAACTACTACCGCAACCGGGACACCCTGCCCCGGGAGGCGGACGGCTCGGTGGATCTGGAGGACATCCAGGCCATTGACGTGCCGCTTTTGCGGGAGCATCTGACCCGGCTGCTGGCCGGGGAGGAGGTGGAGATCCCCCGCTTCAGCTTCCAGACGGCCCGGCGGGAGGAGCGGGGCGTGCCCCTGCGCCTGCTTCCCGGGCAGACGCTGATCATCGAGGGCATCCACGGGCTGAATCCCGCCCTGAGCGCGCACCTGCCCCAGGGGGTCATCCACCGGATCTTCGTCAGCGCGCTGACCTGCATCGACCTGGACGACCACAACCGCATCCGCACCACGGACGTGCGGCTGCTGAGGCGGATTGTGCGGGATCACCAGTTCCGCGGCACCAGCCCGGAGGACACCCTGCGCATGTGGCCCAGCGTCCGCCGGGGGGAGGAGAAGTGGATTTTCCCCTACCAGGAGCTGGCGGACAGCGTGTTCAACACCGCCCTGCACTACGAGCTGCCGGTGCTCAAGCGCTACGCCTTCGACCTTTTGCGCCAGGTGACCCCCGGTACCATGGAGGACGTGATGTCCCAGCGGCTGCGCAAGGTGCTGCATTATTTCCCGGAGATCGACCCGGCGCTGCTGGACGAGATTCCGCCCCTGAGCCTGTTGCGGGAGTTTATCGGCGGCTCCACCATGGACAAGGAATGACCGCCGTTGCCCCCCCAAATGGCCGGATGTGCCGCAAATACCCTTTTCCGGGCGCTGAAAAACCGCTTTGTCCATTGACAAAGGCAGGAAAGTGTTGTTTAATTGAAACGTTTGTAAACAACGGGTGAACTGCGCCCGGATGCGGCGGCATGTCCGCAGACCATGGGCTTTTTTGACTAAGGAGGAAGAAGATTGCAGGTGCTGCAATGGGTGCTGGAAGCGCTGTCCGCGCTGTGCGGGCTGTGGCTGACCATCATGCTGGCGTACCAGCTGTATCTGACGGTGTTCGGTTTCCGGAAGAAGACGAAGGATTACGAGGATCATGAGCCCCAGA
This sequence comes from Eubacteriales bacterium, assembly GCA_034104265.1. Classification (GTDB taxonomy): domain Bacteria; phylum Bacillota; class Clostridia; order Christensenellales; family Aristaeellaceae; genus UBA11524. Next base: position 17,906 of record JAXEEE010000158.1, on the reverse strand, counting down.
GCCGCTTCCTGGTGCTGGTTCCGGCCCACAACGAGGAGCGGGTCATCGGGGATATCATCGACAACCTCAACCGGATGGATTATCCCCGGGAGCTGTATGATTTTTACATCATTGCCGATAATTGCACCGACCGCACCGCGGAGGTGGCCCGGGCAGCCGGGGCGCAGGTGATCGAAACCCGCAAGGACGGCCCTGACGCGCCCACCGGCAAGCCCATTGCCCTGAAGAAGGCCCTCGACGCCCTGGGGGACTACCACAAGAACTACGACCTGCTGATGATCTTCGACGCGGACAACCTCATGGACACGAACATGTTCCGCGAGGTCAACAGCCAGTACCTGGACAAGGGCAAGCCCGACCTGATCCAGTGCTACCTGGGCGCGAAGAACAAGGAAGGCTACGTGGCCTGGTTCTACTACACCAGCTACACTGTGACCAACCGCTTCTTCCAGCTGGCCAAGCACCGCCTGGGACTGAACTGCTCCGTGGGCGGCACGGGCTACGCCATCTCCACCCAATACGTGCGCGAGCGCGGCGGCTGGACCACCATGTCCCTGACGGAGGATATCGAGATCCAGGTGGAGGCCACCGAGGACGGCCGCCGGATCCTGTGGAACCACAACGTCCGGGTCTACGACGAGAAGCCCACCAGCTTCAAAGCTTCCCTGCGGCAGAAGATCCGCTGGGGCCAGGGCCACTGGTTCGTGGCGCTGCGCAACACGGGCAAGATCTGCCGGGCCTTGATGGAAAAGCGCATCGGCGTGGGCGAGTTCATCAGTGTGATGCTGTACATGTACAGCCTGTCGGCCTATGTGGTGACGGTGCTGCAGCTGATCCTGGCGGGGGTGCTGATGCTGCCCTGCTTCACCGCTCACCCGATGGCCACGCCCATCGGCGTGCAGGTTGTGGGCGTGCTGATCTTCCTGTACAGCTACTTCGGCCTGTTTTACCTGGCGGACTGGGTGGACAACGGCATCCGCTTCAAGTGGTCCACGCTGCCGGTAATGCTGGTGAGCTTCGTGGCGAGCATGATCATCGGCGCCATCAGCCAGATCGTGGGCCTGATGCGCTACCGCCAGCAGCACACCTGGGTCAAGACGGAGCACAAGCTCCATGGCGATGAATCCATGAGCCGGGGCAGCGACGTGAGCGCCTGAGCCCCCTTCCGTCCGGCGTGCCTTCACGGGCCGCCGGGCGGTTTTTTTGCGGGATGATGCGGGCAAACAAATTCGCATCTGCCCCCTTGAATTTTCCGGGAAAGCGGCTATAATATAGGGGTATGCCAACGTTCACGGCGATGGGGACGGCGGCGGACGCAAACCTGAAGCGAGCCGGAGGATGGTGCAAGTCCGGCAGGGGCGCGCCGCATGCGGATCACCCCGGAGTGAGACGGCCTGAAGCCTCATGCCAGGGCCGCCCGGGCGCTCCCGATACAGAGCCGCAGGAGGATTCCTGCACCGAGCGGGCGGCGAAAGCCGTCAACATGGGTGGTACCGCGGATTGTTTCATCCGTCCCAGCACAAGGCGCGGGGCGGATTTTTTGCGTCCCTGCAGACCATCGACAGGAGGTACAGCATGTACAACAAGGTTCCCACGGACATGAACTTCCCGGCCCGGGAGGCCGAGATCACCCGCTTCTGGAAGGAGAAGGACATCATCCGCAAGTCCTTCCACCACCGGGAGGGCGGCGAGACCTTCACCTTCTTTGACGGCCCCCCCACCGCCAACGGCAAGCCCCACATCGGCCACATCGAGACCCGCGTCATCAAGGACCTGATCCCCCGCTACCACACCATGAAGGGCAAGAACGTCCTGCGCAAGGCCGGCTGGGACACCCACGGCCTGCCCGTGGAGCTGGAGGTGGAAAAGATCCTGGGCCTGGACGGCAAGCCTCAAATTGAGCAGTACGGCATCGAGCCCTTCATCGGCGAGTGCAAGAAGAGCGTGTGGAAGTACCTGCACGAGTGGGAGAAGATGTCCGACCAGGTGGGCTACTGGGTGGACATGGAGCATCCCTACATCACCTATGAGGACAACTACATCGAGTCCGAGTGGTGGAGCCTGAAGAAGATCTACGACAAGGGCCTGCTCTACCAGGGCCACAAGATCGTCCCCTACTGCCCCCGCTGCGGCACCGCCCTGTCCAGCCACGAGGTGGCCCAGGGCTACAAGAATGTGAAGGAAACCTCCGCCTACGTGCGCTTCCGGGTCAAGGGCGAGGAGAACACCTACCTGCTGGCCTGGACCACCACCCCCTGGACCCTGCCCTCCAACCTGGCCCTGTGCGTCAACCCCCGCGACACCTACGTGAAGTTCGTGGTGGAGGGGCAGACCTGCATCATGGCCCAGGCGCTGGTGGAGGCTGTGTTCCCGGGCAAGGAGATTCAGGTGCTGGAGACCATGCCCGGCGAAGCGCTCAAGGGCATGGAGTACGAGCCGCTGTTCGACTTCGCCGTGGGCAAGCTGGACAAGCCCGCCTGGCGCGTGGTGTGCGACGATTACGTCACCATGACCGACGGTACCGGCATTGTGCATATCGCCCCTGCCTTCGGTGAGGACGACAACCGCGTCTGCCGGGAGAACGACCTGGCCTTCGTCAACTTTGTGGACAACCAGGGCCGCATGACCGAGGAAACCAAGTGGCCCGGCGTGTTCGTCAAGGATGCGGACAAGCTGGTGCTGGCCGACCTGAAGGAGCGGGGCCTGCTGCTGGCGGCTGTACCCTTCACCCATGATTATCCTTTCTGCTGGCGCTGCGACACCCCACTGCTGTACTATGCACGGCCCACCTGGTTCATCCGCATGACCGCCGTGCGGGATCAGCTGGTCAGCAACAACCGCACCATCAACTGGATGCCCGACAACATCAAGGAAGGCCGCATGGGCACCTGGCTGGAGAATGTTCACGACTGGGGCCTGAGCCGCGAGCGCTACTGGGGCACCCCCCTGCCCGTGTGGCAGTGCGAGGACGGCCACATGCACGTGGTGGGCTCCCGGCAGGAGCTGCGGAAGATGGCCGTGGAGGATCCCGGCGAGAGCATCGAGCTGCACCGTCCCTTCATCGACGCGGTGAAGCTGCGCTGCCCCCAGTGCGGCAAGGAAATGACCCGCGTCAAGGAGGTCATCGACTGCTGGTACGATTCCGGCTCCATGCCCTTCGCCCAGTGGCACTATCCCTTTGAGAACCAGGACAAGTTCGAGCAGAACTTCCCGGCCAACTTCATCTCCGAGGCCATCGACCAGACCCGCGGCTGGTTCTACACCCTGGAGGCCATCTCCACCGTGTTGTTCGACAAGGCGCCCTTCAAGAACTGCATCGTCATGGGCCATGTGCAGGACGCCGAGGGCCGCAAGATGTCCAAGCATTTGGGCAACGTGGTGAACCCCTTCGATGCCCTGGATAAGTTCGGCGCGGACTCCCTTAGGTGGTACTTCTACACCACCTCCGCCCCCTGGCTGCCCAAGCGCTTCTCCGAGGAGGCCGTGCAGGAGGGCCAGCGCAAGTTCCTGGCCACGCTGCAGAATGTGTACGCCTTCTTCACCATGTACGCGCAGATCGACGGCTTCGACCCGCTGGCCCATCCGCTGGACAAGGTGGAATTGTCCCTGATGGACAAGTGGATCCTGTCCCGGCTGAACAGCCTCATCGCCCGGGTGGACGACGATCTGGCCAACTACCGCATCCCCGAGCCCGCCGCCGCCATCCAGGACTTTGTGGACGAGCTGTCCAACTGGTACGTGCGCCGCGGCCGCGAGCGGTTCTGGGGCAAGGGCATGGCCGGCGACAAGGAAGCGGCCTTCGCCACCCTCTACCATGTGCTGGTGACGCTGAGCAAGGTCATCGCGCCCTTCGTGCCCTTCATGGCGGAGCAGATCTATCAGAACCTGGTGGTGAACAACGTGCCCGGCGCGATTGAGTCCGTGCATCTGTGCGACTTCCCCGTGGCTGACATGTCCCGCGTGGACAAGGACATGGAGGAGCAGATGGAGGGCCTGCTGGAGGTTGTCCAGCTGGGCCGCGCCTGCCGCAACGCCGCCAACATGAAGGTTCGTCAGCCCTCCGCCCGGCTGTTTGTCAAGGGCGTGACCTTCACCGAGGCCTATCAGGCCCTGTGCGAGGATGAGCTGAACGTCAAGCAGGTGATCTTCACCGAATCCGCCCGTGACTTCACCACCTACAAGCTGAAGCCCCAGATGCGCACCCTGGGCCCGAAGTACGGCAAGCTCCTGGGCAAGATCGGCCAGCATCTGCTGACCATGGACGGCAACGACGTGGTGGATGCCTTCGCCCGGGGCGAGAAGGTGTCCTTCGACATCGAGGGCACGAAGGTGGAGCTGGCCGGCGGCGACGTGCTGACCGAGCCCATGCAGAAGCCGGGCTTTGTGGCCCTGGAGGACAAGGGTGTCACCGTGGTGCTGGACACCAACCTGACCCCCGAGCTGATCAACGAGGGCTATGCCCGTGAGGTGATCTCCAAGCTGCAGACCATGCGCAAGGAGACTGGCTTCGAGGTGACGGACCGCATCGACGTGCGCTACACCTGCGGCGATGAGCTGGACAAGGCCATCCAGGCGGGGCTGGAGATGATCCAGCGCGGCACGCTGGCCCTGAGCGTGGAAAAGGCCGAGGCGGACGACACCTTCACCGCCAAGGAATGGAACATCAACGGCCAGAAGGCCGTGCTGGCTGTGCGCAAGCACCAGTAAGCCCATACAAAAAAGTGGCCTTCGGGCCACTTTTTTGAGTTGGAGACGGGGGGACGCTGCCTGCAGGCTGCGCTCCGGAGCGGGTTGAATACCAGCAGCGACCGTGATGAACAGAAGCGAGGTGATGCCTGTGGCATTCCGGCATCTGACGGACAAAATCGGCTATTACCCAGCCCGGGAACAGCCGCTGTCGGCGGAGGTGGCGGTGATTGCGGGGGACAGCGGGTGGTGGATCTTCGACGCGGGGGCGGCGGAGGACGTGGCGGCGGCGGTACGGGCCTTGCCCGGGGAGAGGCGGCTGATCATCTCCCACTTCCATCAGGATCACATGGCCTGCCGGGAGCAGATGCAGTGCAGGGAAATCTACGCGTCGCCCCACACCTTGCGGTATACGGGCCGGGGTACGCCGGTGACAGAGCCGCTCATCCTCCGGGACGGCGTGACCCTGCGGCTGTTCCCGCTGCCCTCCAGTCATGCCAGGGGTTGTCTGGGGCTGGAGACGGAGGGCTATGCCCTCCTGGGGGACGGCCTGTACGCCTGCGTGAAGCAGGGCCGCCGGGCCTATCATGCATCAGTGCTGGCGGAAACCCTGCGGACGCTGAAGGGCCTGCAGGCGGATCAGCTGCTGCTGAGCCATGACTTCGATCACGTCCGCTCCCGGGCAGAGGTCATGGCGGAGCTGGAGTCCGTCTACGCCCGACGCAGGCCCGGGGAGCCGTACATCTTCCTGGATGAACAAAGCCAATGAAAAATCGCGGCCCGCGGAATGCATGCGGGTCGCGATGATTTGGTGTGCTGCTCAGCAGCGGACAACGCCGTCCTTGGTGATGATGGCGTACCACAGGGGCGGGGCCTGCACGGGAGCGTCGGAGAAGCGGATGGCTGCGCGGATGGCGGCTTCCGCCTGATCGGCATCCGCCTCGCTGCGGGCGTGGAGGATGCACAGCGTGTCCTCCGGCTGTACCCGGTCGCCGATGCGCACCGGCAGCACGAAGCCCACGCTGTAATCCAGCGCGTCGGTCTTGCGGATGCGGCCCGCGCCCATGGCCTGCGCGGCCAGGCCCAGGGCCATGGTGTCCATTTCCGCCACATAGCCGCCATGGCCCACCTTCACCTCGCGGATGACGGCGCTCTGGGGCAGGTGGGTCACATCGTCCACGCAGGCGGGGTCGCCGCCCTGGGCGATGATCATCTCCTTCAGCTTGTTCAGGCCCCGGCCGGACTCAAGGGCTTCGGTCAGCAGGGCGCGGCCCTCCTCGGGGGTATGGCAGCGGCCTGCCAGCATCAGCATATGGCTGCCCAGCAGCAGCGAAACCTCCAGCAGCGCGCCCCGGGTGCGCCCGGAAAGCACGTCGATGGCGTCCTTGACCTCCAGGGCGTTGCCCACATGGGTGCCCAGGGGCTGCTCCATCCCCGTGACGATGGCGGAGACGGGCTTGCCCGCCAGCGCGCCGATGTCCACCATGGCCTGGCCCAGGGCGATGGAGTCCTCCAGGGTGTGCATGATAGCGCCGGAGCCGGTCTTCACATCCAGGACAATGGCGTCTGCGCCGGAGGCCAGCTTCTTGGACATGATGGAGGAGGCGATCAGCGGCAGGCTGTCCACGGTGGCGGTCACGTCCCTGAGGGCATAGAGGGTCTTGTCGGCGGGGGCAAGGCTGCCGGTCTGCCCGATGACGGCCACGCCGATTTCCTGCACCTGGCGGATGAAATCAGCCTCCGCAATTTCCACCCGGAAGCCCGCGATGGACTCCAGCTTGTCCAGCGTACCGCCGGTATGGCCCAGGCCCCGGCCGCTCATTTTGGCCACGGGCACGCCGCAGGCCGCCACCAGAGGAGCCAGCACCAGGGTGGTGGTATCGCCCACGCCGCCGGTGGAGTGCTTGTCCACCTTCACGCCGGGGATGGCGGAGAGATCGCATACATCGCCGGAGTCACGCATGGCGAGGGTAAGGGCGGTGGTTTCCCCGGCGGTCATGCCGTTGAGGCGGATGGCCATCAGCAGCGCGGCCAGCTGATAATCGGGGATGGTGTTGTCCGCCGCGCCCCGGACGAAGTAGTTGATTTCCTCCTGGGTGAGTGCGAGACCCAGCTTTTTATGGGTGATCATTTCGACCATATTCATAGGCATGCTCCTTTGCGCGAGGGATTCAAGGGAAAAGATACAAACAGTATAGCACATCTGCCGGATGGTTACAATGGGAAAATTCCCGACCGCCAGGACAGGGGGTGGGCAGGGGCGCTGCCCCTGCACCCCGCCAGAGGGCTGCATAGCCCTCTGGACTCCCATTCTCGCGAATGGGTTATAGCCCTTCGGTCATGCTGTACGCGCGTGGGGGTGTCGTGCAGGTTGCGCGAAGGCACGGCGGTGGGCAGTGCCCACACCCAGCTCGCGATTGAGTTGTGCGCCTCCGGTCATGATGCGCGCGCGTGGGGCCACCCTGCAGTTTGCGCGAGGGCACGGCTCGCGGAGGGCGAGCCGTGCTTGCGGGGGTCACGCCTCGGGGCCTTCGACCCTTTTCGTTGGGCGAGGCGCGACGCGGTCGTGCAGGGCAAGGGGGCCGTTGCCCCCTTGTACCCCCTTTGCTGTTATGGTCGGTCTGTGGTGCTGGATGCACGCCGATCATTCCTTGTACAGCCAGGGCGGGAACACTGCACCTTGTCATACCTGACTCATGGCCGGAGGAGCATGAGTATCCTCCGTTGGCCTCCGCAGGAGGACGCCGCCTCGCTCAACCGTGGCGGAGCGCGCAGTCATGGGCGAAGCGGGGCGACCGCAGGGGAGCCCCGCCCGAGCGCGCGCAACCCGCCACCTTCCCCGGAGGGGAAGGTGTCACGGCAGCTGCCGTGACGGATAGGGGGAGCCTCGCATGTTCAGCGTCGCGGCGCACCCGTTGTGCGCCGTGACCCCGGCAAGCCCGGCTCGCCGTTTGCGAGCCGGGCCGTCCGCCCAACTGCAGGCTGGCTCCACGCGTGTTCAGCAAGACCGAAGGCGCACAACTCAATCGCGAGAAAAGGGGTGAAACCCCGGAGTCCAGAGGGCCAGGCGGCCCACAGGCGAGGGTCTGGGGCGAGGAGCCCCAGCGTGCCCTGTCAAACACGCGTGTTCAGCAAGACCGAAGGCGCACAACTCAATCGCGTGCCGGGTGTGGGCACTGCCCACCGAGAAGCCCCAGCGTCCCCCTTCCTCTGCTTACGACTTTTTTTCATGTTCCCCTTGCAAACTGCCGTTCGCTATGATAGGATAAATCCGGTGTATATCAGCGCCTGAAGGGGCGCTGGATGGACGAAAGATCAGGAAAGGAAGTGATCACCATGGCGGCCAAGAAGGCAGCAAAGCCCGAGAAGGAGGCAGCCGCAACCGGCGCGCAGGCCGAAAAGCTCAAGGCGCTGGAGCACGCCTTGGCGGATCTTGATAAGCAATACGGCAAGGGCGCGGTCATGAAGTTGGGCGAGCATGCCGGCGCACATGACATCCCCGTCATCCCCACCGGATGCCTGACGCTGGACGCCGCGCTGGGCGTGGGCGGCATTCCCCGGGGGCGCATCGTGGAAATCTATGGCCCTGAATCCTCCGGTAAAACCACCGTCGCCCTGCATATCGTCGCGGAGGCCCAGAAGGCCGGCGGCATCGCGGCCTTTGTGGACGCGGAGCACGCCCTTGACCCTGCCTATGCCCGTAAGCTGGGCGTCAATATCGACGAGCTGTACGTCTCCCAGCCCGATACCGGCGAGCAGGCCCTCGAAATCACCGAGGCCCTGGTGCGTTCCGGCGCGCTGGACGTGGTGGTCATCGACTCCGTGGCCGCCCTGGTGCCCAAGGCTGAAATTGACGGTGAAATGGGCGACAGCTTCGTGGGCCTCCAGGCCCGTCTGATGAGTCAGGCCCTGCGCAAGCTGGCCGGTATCATCAACAAGACCGGTTGCGTCGCCGTGTTCATCAACCAGCTGCGCGAGAAGGTCGGCGTCATGTACGGCAACCCCGAAACCACCCCCGGCGGCCGCGCGCTGAAGTTCTACGCCTCCGTCCGCCTGGACGTGCGCCGCGGCGAGCAGCTGAAGAACGGCTCCACCGTGGTGGGCAACCATACCAAGGTCAAGGTCGTGAAGAACAAGGTCGCCCCGCCCTTCCGCGTGGCCGAGTTTGACATCGTCTACGGCGAGGGCATCAGCAAGGAAGGCACCCTGCTGGATATGGCCGTGGAGCGGGATATCATCCACAAGTCCGGCGCGTGGTTCTCCTATAAGGATCAGCGCATCGGGCAGGGCCGCGAGAATACCCGCCTGTACCTGCGGGATAACCCCGAGATCACAGCGGAGATCGACGCCATCCTGCGCAAGGAGCTGTTCACCGACAAGCCCACCGACGCTGCGCCCGAGGAGGCCCCCGCTGAGGGCGAGGAGCTCCCCGAGGAGGACGATATGGCCCTGCTGGAGGACGAGCTGGGCGACGAGTAAGCCACTGCGTCAGGATTGAGGGAAGGTGCATGGCGATGGACTGCGTGATCCGGGAGAATCAGCTGCAGGCTGAGGATTTCGTTCGTCTGTTCTCGACAACGGGCTGGGGGGCATGTCCGCTGGATATGGCGGAAACCTCCCTGGTCCATAGCTACGCCACCTTTTCGGTGATGCATGATGGACAGGTCGTCGCCATGGCACGGCTGCTGGGCGATGGCGCCATGGCCTTCTTCCTTAAGGATCTGATCGTTGCGCCGGACTATCAGGGCCACGGCATAGGCCGCGCGTTGCTGAGCTATGTGGAAGACTATATTCGCCGGCAACTGAAGCCTGGCTGGCGCAGTTATTTTCAGCTCATGAGCGCTAAGGGCAAGGAGGGCTTCTATCAGAAAATGGGCTATACAGCCCATCCCAATGAGCATGGCGGCCCGGGTATGTCCAAATGGCTGATTGGCTGACAGCAATCCACATATTGGAATGAACAAAAGCCCCGCATGCATCGTGCGGGGCTTTGCTGTTGTGCAGGTTCAGGGCTCAGCACCCTCACCGGTGTTAAATGCCACTGGCAGAAGGAGACCACCCGGCCCAGATCACCCTGGCGAAGCGGCGAATCCGCGCCCTGGAGATTGCCTGTGAGCTGCTGAAGCAGCGCATGGCCCGGGAGAATCAGGCATAACAATAGCCCCGCGCAGCGCAGCACGGGGCAGGGGAAAACATGTCAGCGTTCCTTGCGGAAGTACTCGATGGCCATCAGCACAATGCCCAGGGCGGTCAGAACGATGGATGCCGTGAACCAGGGCATGAGCCCCGATTCGTTCAGCTGCGTCATGAGCTTGCCGGGCGGCGTGACCCACCCGCTGACAGCGTAGCTGTTGGCGCACAGCAGCACCGCCAGCGCCCAGATGCTGCCGACCAGGGAAAGAAAGCCGCCAATGATCGCCCGTTTCATGAAGATGCACCTCCCGTGGAGCCGTTATGATGCAACAAGGATAGCATGCGGGAGAGGCAAAGTCAATACAGCTGTGAAAAGCGCCCGATCCGGTGTCAGGATCGGGCGCTGCGCTGCGGAAGTCAGGGTTCCTCACCGGTCAGATGCCACTGGCAGAAGGATACCACCCGGCTGTCCCGGTGCTCGTTGCGGAAGGTGGAATTGATCACCCGGCGGTAGTGCACGTCGAAGCGCAGGCGGTACACGCGGACGATTTCTTCCCCCTGGGTGTGGGTGGCGGGATCCACCACCAGGTAGTAGCCCTCCTCATCCGCCCGGCCCACAATCAGGATGGCGTGATAAACCCCGTTGGGCTTCTTCAGGTAGACGTACACGGGGGAGTAGCTGGCGTCGGCCTCGTAGTTGGCCAGCATGGTCTCAAAGGTGTAGGTGCGCAGAATCACCCGCTCCAGCCCGCCCAGGGCCGCCGTCACCTTGTCGTAGGGATCGTCCAGGTTGCGGGTCTGCAATAGGACGCTCATGTCCCCGGGCGTTGCGCCCACCCCCAGGTAGGACAGGGCCATGGCGTAGCTGGCCCGGGTGCACATGGTGCCGGCGTAGTCCTTGAAGGTGTTGCCCTTGGCGGATTTCCGGGCGTTCAGGTCCAGGTTGTTCCCGGGCTCCACGCTGCACCAGTAGGAGGCGCAGAACAGCGGATCCGCCGTCTGGTTCTGGGCGATGTAGCGGATGTACCCGGACTGGGATTCCACGGGGAGGATGGCGCCCTCGTCCTCAATGGGCAGGAGCAGCCAGTCCAGCACCTGAGCCTCGGTGGTGCACTGGGGGAGGCTGGTGGGATCGTCCGCCAGGGCAGTGGACAGGCATAGCAGCGTGACCATCAGCGTCAACAGCCACAGCCGGCGCATGTCGCCCACCTCCCTCCACGTCGCACTTGAACCTATGCTGGTATTTTACAATATAAACCAGACAACCTCAAGGGCCGAAGAGAACTTTTTTACGGTGGAGGCGCTCAGGCAGAGGCGAAGCCCACCAGCATGCCGCCTTCCTCAGCGTAGTAGCTGCACAGGGCGCGGGTGCTGTTCACGGTGATGCGGGCCTTGGGCCATACGGCCAGGATGGCCTCCCGCAGGGCGGCAGCGTTGTCCTCGCAGTGACACTGGTCGATCAGCACACGGTCGCCGCCAAAGCCCCGCTGCTTCATCACGTCGATGATCTGGGCAATGGCCTTGCGGTCGCTGCGGCACTTGGCGATGGGCTGCAGCTCGCCGGCCTCGCTGGCCACGCCCACCACGCGGATGCCCAGCAGCCCCACCAGCGCGCCCACGGCGGGGCTGACGCGGCCGTTGTTGACAAAGTTGTGCAGGGAGCGCAGCACAAAGGTCAGATGGGTCTTTTGCTGATAGGCCTGGATTTCCCGGGCAATGTCGTCAAAGCTGTCGCGGTACTGGCACAGCTCCTCCAGCTTTTCGGCCAGGAGCGCCATTTCCGGCCCCGTGGACAGGCTGTCGATGACCAGCACCCGGCGGTCGGGGTGCTCCTCCTGATACTCCCGGGCGGCCAGGCAGGCGGCGTTGTAGCAGCCGGACAGCGCGCTGGTGATGGTGATACAGAAGACGTACTGCGCATCGCCAAAGGCAAGGCGCCAGTCCTCCGGGGAGGGGCAGGCGGAGAAGGAGGGCCCCTTGTGATTGCGCAGGGTCTCCAGCATGTTCTCCACGTTCACGTCCTCGTCGTCCACCCAGGTGTGATCGGCGGCGGTTATTTTCATGGGCACAGCGGCGAAATCCACCCGGGACAGCGTGAGCAGATCCGCCGAGGAGTCAGCCACAATTCGGCAATTCAGCATTGGTTGTTTCCTCACAATTCATCAGTCACAGTCAGGGTACCGGATAACCGCTACCACTATATCAGTTTTTATAAAACCTGTCAAGGGATATAAGGAATCCCGCTTGACGTTTTCGGATGAAAACTTTATAATAAGCCGTGAGAGGTGAGAAGCGATGCCTGCCAGGATCGAGGATTTCCGTCTGCCCCGGTACCGGGAGATTCCCAACGTGGGGCTCTATCTGGATCAGACGGTGAAGTATATCAACAGCTACCTTGCCCCCCTGGGGAACATGGAAATCACCGCCTCCATGGTCAGCAATTATGTGAAGAAGGGGTATATCCGCAATCCCGTGCGCAAGCAGTACAGCGCCGGGCAGATTGCCTACCTGATGGCCATGGCGGTGGTGAAGAACGTGGTGCCCATGGAGAACATCGCCCTGATGTTCGACATGCAGAAGCGCACCTACTCCGTGGAGATGGCCTACGACTACTTCTGCACGGAGCTGGAGAACATGCTGCGCTTCATTTTCGGGCTGAAGGACTCCGTGGACGAGGTGGGCGTGACCACCTCCGAGGCCAAGGACATGCTGCGCAGCGTGATCATCGCCGTGGCCCATGTGATCTACCTCAACAGCCGCTTCGACGCCATGGCCGCGGCTCAGAAGGAGCCCGAGGCCGCGGAGCAGCAAAGCACACCGGAGGACAAAACAGAATAATGGATGCACACAAAAGCGGACGGCTCCGGCAGGGAACCGTCCGCTTTGCTGTTTTTTGGCCTTATGCTTCCTCCCGCACCAGCTTGAACACTGCCGTGCGCTGGAAGGTCATGGCGTCGTCCCCCACGAAGAACACCGTGGCCGCGTCCGGGGAAACAATGTCCTGCAGGGGCTCGCCGGTGTAGGCGTCCTGAATCTGCGCCAGCAGCTGGCCCCGGCTGACCCGTTCGCCCGCCTGCACCCGGGTATCCAGGAAGCCCGAGCATTCAGCCCGCAGGGACAGGAAGTCCGCGCTGTCGATCTCCCGGGACACGTAGCCCCCGCTGCCCTGGTAGTGCAGAAGGCCCCGCTTGCTCATGAAGTTCAGGATGGCCTCCTCCGCCTGCCGGGCGCTGAGCTTATCCACCCGGGCGGTGTTGGTGGTGTAGAGGGAGAAGGCCTGCGTCTCCCAGATCTGCCAGTTGTAGTTGAGGGTGGCGGTGTCAAAGGGCCGGGGCCGGTGCCGCACCACATAGGGCAGGCCGAAGTCCATGGCCAGGGGGACGTTCTCATAGCCGGTTTTCATCATGCGCACATGGGGCACGAAGGAGCCGGGCATGTAGAAGGAGGCGAACTGGATGCCGTAGCGGTACTCCTTGACCACGTTGAACAGCGCGGCGGCAATACGCTGGGTGGTCTCCCCCTGATCGTAGCCGGGGAACATGCGGTTGATGTCCGTGTTGTCGATGGGCCAGAAGCGCTTGCGGATGTTCATGGAGTAGGGGTTGACGCAGGGGATCACCAGAACCTTGTACCCCGGCTGCAGCCGCCCGGCCGCTTCGAGGGCCGTCAGCCTGCTGACCAGCCGGGAGCAGCAGTACAGCTGCTGGTTCTCGTTGCCGCGCATGGCCCCTACAATGCACAGCGCCTTTTCTCCCTCGCCGAAGGAGAAGCCCGTGATGCGGAAATCATCCCGGTAGAGCGCGTCAATCTGGTACAGCACCTCACGCTTCATGGCGGTCGCCCCCTTCCCGCAGCATCCGGGCCATCAGCGAGCCCTGATCCACCAGCGGGTATTCCCGGATGGTGAACAGCCAGCCATCACAGGGAGCGCGTACCTCGCTGAGCAGCGCGCCCGTCAGCGGGTTCACGATCCGCCCGATCAGTGCGTTTTCCTGCAGGTGCGCGCCATGCTCCGCATCCTTCAGGAACACGCCGGACACAGGCGCGTTCAGGAAGGCCACGCCGTCGGGCCGGCAGGAGACCACCGGCTCCCGCACGGGGGCAACGGGGCCGTCCCAGATGCCCAGGTGGACCATCAGCCGGAAAATGCCGTCGGTTAGCTGATCGCCGTAGGCCCGGGTCACCCGCATGCCCACGCCCATTTCCGCCACCAGGGTGGGCACGCCCCGGCTGTTCATGCTGTGGGCCAGGGTGGCCTCCAGCACCGTGGAGGCTCCGTGCACCCAGATGAAGTCCACGTTCGCCAGCCGCGCCAGGGGCACCAGGCGGTCGGCAAACAGCTCGTTGATGCGGATTTGCGGTATCTCGGTGAGGTAAATGTTGCTGGCGTGGATGTCCATGCACAGGTCGGAGCCCAACAGGCTCTCCACAATCTCCGCCACCAGGGATTCGTTCATGTCGCCGTCGTGCCGCCCGGGAAAGACCCGGTTCATGTCCAGGTCGAAGGCGGGGATGCCCCGGGTGATGGAATCAATGCCGAAGGGGTTCAGCGCGGGGTAAAGATCCACCGTGCCCTGCAAATGCTCCGGGTGCAGGGCGATGCGCCGCGCCACCTCGTAGCAGACGTACTGGCCCTCCAGCTCGTCCCCGTGGATGCCCGTGACAATGCTGATGCGCCGGCCGTTGCCCCCGCCCTCAGGTTGAAGGCGGTTGCGGCGGATGGCCAGGGTCTCGTCCACCGGCATGCTGACCTGCGCTACCTTTTGGATCATGGATGCGTTCTACCTTTCTGTACGCGCCGCGCCGGGCTTCTCCCGCACGGACACGCTGATTTGGCTCACCTGCCGGGCAGATCCGGTGACAATGCCCCGGTTGATCAGGCAGTCCCCCGCGTCCCGGCCCGCGGAGATGCGGATATAGCCATCGTCCGCCGGGTGATGGTTGGTGGGATCCAGGTCGATCCACCTCTCCCCGTCGCAAACCTCCACCCAGGCGTGGCTGGCGCCCTCGCCCAGCATCATCCCGCAGATGTAGCGGCAGGGGATGCGTTTCATCCGCAGCAGTGCCAGCAGCACATGGGCCATGTCCTGGCACACGCCCTGCCCCAGGGCCGCGGCCTCCTCGGCGGTGGTGGCCATGCCGGTGACGCCGGGGGTGTAGGCGAAGGCATCCGCCATGACCTCCATGCAGCGCAGGGCGTAGGGGACGGGCGCGTCACTGTCCTCGCCGACGCGCTCCGCCAGCCGGGCCAGGGCCTCCCCGGGCCGGGTCAGCGGCGAAGGGTAGCGGAAGCAGCCCAGCAGGTGGGGCGGGGGCGCGGCCTCCCCCGGGACAAGGCCCGTGAGCGCGTCCCCGCTGACCGTCACGGTGAAGCTGCCGATGATCCCCTCGGACAGGCCGTACAGGCACAGGTTGCCGAAGCCGTCCCTGCTTTGGGACAGGAACACCCTGGGCGTGACCTGCACGTCCAGGGCCTGTATCTGCTGCATGGGGGTGGAGGGCGGGATGCACCGGAGGGTGAAGCGCTGGCTGCGCACCGGCGGATCGTAGCGAAGGGTCATGCGGTAGGCGAAGTGCAGCTCCTTCATGGGGTCATGCCTCCAGGAGGCTGTCCACCTGCTTCAGGATGGCCGCATAGTCGATCTCCGCCTCGCCCACCAGGGTCTGCAGCGCATCGATGACCCCGGGGCGGAAGCGCATGTCCGTCTTGCGCACCCGGTCGGCCAGGCGGAAGACCTCCCGCTGCATGTCCGGCTCGGGCATGTGCAGCCGGGCGTACAGGTCGAGCCGCTCCACCCGCTTGCCGATCTTGATGATGTTGCGCACCTGCTCGCTGGCGATCATGTCGTCCGCAATGCCCCAGAAGGCCAGGATGTTGTCCGTCACCCGCTGCAATTCCACCATGGGCGCGTCGGAGATGCCGGCCTTGTTCATGTCGTACACGGCCAGCTGAATGTAGCTGAGCACCTCCGAGCCGATCTCCTCCCGGAGGGTGACGGCGTTGTCGTAGGCGCGGGTCAGGTTGGCGTGGATGGAGTTGGGATCCGCCGGGTCAAAGCAGTAGCGGCGGATGAAATCCTCCCGGGAGGCATAGATGTTGGGGATGTCCAGCCGGCCGCAGAGACCGGCGTAGTCGCTCAGGTCCATGTCGATCATCCTGTCGTAGCTGGCGGCGAAAAGGCGGATGGTGGTGTACACTCGCTCGCTGTAGCGGCCCAGCCAGTAGAGCCGGTCGGTGTTTTCTACCGAGATAATACCCATGTGTCCTTGAAACCTCCTCCCTGTGAGCTGTTGACGATGAAGGAATCCGCCCGGCGGGAGAAGCGGGTCAGGCCGCTACGCCACACCATGGGCTCCTCGCCCATGAGGACGAAGGCCCGCAGGTCGGCCTTGCGGGGCACCCGCTCGTCCCCATCCATGATGTCCAGATCCCGGAAGTCGATGACCTCCTGGGCGATGAAGCGGCGGGGCTCCTTTTTCAGCAGAGCAATGAAGTCCGCCTTCTCCTGCGCGGTCATCTTGCTGCCGAACACCACGCCGTAGCCGCCCGCCTCCGCTACATCCTTGAGCACCAGCTGATCGAAGTGCTCCAGGGTGTAGCGCATATCCTCCTCAGAGAAGGGGAGGTAGGTGGGGGCGTTGTGCAGGAGGGGCTCCTCGCCCAGGTAGTAGCGGATCATCTTCGGTACGAAGTAGTAGATGCCCTTGTCGTCCGCCACGCCGTTGCCGGGGGCGTTGAGCAGGGCCACGTTGCCCTTGCGGTACACATCGAAGATGTGGGGGATGCCGATGAGGCTCTCCGGGCAGAAGGTCATGGGATCCAGGTACTCGTCGGAAATCCGGCGGTACACCGCGCCCACCCGCTCCTTGCGGCCGTGGTAGTCGATGAAGTAGAGGTAGTCCCCCTCCACGGTCAGCTCGCTGCCGGTGACCAGATGCACGCCCGTCTGCTCCGCCAGGTAGCTGTGTTCGAAGTAGGCGGCGTTGTAGCGGCCCGGGGTGAGGATCACCGTCAGGCCTCCGGTGTTCACGTGATCCATGGTGCTGCGCAGCAGCTTCGCGTAGTTGCGGTTGTCCTCCAGATGATTCTCCTGGAAGGTCGTGGGGCTGGCCCGGCGGCACAGCTCCCGGGCGATCATGGGATAGGACGCGCCGGAGGGCACCCGCAGGTTGTCCTCCAGGATGAACCAGTTCCCGTCCCTGGCCTGCACCAGATCGATGCCCGCTATGTGGGTGTACACGCCCTGGGGCGGCAGCACGCCCTCGCACTGGGGCAGATAGCCGCTGGAGGCAAAGATGAACTCCTCCGGTACCACCTTGTCGCGGATGATCTTCTTGTCCCCGTAAATGTCGCGGATGAACAGGTTCAGCGCCGTCACGCGCTGCTTCAGCCCCTTTTCCAGGTGCGCGAACTCCTCCGCCTCAATCACCCGGGGAATGGCGTCAAAGGGGAAGAGCTGCTCCTTGAACACATTGTTCTTGTAAATGCCGAACTTCACGCCGTAACGGGCCAGCAGCTCGTTGACGGTGTCGGTATGCCGGTAGAGATCCATGACCGGCGGCGCCTCCCTTCGCATGGGGCGGACAGGGCCGTCCCGATGAAAAAAACAAAGACGCATGCGGATAGCCGCAAACGTCTTTGTTTCACGTACTATGATAGAAAACCAGGAGAAAATTGTCAAGTCCTGCAGCGCCCTGTACTTGAAAAGAACAATCCACCCCCCGCGTCGGCGAAGCCGCGCAAGGGACAAAGTCCCTCCGAACGCAACCGCCCACGCAGCAGGCGGCGAAGCCAAAAGCCGTCCGCAGGACTGTAATCGTATCCCGGGGCTTTGCCCCGGGGGCGGGTCCGTTTTCCGCTCTGCGGAAAACTTTCCTTACATGGCCAGGGCTCTGCCGTGGGAACCATTATCAGCGCGGGCTACGGCTTTCTCTGCGGAGCATATATGCCGATTTCAAGTTTTTCAGAGGGGCTGCAAAGGGTGCTTTCATTTTTGCCCGGAACATACGGTACAAGCCTTATCCGCAACCACTGCATGCACGGAGTTTTTGCCGAAATGGCAAATATCGGCTTTCCGGCACAGGCT
>JAXEEE010000157.1:0-3477 GCA_034104265.1 Eubacteriales bacterium | reverse complement strand
ATGGCTGCCCCCGGGCCCCTCGTCGCGTGGCGTGTGGGCGTTACCACATGCTGGGGGAGGCGAAATTCTTGCACGCGGGGGCGGCTTGGAGCGACTTTATGTGGTGTGCCGGTTGTCCGCGGGCGGCCCGGCGGGCGGGGGGCGCGCGGGGATGGTCGGGGACCCGGCGCCCGGGGGGGGCGCGGTGACGCGGATCATGCGGGGCTCCCCCTATCCGTCACGGCACAGCCGTGACACCTTCCCCTCCGGGGAAGGGACTGGGTTGGTTGAGCTCGGGCGGGGCTCCCCTACGGTCGCCCCGCTTCGCGTGAGGCTTGCGCGCTCCGCCTTGGTTGAGAGAGGCGGCGACCTCCTGCGGAGGCCGACGGAGATTACTCAGGCTCCTCCGGCTATGCATCGTTGCGGAGAACCGCGCCATTCCTGACCTGTCCCTCCAAGCCAACCGACAAGCCGCGTCACACTCGACAGGCCCACCATCCCGCGCCCAACGAGGGCGGCCCACTGGTGCCGCCCGGTCGCCAGCGGACAACAGGTATAACACCCAAAGCCGCTCCAATCCGCCCCCGCGAGGAAGCAATTAGCCTTGCGCAACAAGAGGTTCCGCCCCCAAGCCAAGCGGCGAGGGGTCCGGGGGCAGCCATGGTGCTGTCTCGGATTGGCTGCCACCGGTCGCCCTTTGGTTCTTTCCCGCGAGTGGGAAAGAACAGCCTCCCACATCGGCCGATGTGCAAAGGAACCTGCGCTCCGCATGCCAGCTCAAAGGCCCACCACCCCGCACGCAACGAGGGCGGCCCACCGGTGCCGCCCGACCGCCAGCGGACAACATGCATAACACCCAAAATGCGTTCCAAGCCGCCCCCGCGAGGACGCAATTAGCCTCGTGCAGCATGAGGTTCCGCCCCCCACGCCAAGCGACGAGGGGTCCGGGGGCAGCCATGGTGCTGTCTCGGATGGGCTGCCACCGGGCGCCCTTTGGTTCTTTCCCGCGAGTGGGAAAGAACGCCCCGCACATCCGCGGATGTGCAAAGGAACCCGCGCCAGCAAAAGCAACAAGCGCACCCTCGCCAGCGCAAAGGAAAGCGCCCCTGTCCTCTCCACGGACAAGGGCGCTTTCCTGTACAAAAATCAAAAAAGGAGCAATCGAGCATGACCGTCACCATCACCGATATCATGCGGGAAATCCGCAACTGCTTCCCCGTGGCCGTCCTGGACGGCCCGTGGCAGATCACCGACGGCGTGCTGACACCCCCCACCGGCCTGCCCGACAGCGGGTGGATCGCCCTGGAAGGCTTCGACGGCCTGGACGGCGTCCACCAGCTGGAGGCAGGCCGGACGCTTTCCGGCGTGCCGGACGGCAGCTGGACAGGCCGCGTCTGGCTTTTGTCCCCGCCGGCGGACTTCCTCAGGGTGTGTCAGCAGATCACCGACTGGGCGCAAAAGCAGCCCGATCCCTCCGTGCAGAGCGAATCCTTCGGTGCGTACAGCCGCACCAGCCTCACCGTCTCCGGCAGGCCCCTGGGCTGGCAGGACATCTTTGCCGATGCGCTGCGCCCCTACCGCCGGATGTTCCCGGAGGTGAGCATCTGATGCTGGACAACTACATGGAGGATTTCATCCTGCTGGAATGCACCCGTCAGCCCGACGGCCTGGGCGGTTCCCGCACGGCCTATCAGGAAAGCATGGCCTTCCGCGGGGGCGTCACTTCCGTCATGACCCGCGAGGCCACCGTCGGCCAGGCGCCTGCTGAGGCTGTCACCCCCGTGCTGGTGCACGAGTGGGGTGTGACGCTGTGCCTGGGGGATATTGTCCGCCGGGTCAGCGACGGCTGCTGCTACCGGGTGAACGGCCGCTCCAGCGACATGCGCACCCCCGACATCGCCGGGCTGGCCTACGCCCAGGTGCCCGTGGAAAGGCTGGTGAACGGCTCGTGAGCATGACCGCTTACCAGCAGGCCATGATGGACTTCCTGGGGCAGCTCAACTTGCCCGTCCACCTGACCGGCCTGACCCCCGACGCCTCCCACTTTCCCTACCTGACCTGCACCATGGGCTGCGCGCCCTTCGCCGGGCAGACGCTGCTGACCGCCACCGCCTGGTTCCTGGGGGGCGACGCCAACGCCGACCGTGCCGCCCTGTGCAACCAGGCCCAGCGGCTGATCCCCGAGGGCGGCGCGCAGCTGACCTTCTCCGGCGGCGTGGCCATGATCCACCGGCCCGGCGGGGATTTCATCACCCTGCTGACCGACGGTGAGGATCCCCGTGTGCTGGGCGCGCGCATCCGCCTGATGGTGAAACTCTACGACCTGTAAAGGAGCTGATACCATGATGACCGGTCTGAACAGCCGCACCTTTGAGCACCTTCAGCTGGGCGCGGGTCTGTTTATCAAGGATTTCAACCCGGACACAGCCTCCACCGCCGCGGAGCTGAAGGCTCTGCTGGCCCAACGCATCGAGAGCGGCGAGGGCCTCCTGGGCGCGACCCGGGGCGGCGGCAGCTTCCAGTGCAAGCCCGCCCTGCGCCACATTGAGGCCGACGGCCTGCGCACCCCCGTCAAGGGCAGCGTCACCAACGACGGCTGGACAGTGAAGCTCACCGGCACACTGCTGGAGATCACCCCCGGCAGCTTCGCCGATGTGCTGGCCCTGTGCGACACGACCGTCTCCGGCGGCGTGACCACCCTCCGCCCCCGCAGCCGGGTATCGGCGGAGGATCATCTGTCCCGCCTGTGCTGGGTGGGCGACACGGCCCAGGGCGCGCTGCTCATCGAGCTGACCGACGCGCTGAACATGACCGGCGCCACCCTGACCTTCACCGATCAGGGCGAGGGCACCCTGCCCTTTGAGTTCCAGGCGCACCAGTCCACCCCCGGCGCGGAGGATACCGCCCCCTGCCGGATCCTGTTCTTCACCTGAGGAGGCGTGCCATGAAGCTGAGCCAAATGACCAGCGAAGAGCTTCGCCAGGCCCTGTGTGAGCTGTCGGGGCCGCTGTGCGCCATTCTGCAGGATGAGGCGGTGGACGCGCTGCTGGCAAAGGTGACGGACACTTCCCTGTCCCTGAGCCAGGTAACCGCCCTGCTGATCGGCCAGGGGATTCCCCTGCTTATGGACAGGCACGCGGAGGACACCTATGCCGCGCTGTCCATTCTGACAGGCTACACCGTCGATACCCTCAAGGGTATGAACGCCTTCGCGCTGCTCCGGGCGGCGCGGGATACCTGGGACGGGGAGCTGGCGGCTTTTTTCGGATCTGCCGGCGGTACGGACAGGGCGAGATCCTGACCGCGCTGTCCGGCATGTGCCTTCGCCCCACATGGCTGGAGCAGGTGCTGACGCTGCGTCGGCGCGACAGCCTTCGGGCGGAATACGCGCTGCATCTGCTCTGGCTGACGGGGCTGCAGCTGTTCTCCCTCAGCGGCGGTCGGGACTACCCTGTGCCTGACCCGGTACAGGCCCTGTCCATGGACACCCCCGCCGAT
>JAXEEE010000156.1:0-10902 GCA_034104265.1 Eubacteriales bacterium | reverse complement strand
CTGATGGGGCTTGCGCTCCGGCACGGGCTCGCCCCGCATGGTCAGCTTGGCGGGGCGGGGCTGACGGGGCTTGGGCTCGGAGGGGGTGGTGATCTCCATGGGCCAGTCGCTTTCCCGCACGGGCAGCTTGCGGCCGATGAGCTTCTCCACCTGATTCAGCTGCTTCAGTTCGTCCACGCAGCAGAAGGAGATGGCCGTGCCGTCCCTGCCCGCACGGCCCGTGCGGCCAATGCGGTGTACGTAGGCCTCCGGCTCCATGGGCATGTCGTAGTTGAACACGTGGGACAGCCCGGCGATGTCGATGCCCCGGGCGGCGATGTCCGTGGCCACCAGCACCCGGCTTTCCCCGGACTTGAAGGCAGCCAGGGCCGCCTGGCGGGCATTTTGACTCTTGTCGCCGTGAATGCCCCCGGCTTCAATCCCCGCCCGCTTCAGGTCGCGGACGATGCGGTCCACGCCGTGCTTGGTGCGGGAGAACACCAGCGCGTTCTCCACGTCGGGGCTTTTCAGCAGCTGGGCCAGCAGGTGCTTCTTGTTGGCCTTGTCCACATAGTACAGGTACTGGTCGATCTTCTTCACCGTGGAGGACACGGGATCCACCTTGACGCTCTCCGGGTCGTGGAGCAGATCGAGGGCCAGCTTCTCCACCTCGGCGGGCATGGTGGCGGAGAACAGCAGCGTCTGCCGCTTCTCGGGGAGCTTCCCCGCAATGCGCCGCACGTCGTGGATGAAGCCCATGTCCAGCATGCGGTCGGCCTCGTCCAGCACGAAGGTCTCCACAAAGTCCAGACGCACATAGCCCTGGTTCATCAGATCCCACAGGCGGCCCGGGCAGGCGATGACCACGTCCGCGCCCCGGTGGAGGGCATCCACCTGGCCCTGCTGGCTCACCCCGCCGAAGATCACCGCCGGGTACACCGGCAGGCCCTTGCCGTAGGCCGCGAAGTTCTCGTAGATTTGCAGGGCCAGCTCCCGGGTGGGGGTGAGGATCAGCGTGCGGATGGTGCGGGGCTGACCGGGGCGCACAGGCTTCTTCGCCAGCCGCTGGATGATGGGCAGGGCGAAGGCCGCGGTCTTGCCGGTGCCGGTCTGGGCGCAGCCCAGCACATCCCGGCCGGAGAGCACCAGGGGAATGGTGGCGTTCTGGATGGGGGTGGGGGTATCGTAGCCTGCGGCGTGCACGTTGCGCAGGATCAGGGGCATCAGGTTCAGGGATTCAAAGGACATGATAACATAATTCCTATCTTTCAGTTTCGCAGCGCGGAAAACGCGCTACTCTTTATCATACCACATTTCTGCCCTTTATTCAATGGGGCGGGCGGCGGCATTTTCCGCCCCGGTGGACAGGGCTTCGAGGGCCTGGCGGGCGCAAGGGGTCGTCCTGGGCGGCGGAGAGCCGGAACCGGCGCAGGGCCGCGGCATGGTCCTGCCGGGCTGCGCGGAACAGGAGCGCGGCGGCCAGATCGTTGTCCTCGGGCACGCCGTCGCCGTCAATATGCAGCATGGCCAGGCGATAAAGGGCTTCCGGGTCATTCTGCCCGGCGCGCTCCTGCAGGCGGGCAAGCGCCTGATCGGTCATGGGGGATTCCTCCTTGGGCGGATAGCTGGCCTCAGCATAGCACATGGGCGGAGGCGGAGCAGGCGAACACGGTGTGAACTTCCGGCGGGCGGATGTAAACTTCTTCCGCGCAGGGACGGTGACTCTTGCCCGCACCCGGCGGGTATGGTATCATGGTGGGCGGAAAGGCAGGTTTTGACGGATGATGAAAAAGCTGACATGCGCGCTTCTGGCGCTGATGATGATCCTGGCGGCGGCGTCCGCCTGCGCGGAAACCTTCACCATCTCCATGGTGGGAGACTGCACCGTGGGCGCGCAGTACAAGTATCAGAACTACAAGTCCTCCTACATTACCAAGATCACCCAGAGCGGTCTGGACTATCCCTTCTCCCTGTTTGCGGACATGTTCGGAAAGGACGACCTGACCCTGGCCAACTGCGAGGGTGTGTTCACCACCCGCAAGCTGAAGGCCGGGGCGAAGGAAATGTCCCTGTGCGCGCCGCCGGAATTCGCCGAGGTGTTCAAGCTGGGCAACGTGGACGTGTGCAACCTGGCCAACAACCACGGCAAGGACTTCGGCACCCAGGGTCTGGAGGACACCCGCGCCGCGCTGGACGCCCAGGGCATCGACCATTTCGGCTTTGAGGAGACGCTGGTGCTGGAGGTCAAGGGCGTGACCATCGGCTTCGTGGGCTACACCTATCCCATTGAGGACGCGAAGCTGAAGCAGTACAAGGAGAAGATCGACGCGCTGCGGGCGGCGGGCTGCACCTTCATTATTGCCAGCGCCCACTGGGGCAAGGAGGAGAGCCTGAACATCAACGTGCAGCAGCGCAACGGTGCGCCCGCGCTCATCGACATGGGGGCGGATCTGGTCTACGGCCACGGCAGCCACACCCTCCATCCCATCCGGATCTACAAGGGCAAGGTGATCTGCTACTCCCTGAGCAACTTCACCTTCGGGGCCAACGCCGCCCCCAAGGACAGCGACACCGCCGTGGTTCAGCTGACCTATGACATGGGTGAGGACGGCGCCCTGACCGCCGCCGAGGTGACCGCCATTCCCTGCAAGATGCACATGGACAAGGACTTCCGGCCCTATCCCATTGAGGATCCCGAGGCCTGGCAGAAATGCCTGAACAAGCTGATTTTCTACAAGTCGAAGGATCCCGACAGCTGCCTGCCGGAGGAATTCAAAACCACGGGCCATGCGGACATTCGCGCGGTGGTGGCGCAGCAGCTGGCGGAGCTTTCAGGGGAGGCGGCGGAGTGAACATTCTTCTGGTGAACGACGACGGCATCGACAGCCCGTACCTGGCGCTTCTGTGCCGGGCGGCAGCAGCGAGGGGACACCGGGTGACGGTCTGCGCGCCCTCCACCCAGCAGAGCGCCAAGGCCCACAGCTTTACCATCTTCACGCCGGTGACGGTGCATCCCCGTGAGATGGATGGGGCATGCGCGGCCTGGGCGGTGGACGGCACGCCGGTGGACTGCACCCGGCTGGGGCTTTTGTCCCTGTGTGAGGACGGGGTGGATCTGGTGCTCAGCGGCATCAACGACGGCTTCAACACAGGGTTGGCCACGTATGTGTCCGGCACGGTGGGCGCGGCGCGGGAGGCGGCCTTCGCCCGGAAGCCGGCCATGGCGGTGTCCATGCAGACGGGCACGCCGCCGGAGACCCGGACGTTCTTCGCGGACTGGGCGGTGGCCCTGGGGGAGCGGCTGGTGGATTATCCCTTCCCCGACCAGGCGGTGTGCAGTGTGAACGTGCCCGCGGTGCCTATGCACCGCCTGCAGCCGCCGGTGATGTGCCCCATCAGCCGGGAGCACTGGGAGGACGGCTACGAGCGCCGGGAGAGTCCCCGGGGCGGGTCGTACTTCTGGCTGATGCCGGAGACCTTCAACATTCCGCCGACCCCCGGCAGCGACATGGACTACCTGAGCCGTGGGCACATCACCTGCACCTTCCTCGCGCCGGAGGGCTGCCGGCAGGAGGACTGGGCAGGGTTGCTGGAAATGTGAGGGGCAGCGGAAACAATCAGGATGGGGAAGAAAAAATGGCATTCATGGATATGGTCAGACGGCTGACGGGAAAGGACGATACGGAGAAAAGCACCGCAGTCATCGAAGCGGCGATGCAGAATGAGGGGTTGCATATTCTGCGGGCATCCGATGTGGATACGCAGCAGTATACGAAGGTACCGCTGCTGGGTGTAGCGGCGCTGGGCGCGGTGTTTGCGCAGCTGCCGGAGTCTGCCCGTACTGTGGTGAATCAGGTGCAGATGCAGATCGGCGTGGATCAACCGTTGTACATAGCGACGAATCCCAAAGGCCTCAGTGGGTATGTGAAGGATAATGGGTACGGTATTACAAGCAAGGTTTGGCACAAGAATGCACAGGGCAAGAATGTCATTGCGGGAGATTTGCGCTTCCAGCAGATCCCCGGCATGACGATCAACCAGTCCAATCAGTCTATCATGCCCATCAATCCCATGACCATGGTGGTTGCCGCTGCGCTGGTCAGCATCGACCGGAAGCTGTCCGAATTGCAGAAGACCGCCGGGGAAATCCTGCAGTTTCTCTCGGAGGACAAGAAAGCCCGGCAGCGCGGCAATCTCAATATGCTGACGGAAGTGCTGGCGGAATATAAGGACAACTATCACAATGAGAAGCTGTGTGCGCTGCGCAGCGTTGCCGTGCAGGATATCAGAAAGGAAGCCCATCAGGACATCCTGTTCTATCAGGAGCGGATTGAGAACAGACTGAAGAAAAAACAACTGCTCCATGCGTCGCAGCAGGTGCAGGGGTTGATCAGGGATGTTACGGGGGAACTCCAGGAATATTCGCTGGCGTGCTATCTGTACGCCTTCTCCACGTACCTGGACGTGATGCTGCAGAAGAACTTTGACACGTCTGCGATGGAGGCTGTCCTGCAAAAAATGCAGGAGCATGCTGACCGTTACAGCCAGTTGTATGCTGCCTGCCGCAGGCAGCTCGCGGACTATCAGCGGACAGCGGTTGAAGCGCGCATGCTGGGTAGCCTGGGCAGCACGGTAAAGGCTGTGGGGACAAAGGTTGCTGGGTCTGCACTGCTGAGCAAGGGGCCGGTGGATGAAGCACTGATCAGTGCAGGGGAGTCGCTTGGACAGCGGAACCGGGATGCCGTTGAAAAACGGCTGGCTGTTCTGGCGCCGCTGGAGGACAATAAAATGTCTGCGCTGATTGACAATCTCCGCACCGTGGAAGCCCTGTACAATCAATCCGATCGGCTGCTGATGGATGGCGAGTATCTTTATATCCGCAATGCGTGACGCCGAACAATTCTCCGGGTAACCGCAACAGGCCCCGGGGAATTTGTTTTTCAGATGGATCCAGCCGCGGGCGCACAAACGAAAATCCCCCGGCCAGCCTTGAGGCTGACCGGGGGATACAACAGCGAGGTGCCATCCAGATTCGAACTGGAGAATAAAGGTTTTGCAGACCT
Source organism: Eubacteriales bacterium (assembly GCA_034104265.1). Taxonomy (GTDB): domain Bacteria; phylum Bacillota; class Clostridia; order Christensenellales; family Aristaeellaceae; genus UBA11524. The sequence goes on along the minus strand of JAXEEE010000156.1, from coordinate 5,860 downwards.
TCGCCTTACCACTTGGCTATGGCACCAGATGGAAATGGAGCGGTAGACGGGGCTCGGACCCGCGACCTCCACCTTGGCAAGGTGGCGCTCTACCAACTGAGCTACTACCGCACATGTGCCTTGGGGCGGAATCGAACCACCGACACGCAGATTTTCAGTCTGCTGCTCTACCGACTGAGCTACCAAGGCAGATATAATGGCGACCCGGAAGGGGCTCGAACCCTCGACCTCCAACGTGACAGGCTGGCGCTCTAACCAACTGAGCTACCGGGCCATTATACAGTATGAACTTGGTGGGAACAACAGGGCTCGAACCTGTGACCCTCTGCTTGTAAGGCAGATGCTCTCCCAGCTGAGCTATGCTCCCGGACACCATCACCAATGTGGTATTGGCTGGCAACCTTGCGGTTACCGCGGCGACTTGTATATCATAGCGCATGGCGGACAATTTGTCAAGCGTTTTTTTGATTTTCCTGAAAACTTTTCCTCTTCCGGTTTGACGGACGCAGTTCTTTCTGATATAGTATAAGGGTCCGTGGCGATACGCCGGGGCGAATCCTGCTGATTGTTAAAGGAGACGACGTCCATGAAGCTGATCTGGGATATCCTCAAGGGCGCGGTCATCGGCCTGGCCAACATCATCCCCGGCGTGTCCGGCGGGACGATGATGGTTTCCATGGGTATCTATGACACGCTGATTTCCTGCATCACCCACCTGTTCAAGCAGCCGAAAAAGTCCCTGAAGACCCTGGCGCCCTTTGCGGTGGGCATGGTGCTGGCCATTGTGGGCCTGAGCTTTGTCATCGACTGGGCCTTCACCAACTATCCCCTGCCCACCAACACGCTGTTCATCGGCCTGATCCTGGGCGGCCTGCCCGCCATCCTCAAGAACCTGAAGGGCAGCCGGGTCAAGGTATCCGGCTGGGCGCTGTTCATCCTCTTCTTTGCACTGATAATTTTCCTGCAGGTGATTCAGGCGGAGAACGTGGCCACCATCCAGCTGTCCGTGCTGGAGGTGGTCAAGCTGCTGCTTATCGGCGGCATGGCCTCGGCCACCATGGTGATCCCGGGCGTCAGCGGCTCCATGCTGCTGAAGCTCATCGGCTACTATGAGCCGGTGATCGGCTCCATCAAGGGGCTGACCGTGGCCCTGGCCGCGGGCGAGTGGAGCGCGGTGGCCACCAACGTGGGCATTCTGCTGCCCTTCGGTATCGGTATTGTGGTGGGCATTTTCGCCATTGCCAAGCTGATCGAGGTGCTGCTGGCCAGGCAGAAGGTGCTGACCTACTGCGCGATTCTGGGCCTGGTGGTGGCTTCTCCCGTGGCGATCCTGATGGGCACGTCCTTGGCGGGCGTTACGGCGGTGACGGTGATCGTGAGCCTGGTGACCTTCGCCATCGGCTTCTGGGTAGCCATGAAGCTGGGCGGCGAGAAGGAAGCCTGAGCGTTTGCGGAGAACAACGAATCCCCGGCGGACACAGCGGTCTGCCGGGGATTTTCTTCTGCTTGCAGGATGCTTTTCTGCAGCTGCACGTGGAGCCTTCCACCTTTGGGGAAGGTGGCCGAGCGCAGCGAGGTCGGATGAGGTCGTTCCCCTGGCGGCTTTCGGCCTTTGCGGGGCGCTGGCGCGTTCCTGCGGGAGTTGCGCGAATCTGCCGTTTCCATCGCGGGATGCGGAGCATCCCGCCCGGAAACTCTGTTGCCTTTTCGGGGGACGCTGGGCTGCCGCCCAGACCTGCGCAGGGGCTAACGCCGCCCCTGCACCCGCGCAAGGGGTTTCACCCCTTGACCCATTTTCGCTTCGCGTTCCCTTGGGGGGGTCAGAACATCTTTTTCTTGTACATCAGCAGGAAGGCGCCTACCATCAGCACCAGGGCGATGGCCGTCACAATCCAGAAGCCGAAGGGCGTGCTTGCAAAGGGCACGTCCACGTTGATGCCCCACAGGGAGAAGATGATCGTCGGCACGGACAGCACGGCGGTCACGCTGGTCAGCACCTTCATGGTGATGTTCAGGTTGTTGCTGATGATGGAGGCGAAGGCGTCCATGGTGCCGGACATGATGTCCCGGTAGATGGCGCACATCTCCATGGCCTGCTTGTTCTCGATGATCACGTCCTCCAGCAGCTCGGTGTCCTCGGGGAACTGCTTGAGGATGTTGGTCTGCCGCATGAGCTTCTCCATGACCATCTCGTTGCCCTTGAGGGAGGTGGAGAAGAACACCAGGGATTTCTCCAGCTTCATCATCTGCAAGAGCTCCTGGTTGCGGGAGGACTTCTCCAGCTTCTCCTGCACGTGCATGCTGGCCTTGTCGATCTGCTTGAGGTAGGACAGGAACCGGCCGGCGTTGCGGTAGAGGATCTGCAGGATGAACCGCGTGCGCTTGAAGGTCCAGAAATTGCGGATGCGCTCCTCGGTGAAGTCGGCGATGATGGGGGTCTCCCGGGTGCAGACGGTGATGATGATGTCGTCCGTCAGCACAATGCCCAGAGGCGCGGTGGAGTACACATAGCCGCTGCCCTCCGTCTCCACATAGGGCACGTCCACAATGATCAGCGTCTGCTGCTTGTCGGGGTCGTGGTCAATGCGGGCGCTCTCCTCCTCGTCCAGGGCGGCGGGGAGGAAGGTGGGATCCAGGGCGAAGCGGGCGTTGAGCCCGTCGATTTCTTCCTTGGTGGGATTCTGCAGGTGCACCCAGCAGCCCTTCTCGAGGGTGGTGCACTCGGTCATGTGATCGTCTACGGTTTTGAAGATCCGCTTCATAGCATCTGTCCTTTCTGCGATTTTCGGCCGCAGATGGGCAGCGCAGACGATTTACGCGCGCAGAAGGATTGCGCACGCAAAAGGAGCGGTGACATCCGCGGGGTGGCTGAACACGTTGCGACTGTGAGGGTCAGCGTCCATGTAGATGGAACAGCTCCTTTCCGGCATAATGGCGGACGGCGTCGTCCGTATTCCTCATCTTATCGCCATCGGGGGCAAAAGTCAATCACTTTCCGCGAAAAAATTCCTGTGGTGCACAGGGCGGACGGCCTCGTCAAAGATGCCAAAAAACCGGCGGGATTTTTTTCGCCCAACAGCGGCAAGGGTTTGCCTGCCTTTGCGCCCCCCACGGCGATAATTTTGACCAGATGTTGTATTGACAAGCGGAGCGGAACACAATATAATCTGTTTTGCTGCGCTAAAGAAAACCACAAGATGTTGGTGGCGCAGAGAAATCATACCACAACCGCTGGACTTTCCCGGAAAGCCGGAGGGCCCTGCGACGCGATAGCCCATTTCTTTCAGGAACCGTATCAAAGCTATGTCAGGAGGAGCAGCATGAGCATCAATAACATCCGCAAGCGCGACGGCCGCACCATGCCCTTTGACCGGGAGAAGATCGAGAACGCCATTTTCCGGGCCTTCCAGGCCTCCGGCAGCGCCAAGGGCCACGAGACCGCCGAGGCCCTGACCGAACGGGTGATCCAGGAGCTGGAGAACAACGAGAGCATCTCCGGCACCCCTACCGTGGAGCAGGTGCAGGACACCGTGGAGCGGGTGCTGATTGAAAAGGGCTTTGTCCGCTCCGCCAAGGCGTACATCCTCTACCGGGCCGAGCGCAGCCGTGTGCGCGAGATGAACACCCGCCTGATGCGCACCTTCGAGGACATCACCTTCAAGGACGCCATCGACTCCGATATCAAGCGCGAAAACGCCAACATCAACGGCGACACCGCCATGGGCTCCATGCTCAAGTTCGGCTCCGAGGGCGCGAAGCAGTTCTACGACATGTATGTGCTGGATCCCCGCTTCGCCCAGGCCCATCGGGAGGGCGATATCCACATCCATGACCTGGACTTCTACACCCTGACCACCACCTGCTGCCAGATTGAGCTGACCACCCTGTTCAAGGATGGCTTCTCCACCGGCCACGGCTACCTGCGGGAGCCCCAGGACATCACCTCCTATGCCGCGCTGGCCTGCATCGCCATCCAGGCCAACCAGAACGACCAGCACGGCGGCCAGTCCATTGTGGACTTCGACTACGGCATGGCCCCCGGCGTGAAGAAGACCTTCATCAAGCGCTACCGGATGAACCTGGCACGGGCTCTGGAGCTGCTGGTGGGCGACACGGACGCCGAGCAGCACGCCCGCGCCATGATGGACGAGGCGGCGGCTCAGGGCCTGGCTCCCCAGCTGGAGGAGGACGAGGCCCATCGCGCCGCCATGAAGGCCGCGCTGCTGCCCGAGGTGAAGGACGAGGCTCTGGCGGAGCGGATCCTGGACTTCGCCCAGCGCCACGCCGCCGAGGAGACCGACAAGGCCACCTATCAGGCCATGGAAGCGCTGGTGCACAACCTGAACACCATGAACAGCCGCGCCGGCGCACAGGTGCCCTTCTCCTCCATCAACTACGGCATGGACACCTCTGCCGAGGGCCGCATGGTAATGAAGAACCTGCTCCACGCCACCGAGGCGGGCCTGGGCGGAGGCGAAACGCCCATCTTCCCCATTCAGATTTTCCGCGTCAAGGAGGGCGTCAACTTCAACCCCGGCGAGCCCAACTACGACCTGTACCGGCTGGCCATCCGCACCAGCGCCAAGCGCCTGTTCCCCAACTTCAGCTTTGTGGATGCGCCCTTCAACCTTAAGTACTACAAGCCCGGCCATCCCGAGACGGAGATTGCCTACATGGGCTGCCGCACCCGCGTGATGGGCAATGTGTACGATCCCGACCGGGAGATCGCCCCCCGCCGCGGCAACCTGTCCTTCACCTCCATCAACCTGCCCCGCATCGCCATCAAGGCCAACGGCGACGTGCAGTGGTTCTTTGAGGAGCTGGAGCGGAAGATGCAGCTGGTGACCGAGCAGCTGGACGAGCGGCTGGCCATCATCAGCAAGAAGAAGGTGCGCAACTTCCCCTTCCTGATGGGTCAGGGCGTGTGGATCGACTCGGAGAACCTGGACTGGAATGATTCCGTGGCGGAGGTGCTCAAGCACGGCACGCTGACCATCGGCTTCATCGGCCTGGCGGAGGCCCTGAAGGCCCTGCGTGGCAAGCATCACGGCGAGAGCGAGGAGAGCCAGAACCTGGGCCTGGAGATCATCGGCACCATGCGGGCCTACACGGACAAGCTGTCCCGGGAGCGCGGGCTGAACTACAGCCTGATCGCCACCCCCGCCGAGGGCCTGTCCGGCCGGTTTGTCCGCCTGGACAAGGAGCGCTTCGGCGTGATCCCCGGCGTGACCGACCGTGACTATTACACCAACTCCTTCCATGTGCCGGTGTACTACCCCTGCTCCGCTTTCCACAAGCTGAGCATCGAGGCACCCTATCACGCGCTGACCAACGGCGGCCACATCTCCTACGTGGAGATGGACGGCGACCCGCTGCAGAACCTGGACGCCTTTGAGAAGATCGTCCGCTTCATGCATGACAAGGGCATCGGCTATGGCTCCATCAACCATCCCGTTGACCGCGACCCCGTTTGCGGCTACAACGGCATCATCGGCGACGAGTGCCCCTGCTGCCACCGCACCGAGAGCACCCGCCCCTTCGAGCGGATCCGCCGCATCACCGGCTACCTCGTCGGCACCCTCGACCGCTTCAACAACGCCAAGCGCGCCGAGGAGCACGACCGTGTGAAGCACGAAGTGACGGAGTAAGGGGAGACGCGAGGGGCTCCGCCCCTCGACCCCGCCAGAGGGATTTCATCCCTCTGGACTCCCGTTCTCACGAATGGGTTGGGGGCTCCGTTGCAGTTGAGCGCGTGTGAGGTTGTCATGCGGTTGCGCGTGGCACGGCGCGCGACGGGCGCGCCGCGCAGGGCGGGGGTCACGCCTTGCAAAGGGCGAGGCGCGACGCACTCGTGCAGGTT
>JAXEEE010000155.1:0-7223 GCA_034104265.1 Eubacteriales bacterium | reverse complement strand
CAGGTCTTGTCCCACAATTCATGCATGTCCATGCCCTTCATCCTCCGCGTCGCACGGTCGCCCGGCGTGTATACAATGGGTGAAAAAAGCATACGGCCGCAAGCGGACGCATGCTGTGGATAACCTTCCTGTGGAAAACTTTCCTTGTCGTTTTCCAACCTCCGCTATCATAGCATGAAAAGCCCCGTCCGGTCAAGTACCGCGCCAAAAAAGCCTGAATGCATAGAGGCCCCGGGCTGTTGATAACTTTCCTCGCAAGGGCTTGTGGACGAACAGGCTTTCACCACAATATTTCGGTCAGGGCAAGCGATGCATACACTAAATTGCATACATATGCATTCATTTGCATCTTTTCGGCACTCCTGGCGCGGAAAAATTTTCTTTCGCCCCGGCCTGTACCTTTTTTGCGGCGAAGGAGTCCCGCCGCAAGGATTTGCCCGCCGCTTTGTCGAATGGTCATTGTTACCGGAAATGCATGCGGAGGGAGGCGCGGGAGAATGCCTGCAATCGTCAGAATCACGGATGTGCGGCGGGCGCTGTCGCCCCGCCTGGGCTCGGACCTGGTGGACGGCACGGACATCGCGGATCAGGTGGCCCAGGTGCTGCGGGGTTACGCCTCCTACAGGGACACCCTCGAGCAGCTGGCGGAGCGGCTGGCCAACACGCTCTTCAACGCCCTGTACAACATCCTCGGGCCTTCCATGACCGTCCGGCTGGACGACGGTTCCTTCACCCGCATCCGCCTCAGCGACCTGCCTGAGATCGCCGACGACGCGCTCTATGCCCTGTTCAACCAGCTGACGGTGTATTCCGTCAATTACGAAACCCTCAAGGACTACTCCCTCCGGGCGGAATCCCTCAGCGCCATGCGGGTGCTGTACGAGAAGTACGACGACTTCCAGTCCCCGGAGGAAAAAGCCCTCATGGCCCGGGTGATCCGCACCGGCTATCCCCCGGCGCGCTACGAGGCCTGGCTCCCCCGGGAGGCCTGACAGCATCTGGCAGGCAGGGAATGCGGCGGGCAGTTCGTTATCATGGACGGCCCGTAAACTCATGCAAGGAAAGGATACCCTATGCTGAAACTCAAACGGATTGTCTGTATTCTGCTGGCGCTGCTGGCATTGCCCGCCGCCTCCCTGGCGGAGACGGTGGTCACCTCCTTTTACCCCATCTACCTGTTCACCCTGAACCTGACCGACGGCATCGACGGCGTGGAGGTGCACAACCTGGCCGCCCCCGGCACCGGTTGCCTGCATGATTACCAGCTGCAGACTGGCGACATGAAGAAGCTGGCTCAGGCGGACGTGTTCCTGATCAACGGCGCGGGCATGGAGAGCTTCCTGCCCGGAGTGACGGACGCCTTCCCCAGCCTGCCGGTGGTGAACGCCTCCGAGGGCATCGACCTGCTGGACGCAGAGGTGGAGGGCGTGGTCATTGACGCCCACGACGGCCACGATGAGGACGAGCATCACGACCATGACCACGACGACGGCAGTTACAATGCGCACATCTGGCTGGACGCGGCCAACGCGCAGATCATGGTAGCCAACCTGGCCGAAGGGCTGATCGCCGCGCTGCCGGAGCACGCGGAGGCCATCGCCGCCAACCGGGACGCTTACCTGATCCGCCTCTCCGCCCTGGACGAGGAGCTGACCGAAGGCCTGGCCGACCTGCCCCACAGGGACCTCATCACCTTTCACGAGGCGTTCCCCTACTTCGCCCAGGCCTACGGGTTGAACGTGGCCGCCGTGGTGAACCGGGAGCCCGGGGATGCGCTGTCCCCCGCCCGGCTGGCGGAGCTGGTGCAGGTGGTGCGGAACCTTGGCGCGCCGCCGCTGTTTGTGGAGCCCCAGTATGACGACATGGCCGCCCGCACCCTGTCCGCCGAGACCGGCGCGCCGGTGTATGAGCTGGATCCGGTAGTCACCGGCCCGGAGGAGAATATCCCCCTGACCTACTATGAGGACACCATGCGCCAGAACATGACCGTGCTGCAGGAAGCCCTGCACTAAGTCAACTCCACGGGATCGCGCCAGCGAAAACGGGTCAAGGGGTGAAACCCCTTGCGCGGGTGCAGGGGCGGCGTTAGCCCCTGCGCAGGTCCGGGCGGCAGCCCGGGCGCAACACAAAAGAAGAGAAAAAAGGGAACGGAAAAAGCGCGAGTTTCCGAGCAGCTGCGCAGCAGCCTGCAATGGAACCGGCAGGTTAAGTCAACTCCACGGGATCGCGCCAGCGAAAACGGGTCAAGGGGTGAAACCCCTTGCGCAGGTGCAGGGGCGGCGTTAGCCCCTGCGCAGGTCCGGGCGGCCGCCCGGGCGTAACACAAAAGTAGAGAAAAAGGGAACAGGAAAAGCGCGAGTTTCCGAGCAGCTGCGCAGCAGCCTGCAATGGAACCGGCAGGTTAAGTCAACTCCACGGGATCGCGCCAGCGCCCCCCCCAGATCACGACAGCCGCAGGTGACCGACCTCATCCGACCTCGCTGCGCTCGGCCACCTTCCTAAGAAGGGGAAGGCTGCATACCGTTCCGCAGTCCGCCACAGAAGCGGCAGCATCGCCCAAACCTCAAGGGAATAATCCCATCCGCCAAACAAAAGCCGCCTGCCGGGAAGCGCTCCTCCCCGCAGGCGGCTTTGCTGTACCTGTTACCCGTACACACCAATGAACTTCACCGTGGGCGCAACCCGCGCCTCCAGGATGCGGATGCGCAGCGCGTCCGTCCGCACACAGCCCAGCACCACGATCCTCTTGTACCCAATCACCGTGCCCCGGGCAGCCTCCCGCCACGCCCCATCCGCCCATGCGTCAATGGCGTAGCGCTCCACCCGCTGGCTCAGGAGGATCTGCTCCTTCAGCACCACCCGGCGGATGCATTGGGGCTGCTGCCAGCGCAGGATGATCTCCGCTGTGCCGTCCTCCTTCGCGGGGATGTAGCAGCTGTCGTCGTCCGTACGGACGCAGCCGATGCCGTGCCCCTCCGCCGCCTCGTCCGCCGACAGAGCCGCGCTCTCCAGCAGATTGTCGCCGTAGCTGGCGCGGATGTAGTCCCCCAGCTCATGCAAACGCTGCACGTCATGGGCATGAAACAGCCCCTCGCTGGTGGGCGGAATGTTCAGCAGGAAGGCGGCGTTGCCGCCCACGGCCTTCTCGTAGATGTCGATCAGCTTGTCCAGCGGGCGCACCTGATCGTCCTCGGCAGCGTGCCAGAACCAACCCGGCCGGATGGAGGTGTTCACCTCCGCCGGATACCAGATCAGGTCGGACTCGTCCCGGAGAACCGCCCGGCTGCCCAGATCCCTGTCCTGGGCGCGGATTGTGCGCTGACGAAAAGCCGCATCGTCCGCCTGCTGGCTGGCGGAGGCCACCTTCTCCGTGTCGGCAGTGCGGCGGGGCACAACGCTCCACTCGGATTCCCGGGTGTCCCCCGCCTCGTTGCCGCACCAGCGGATGTCCGGCCCGCAGACGTGAATGCACGCCTCCGGCTGCAGCTCACGAATCACCCGGTAGTACCGCTCCCAGTCGTAATGCTGCTTCCGGCCGTTGGGGCCCTCGCCGCAGGCCCCGTCGAACCACACGGCGAAAATGTCCCCGTACCCGGTGAGCAGCTCCGTCAGCTGGGCCACGAAGTAATCGTCATAAGGCTTGCCCATGCCGTACAGGGGCTGGTTACGATCCCAGGGAGACAGGTATACCCCGAAGCGGATCCCGCCCCGGCGGCAGGCCTCCGCCACCTCGCCCACAATGTCGCCCTTGCCGCCCCTGTAGGGGCTGGCGGCCACGGTATGCCCCGTGAAGCGGCTGGGCCACAGGCAAAAGCCGTCGTGATGCTTGCAGGTGAGGATCAGCCCCTTCATGCCCGCCGCCTTCACCGCGTCCACCCACTGGTTCGCATCGAAGCGCGTCGGATTGAAAATCGCCGGATCCTCCGTGCCGTCGCCCCACTCCTTGTCGGTGAAGGTGTTCACCGTGAAGTGGACGAAGGCGTAGAACTCCATCTGCTGCAGCCGTACCTGCCGCGGAGCGGGTACCACCTGAATCAGCCTGCGCGCCAGCTCGCTCATGTCCGCACTCCTTTATTCCCGCCTGTCCGGCCAGCCCAGCGGGGCCAGCACATCCTCCGCCAGATGGGCCAGGTTCTCCGTTTCCGTCCTGCCCAGGCGGATCATCAGCCATTTCCAGGGCCGCAGGTACCATTTCTCCAGGGACAGGCGCCGCCGGATCGCCGCCCGGCGCAGGGCCTTGCCCACCTCCGGCTCGCGCAGCAGCGTGGACAGGGCGCTCTTGGCAGTGTCCTCCCGGAGGATCAGCGAGAACTTCTCGTGCAGGCCCTCGTAGCGATCCCGCTCCAGCCGCTGGATCTTCCGCGCCGCGCTGTGGGCCGTCTCCAGCAGCCGGGCCGACCGCCACGCCTGGGCCTCCGCCGGGGGCACGATGGGCAGGGGCATGGCCTCCGCCCGGGTCAGTCCCTCCGTCACTGCCTGGCGCAGGGTTTCCTTCCACCGGCGCACCTGGGGCGGATTCTCCCACACGGGCCGGAATCTGCCCGCCTTCACCTCCCCAAGGAAGGCTTCCACCGGCTGGACGCGCATCATATCGCTCATGGGCGCGAAGCGGGTCACGTCCTCATAGTCCGCATGGTAGAGCAGCAGCACCGGCGTACCGACCGCCAGGCAGGCCATGGCGCAGTGCAGGCGGCGGGTAACGACGCATTTTGCCCCGGCATACCGCTCCAGCATGGCCCGGGCGGCCTCCATGCGCTGATGAAAATCCCGAGACGGGTCGTCTATCTGATGGGTAACGGCCTGTACGTCCTCGGTGGGCAGGGCGTTTTCCAGGACATGAAGCACGTCCTCCGGCACGTCGCAGCAGACGATGCCCTTCCGCTCCGCGCCGGGCGCATGCTCCCCGTCCAGGGTCAGGGTCAGGCAGGCGGTCAGCCGGCAGGGCAGGTGCATTTCCTCCATCAGCGCCATGGATACCTCATCCCGGCACCCCAGCGGCGCCAACGCCCGCAGATACGCCAGCCCCGCGCCGTCCAGGGCGGTCATGGGGATGCCCCACACGTCCTCCCGGGAGAAATGCGCCCCCACCATCACCGGCGCGATATGCCGCTCCGGCGGCCAGTGGATGGGTTGGGCCAGCACTTTGCCGCACAGGAGCGTCACCACCCGGTCATCCGGCTCCAGGTCGGGCAGGGGCTCGTCCAGCCTGTCCGCGTCCAGGGCCATGTCCACCCAGGGTAGCAGCCGCGAGGCCGCCAGGGTCAGCAGATCATCGCCCAGGTTGTCGGATCGGGGCCGCCAGGTCACAGCGTAGCGGGTCATTATCCTTTCCCTCCGTATCAGTTGCCGTACTTCTCCAGGTATTCCTCCAGGCAGAGGTTCTCGTCCCGCATGATCAGCGCATGCTCCACACCCACGTAGCGGAAGTGCCAGGGCTCCGCCAGGAAGCCGGTGATGGACTCCTTGTCCTCCGTATACCGGAGGATAAAGCCGTACTCCCAGCAGTGCTCGGCCATCCAGTTGGCCTGCTTCGTGCCCTTGAAGGCCACGCCCGGCACGGTGATGTCGAAGGCCAGGCCCAGGTGATGCTCGCTGGAGCCGGGATCCGCCACGGTCTTGCGGGTGGCGGATTTGGCGTTCTCCCGGGAGAGGCCGTTCTGCATGTACTCATACACCTGATTGTCGAACAGCTTCTGCTGATAGGCCACGGTGCGGTAGCCCGCGCTGACCTGCCAGGTGCTGATGCCGTCGGCAATGGCCGCACGGAGCATGGTCATCAGCGCGTCCACGGCGATGCGCTCGCCCTCGATGCCGTTGCCCTTGATGGTCACAACGCTCTTGTCGCAGTAGTCGTACAGGTTGATCAGATCCACGGTCTGGTAATCATCCGGCAGGAGGTTCTGCCGGTTGACCAGGATGGGCATACCGTTGGCCGTCAGCCCGGGCGTGACGGGCTCGGTGGGGGCGGGGGTATCGGTAGGAGCGGGCGTAGCGGTGACGACCATGGGATGCGCGTCGGTGGAATAGAGCACGGCGCGGGTGGCCTCGCCCACCACGCCGTCAGCGTCCAGGCCGTGCTGCTGCTGGAACAGCACCACCGCCGCCCGGGTGCCGTTGCCGAACTGCCCGTCGATCTCCCCGTCATAATAGCCCAGGGTCTGCAAGCGGGCCTGCAGCTCCTTGACCTCCTCACCCTGGGCGCCGTGGCGGATGACCGGCGCAGGCGTGGGCGCATTGGGGTCGATGGTCACAGCCATCACGTTGCCGTAAACCGGCTGAGGGGTGGGGGTCAGGCTCATTTCCACCTGGGTCAGATCCACCAGGCGCGCCACGCGCACCGCCATCACCACAGCCGTGACCAGCAGCACCGCTGCTGCCATCAGCCCGATAACCTTCTTCGGATTTACGCCGCTCTGGCGGCGGGGAGGCCGCTGATTCATCATTTCTACCTCTGAATTGCTTTCTGAAGCCCGTGCTTCCTATTCAGTATACGACATTCCGCGGGGTCTTGCAAGGGGGCAGGGGCGCTGCCCCTGCACCCCGCCAGAGGGCTGCATAGCCCTCTGGACTCCCAGGGGTTTCACCCCTTTTCGCGCGATTGAGTATTATCCCTTCGGCCATAGTACGTGCGCGTGGGAGTGTCGTGCGGTTGCACGGGCACGGCGCGCGGAGGGCGCGCCGCGCATGCGGGGGTCACGGTGCGCAACGGGCGCACCGCGACGCGGTCGTGCAGACCCCCAGGGGGCATTGCCCCCTGGATCCCCAGAACCGGGGCTGCCTGCCCCGAACCCCGGGGGCCGGGCCGGTAGCATGTCTCCACCCCCGCCCCATGGCCGGAGGAGCCTGAGTAGCCTCCGTCGGCCTCCGCTGTAGGTCGCCGCCTCTCTCACCCACGGCGGAGCGCGCAACCCCACGCGAAGCGGGGCGACCGCAGGGGAGCCCCGCCCGAGCCCAACCACGAAAAGGGGCGAAGCCCCCTTCCCCGGCGGGGAAGGTGTCACGGCGAAAGCCGTGACGGATGGGGAGAGCCTCGCATAGTCCGCGTCGCGGGGCGGCCGGGGCGCGCCCGGCGCCCGCCCGCCCCCCGCGCCCCCCGGGCGCGGGTCTGGGGCGCGGCCCCCCCGCGTCCCCCGTGCCACGAGCCGCCCACCTGTGCTATCATCCACCCCTAAGGAGATGATCCCCTGCCCTGGAGCCTCGAGGAAGCCCTGCCCGCCCGGGCC
>JAXEEE010000154.1:0-9207 GCA_034104265.1 Eubacteriales bacterium | reverse complement strand
AAGTACTCGGCTGGACACGGCCCGGGAGGATAGGTCGCTGCCGGATTCCATATAGAAGCATCTCAATCGAGGTGCTTCCTTTTTACATAGCAGGGGACGGAATTGCACGGCTGGCGCAGCCGTCACCCTGGCTGTGGTGGGGGCAGCACTGCCGCACCGGGAGGATAGGTCGCTTGATGGATTCCATATGAAGCATCTCAGTCGAGGTGCTTCTTTATTTCATAGCAGGGGACGGAATTGCACGGCTGGCGCAGCCGTCATCCTGGCTGTGGTGGGCACAGTTTGCTGGCTACGATGGAATCGCACGGGATATTCTTTATTGCACGGCCGTCATAATGGGCTCGGTCAGATTGATCGCGTTTTGCAGTAATCAGCGCTTCATAGTCTTCCAATGCGCACATGAAATCATCAATGGGAAGCAATGATTTCAGCGTACCTTCTGCGGCGGAACGTACTGCATGGAGCAGCGCTTTCAGCAGCTGCGCCAACTTATCAGCCAAGAGTTCTTCATGAATCTGGCGCATCATGGTCAGCGCGTCCAGCAGGAAGGCTGGAAGTGCGTATTCATCAGTGCCAGCAGCAGCCGGTCGCAATACGTCCGCCGAAACGCCTCCATGTCCCCGGCGGTAATCCACCAGCGAGTTCATAAATGCCGTCAGCACCGGCTTCAGGTCGCCGGGCTCGGGCGTGATGTGCGCCAGCATGGCCACGCACACATGCGGATCCGTCCGCGACAGGACTTCAGCAGCGGTCAGGGTCAGCTCATCCGGTTCCAATGTGGCAGGATGCCGGTTGTTGACGAAGCGAAGCCCATTGTCGTCCTGATCCATGAACACTACCGCATGCTTGGTATGTGCACTCACCAGCAGATCCGGCATGGCGGCCTATGTGCAGGCAGTGTATCCTGCACAACAGTGCACCATGCCTGTCGAACGAATTTGCTGCAAGATTCAGGAATGTTCCCTTGACATCTCCGCGCGGATGCGTCATAATGGAAACTGACGCATGATGCTAACATGCGGCGGATTTTCGTCCGCTGCTTGAAGGAGGATTCCCATGGTTCGTACCATCGTAGGCGCCAACTGGGGCGACGAGGGCAAGGGTAAGGTTACTGATCTGCTGGCGGAAAAGAGCGACGTGGTCGTTCGCTTCCAGGGCGGCGCGAACGCCGGCCATACCATTATCAACGAGTATGGCAAGTTCGCCCTGCATCTGCTGCCCTCCGGCGTGTTCCATCAGAATGTGGTGAACGTCATCGGCCCCGGCGTGGCCCTGAACATCGAGGCCCTGCTCAGCGAGCTGGAGTCCCTGACCAGCCGCGGCGTGCCCATGCCCAAGCTGCTGATTTCCGACCGCTGCCAGGTGATGATGCCCTACCACATCGACTTTGACAAGTTCGAGGAGGAGCGCCTGGGCAAGAGCGCTTTCGGCTCCACCAAGAGCGGTATCGCGCCCTTCTATTCCGACAAGTACGCCAAGGTGGGCATCCAGGTCTGCCAGCTGTACGACAAGGAGATCCTCCGCAGCCGCCTGGAGATCGCCCTGGTGAAGAAGAACTGCCTGCTGGAGCACCTGTACCACAAGCCCGCCATTGATCTGGACGCGCTGATGGCCCGCCTGGAGGAGCTGGCGGAGAAGATCCGCCCCATGGTGTGCGACACCACCCTCTTCCTGCACAAGGCCAACCAGGAGGGCAAGGTCATCCTGCTGGAGGGCCAGCTGGGCTCCCTGCGGGATCCTGACCATGGCATTTATCCCTACACCACCTCCTCCTCGCCCCTGGCGGGCTATGGCTGTGTAGGCGCGGGCGTGTCCCCCAGGGACATGACCGACATCGTCTGCGTGACGAAGGCCTATTCCTCCTGCGTGGGCGCAGGCGCGTTCGTGACGAAGCTGGAGGGCGATGCGGGCGATGAGCTGCGCCGTCGCGGCGGCGACGCGGGCGAGTTCGGCGCCACCACCGGCCGTGCCCGTGACGTGGGCTGGTTCGACGCGGTGGCCACCCGCTACGGCGTGCTGGTGCAGGGCGCGACCGAGGTCGTGCTGACCAACCTGGACGTGCTGGACTACCTGAAGGAAATCCCCGTCTGCGTGGCCTACGAGGTGGATGGCGAGCGCATCGCTGACTTTCCTGCCACCCCCACCCTCATGCGCTGCAAGCCCGTGTATGAGACGCTGCCCGGCTGGGAGTGCGACATCCGCGGCGTGAAGCGCTACGAGGATCTGCCCGAGAACTGCCGCAAGTATGTGGAGTTCATCGAGAAGGCATGCGGCTGCCCCATCCATATGGTGTCCAACGGCCCCAAGCGCAACGAGATCCTCTACCGGTAACCTCTTCAGGCAGGAGCGCCACTCCTGCCTTTTCCCTCCGAAGGAAACTTTAGCGATTTAGCACGATGAAAGGCGTGAAGCGGATGATCGCCATCATGGATTATGGCATGGGCAACCTGCGCAGCGTGCAGAAGGCCTTCGAGTACCTGGGCGAGCAGGCGGTAATCACGGACGACCCTGCGGCGGTGGCCGGGGCCAGCCACCTGGTGCTGCCCGGCGTGGGGGCCTTTGAGGAGGCCATGGACAGGCTGCGGCGCTCGGGGCTGGACAGGGCTCTGCTGGATGGGGCCCAGGCAGGCAAGCCCGTGCTGGGCATCTGCCTGGGGATGCAGATGATGTTCGAGCACAGCGAGGAAAACGGCTTCTTCGATGGCCTGGGGCTGTTTCCCGGCACGGTGACAAGGCTGGAAAACCACGGGCTGAAGATCCCCCACATGGGCTGGAACACCCTCGCCACCCGGGACTGCCCGCTCTTTAACGCAGGGGAGGATCCCTGCGTGTACTTCGTCCACAGCTACTGCATGGCGGATATATCGGAGGAGTGGACCGCCGCCACCTGCGACTACGGGCAGGTGTTCACTGCCGCCGTGTGCCGGGAGAACGTCATGGCCACCCAGTTCCACCCGGAGAAGTCCGGGACGGTGGGGCTGAAGATGCTGCGGCGTTTCGCGGCGTGGAAGGGGGCGGCGTCATGCTGACCAAGCGGATCATTCCCTGCCTGGACATCCGGGACGGCCGGGTGGTGAAGGGCGTGAACTTCGTGGACATCCGGGATGCGGGCGACCCGGTGGAAGCCGCCGTCCGCTACAATGAAGCCGGTGCGGATGAGCTGGTGCTGCTGGACATCAATGCCTCCCATGAGGGCCGGGGAACCATGCTGGACGTGGTGTCCCGGGTGGCGGAGCAGGTGTTCATCCCCTTCACGGTGGGGGGCGGTATCCGGGACATCGGGCAGATCCGGGACATCCTCAAGCTGGGCGCGGACAAGGTGTCCATCAACAGCCCGGCGGTGCGCAACCCGGACTTCATCACCGAGGCTGCGCTGCGTTTCGGCAGCCAGTGCGTGGTGCTGGCCATGGATGTGAAGGCCCGTGCAGGCGGCGGCTGGGACGTGTACGTCAACGGTGGGCGGGTCAACACGGGCCTGGACGCGCTGGAATGGGCGGCGGAGGGCGTTCGCCGGGGAGCGGGTGAGATTCTGCTGACCTCCATGGACACCGACGGCGTGGGCGAGGGCTTCGCGCTGGACGTGACCCGTGCGGTGGCTGACGCGGTGCCGGTACCGGTGATTGCCAGCGGCGGCGCGGGGAAGCTGGAGCATTTCCGCGACGCGCTGACCGTGGGCCATGCGGACGCGGCCCTGGCGGCGACGCTGTTCCACTTCGGCATCATGAAGATTGCCGACCTGAAGGACTACCTGGCCCGGGAGGGTGTGCCGGTGAGGAGGGTATGACCATGGCCTATGAAAGCGACCTTGCGCTGCGGCTGACCCCCTATGTGGCGGGGGAGCAGCCGAAGAACCAGCGGCTGATCAAGCTGAACACCAACGAGAATCCCTATCCGCCATCGCCAAAGGTGGCGGAGGCCTTGGCGGGGCTGACGGACACCCTGCGGCTGTACCCGGACATGGAGTCCACGGCCCTGCGGGAGGCCATTGCCCAGGTCAACGGCGTGAAGCCGGAGAACGTCTTCTGCGGCAACGGCTCGGACGAGGTGCTGGCCTTCGCCTTCGCGGCGTTCTTCGCGGGGAAAACCGTGCTGGCCCCGGACGTGACCTACTCCTTCTACCCGGTGTATGCGAACCTGTTCGGCGCGGACTATCGCACCGTCCCCCTGCGGGAGGACTTCACCGTGGACGTGGACGGGCTGATGCAGGGCTGCCCCGTGGCGCTGGCGAACCCCAACGCGCCCACGGGCATGCTGCTGGCCGGCGAAGCGGTGCGCCGCCTGGCGGAGCACACCCGCGCGAATAACGCGGTGCTGCTGGTGGACGAGGCCTATGCGGCCTTTGCGCCGGAGACGGCCCTGTCCCTGCTGGCGGATTTCGACAATGTGCTGATCGTGCGCACCTTCAGCAAGAGCCACGGCCTGGCGGGGCTGCGGGTGGGCTATGCCCTGGGAAGCGAGCGGCTGGTGAACGCCCTGCGCCGGGTGCGGGACAGCTTCAACAGCTACCCGGTGGATCGGCTGGCCCAGGCTGCGGCCCGTGCGGCCATCCTGGATGAGGACTACACCGCCGCCTGCGTGGCGAAGGTGGTATCGGCCCGGGACGAATGCCGCCGCCGCCTGACGGAGGCGGGGATCACCGTGCTGCCCAGCGCGACGAACTTCCTGTTTGTCCGGGCGGACGAGGCGGATGCGGGCCCCGTGCAGCAGGCGCTGCGGGCGGAGGGCATCCTGGTGCGGCACTTCTCCGCGCCCCGGTTGAAGCCATGGCTCCGGGTGACCGTGGGCACGGCGGAGGACATGGACAAGGTTACCGACGCGCTGATCCGGCTGATTCGCGGCTAACAGAGCAAGCATCCCGCCGGTTTTCAGGGCAGTGTTCGCAAAACAATGAATCCGACCTGTGGCTGCAACCACAGGCCGGAGTGTTTTGTGTTGGGGCTGGAAAAAACTACGGCTCCCTCGTTAGATGGAGCCGTGGATGCGGTGCGAACCCGCATAGGATGCACGATACCGAACGGTGAATGGAAGTGCGCCCTTATCTGTTCGGCAAACCGGAATTTATCGTGTCAGCATATCAATCGCTTCATCTTCAGTAGCTGTAAAGAACACATCTCTGCCTTTGTTGCTCTCGTAGATAAAGTCCTTTAGCGGTTTACTGGTATAATGTGAATAATCTCCATAAATAGCAATGCGTCCACCATAGTTGATGTACTTTTGCAATATCTCACCTGCAAGACCAGTGCTCAGAATGAAGAAATTTTCTACAATGAGCTTCTTGCTGATGACGATATTATTCGTATCGACATCGTACATAATCGTCATCAGCAAATCAAGTGCAGACTGTGCATCTGTGATTACTGTTTCCCCGCTATTTACAACAGCACATATTACGCCGTTTTTCTCAATTTTTGTAATATCCATTCTGAATAATCCTCCAAATTCCGATTTGCAGCTCTGCCTGATCTCATGCTATCACATAGCAGAAACGATACCTCGCATGCCGGCAGAATGCCTTTTAGCGGGCTGATCGTCAGCTTCCCTTGATACGCCCCAGCTGCTCCCAGGCATGCTGCTCGTCCCGGAAGATATGCAGATACCCGCACACCGCCTGGGCGAAGTCAACGAAGGCGTAGCCCTGGGCGGTGATCAGGTTGCCGTCCGTCACCACCCGGGCGGGGATGAAATTCTCACGGGGGAAGAAGTCGGTCAGGCCCATGTCCGCCAGCTTCTCCGGCGGGCAGGAGGTGGTGTAGCGGCGCTCCGCCAGGATCCCAGCCCGGGCCAGGAACTGCGGCCCGAAGCAGATGGCCCCCACCAGCAGCCCGCGCTCCAGGAAGGAACGCGCCAACGGCGCGATGGCGTTCTGCTCCATGCGGATGGGCCCGCCGGGGATCAGCAGGGCCTCGTCCTCGTCGGAAGGGGTCACGTCGGCAATTCGCAGGTCGGGCAGATACCGCAGGCCGGACTGGGCGGTGACGGGCTCCATGCCCTCGCTGACGGCCACGATATCCCGGCCGCCGGTCATCCGCAGCCGCTGCAACAGCACCGTGACCTCGAAGTCCGCCATGTCCTGATAGATGTAGACGTAAATCCGCTTCATGGCTGCCTCCTTGATGCAAAAAAGTCCGTCATCAGCCGGGCGCATTCGGCCTCCAGCACCCCGCCCTGCCAGCGGGTGATCCCGTGCAGCGCGGCGTCCCCCGGCAGGTCGTACACACTGCCGCAGCAGCCCTGGCGGGGATCCGCCGCCCCCCACACGCACCGGCCCAGCTGGCTCATCACCATGGCTCCGGCGCACATGGGGCAGGGCTCCAGGGTCACGTAGAGCGTGCAGTCCCGCAGCCGCCAGTCCCCCAGCAGCCGCGCCCCCTCCCGCAGGCAGAGCAGCTCTGCGTGGGCGGTGGGGTCATGTGCGGCTTCCCGCAGGTTGTGGGCAGCGCAGATCAGCGTCTCGCCCTGCACCAGCGCCGCGCCCACGGGAATCTCGCCCATGGCGGCAGCCTGCCGGGCCTGGTCGAGGGCCAGGCGCATCCAGCGTTCCATGGCGGACAGCTCCCTTCATGATAAAGATGGCAAAAGCGTACCATATTCCGCCGGAAAGCGCAAGCCTCCCGGCAGGCAGGAATTTGCCTCCTCCGGGACGAAATTCCGCGTTGAACACGTTTCCTTTGTATACAGGAAAGGAGGACGGCTATGCGAGCGATACTGCTTGCGCTGCTGCTGATGCTGCTGACGGGCTGCGCCCAGGCGGAGGACGCGCTGACCCTGCAGGCCGTGAACGTGGGCAAGGCTGACGCGCTGATCCTGCGCAGCGGCGGGGACACTTATCTGATTGACACCGGCACCGCGGAAAGCTGGGGTCAGCTGTCCCGGGCGCTGCACAGCCAGGGCATCGACCGCCTGACCGGGGTGATTATCACCCACACCGACAGCGACCATGCGGGCGGCGCGGCGGCGCTGGCCCAGTCCTCCGTGGAGGTGGGGACGTGGTACGCCTCCTGCTGGTACACCTGCAAGGAAAGCAAGCATCCGGTGATCAAGGCTGCTGCGCTGCGGGGACAGGAGGTTGTGTGGCTGTCGGCGGGGGACGCGCTGTCCCTGGAGGGCGGCACGCTGGCGGTCATTGGCCCCACGGCGGAAAACCCCGACAAGGAGAACAACAACTCCCTGGTGCTGCTGGCGGAGAAGGACGGCGTGCGGCTGCTGCTGGCGGGGGACATGGAATTCCCGGAGGAAAAGCTGCTGCTGGCCCAGCGGCTGATTCCCGCCTGCGAGGTGCTGAAGGTGGGTAACCACGGCGAAGCCGACGCCACGTCCGTCGCGCTGGTGGAGGCGGTGCAGCCCCGGCTGGCGGTTATCTCCACCAACACGGCGGAGGAGCCCGACACGCCCGCTGACCGTGTAATGACACTGCTGACCAGGGCGGGCGCGCAGATCTGGCAGACCCAGGATGCGGATGCGGGCGTGCTGGTGACGGTTTCCGGCGGGAAGGCGGCGGCTGAATACGCGCCCACCCCCACGCTGCCTGCGCCTGACGAAGGTCTGGTGATTGTGGACAAGGGCGAGGACGACGCCATCCGCCTGCGCAACACCTCCGGCGAGGCCATCGACCTGACGGATTGGTTCATCCGCTCGGAGCGGGGCGGGGAGATCTTCGTCTTCCCCCGGGGCGCAGTGGCGGAGCCGGGGCAGGTGATCACCGTGGTCAGCCAGTCCTCGGAGGGCAGCGGCGATTATCTTTGGCCGGACACCAAGGTATGGCACAAGTCCAAGGAGGACCGGGCCATTCTCTGCGACCGCTTTGGCCGTGAAATGGACGACATGGAATAAGCACAGGAAAAGCGCGGGAGCCTCCCGACAGGGAGACTCCCGCGCTTGATGTATCTGCCTCAGTTGACGCCCCGGGCCTTCTGCCAGTCGCCGTAGGAGACGAACTCGTACAGGTCGGTGGAGGTGGCGACGGGCTCCATGCCCAGCATCTGGCTGACGGTGACCAGCTCGTACCCTTCCTCCTTGAGCCAGGGGATCAGCTGCTCCATGCACTGCAGATCCAGGGTGTTGGTGTGGAACAGGAGGATGCTGCCGTTCTGCACGGCGCTGCGGCACTTGTCGAAATCGGTCTGGCTCACGTCCCACAGGATGGCATGCTCAAAGCCCAGGGTCTGGATCATGCTGTTGACGTGCTTTTTGCCGTTGCGGTTCATGTGGCCGTAGGGCGGGCGGAAAACCTGCATGGGATAGTGGTAGCCCAGGGTTTCATCCAGGCAGGCCTGAGCGCGCATGACCTGGTTGTAGATGGCGTTGTTGTCCAGGGCAGGCAGGTCGCAGTGGCCGTAGGTGTGGTTGCCCAGCTCGCAGCGGGAGGCGGCGATGGCCTGCCACAGTGCAGCGTCCTGCTCCTCCAGGTTGATGCCCAGGATGAAGAAGGTGATGGGCACGTCGTAGCGCACGGACAGCTCGTAGGCCTGGCGGACGTAGTCGATATTGAAGCAGTCGTCGATGGTGACGGCGACCCGCTTTTGCTCCCGGTCGCCGCTGCGCACCAGGAACGGAGCATCCCAGGCCAGGGCGGCGCAGGAGGCGCAGGTCAGGGCCAGACACAGCAGCGACGCAATCCACTTCTTCACGGGGGATCATCCCTTCTGTCAGATTGATGGGCTTATCAGAAAAAAAGCGGCGGAATCCGCCGCCTGCCAACCGGGAGAAGCGTGCGAGCGTGACCGGTAAGCCGAGTTCTGTCGTGGACGATCATCTATCCAGGCCTGGCGTCGCCGCGCAGGCTCCAGCGATTGCGGGGAATACGGCGGGCAACCGCATCATCCCCATTGCATCTTGCACCAGGTGGGGTTTACATCACGGACGAGTCGCCAGGCCGTGGGTGAGCTCTTACCTCGCCTTTCCACCCTTGCTCATCCTTGCGGATGGGCGGTATATCTCTGTTGCACTCTCCTTGGAGTCGCCTCCACCAGCCGTTAGCTGGCACCCTGCCCTATGGTGCTCGGACTTTCCTCATACCTTTCGGCACGCGATCGTCTGGTCACCTCGCACACCCTTTAATCATACCTTTTCCAGGGAGAATTGTCAAGTGGGTGGGCAGTGCCCACACCCGGCACGCGATTGGGTTGCGCGCCTTCGGTCAGAGTGCGCGCGCGTGGGGCCAGCCTGCGGCTTGCGCGAAGGCACGGCGCGCAACGGGCGCGCCGTGCA
>JAXEEE010000153.1:0-52768 GCA_034104265.1 Eubacteriales bacterium | reverse complement strand
GAGCGGATGAACACCTTCTTCACCCGTGGCAGCGCCCGAAGCTGGCGCAGCACGTCCACCAGCTCCTTGTGGGAGACGGCCATGTTCTTGCAGGGGGTGGGGTAGAGGCACTGGCGGTTTTTGCAGGTGCCGGACTTCAGCTGCTTCTGGCAGGAGGGCAGGCGGAAGTTGGCGGTGGGGCCGCCCACGTCGTGGATATAGCCCTTGAAATTGGGGAGAGCGGTCAGGAGCTTTCCTTCCTTCACGATGGACTCCGGGCTGCGGGACTGGATGATCCGCCCCTGATGGAAGGTGATGGCGCAGAAGCTGCAGGAGCCGAAGCACCCCCGCGTAGAGGCAATGGAGAACTCCACCTCCTGCAGGGCAGGCACGCCGCCATCCTTGTCATACATAGGATGCCAGCGGCGGGTGTAGGGCAGGTCGTAGACCGCATCAAGGGCCTCACGGCTCAGGGGCAGGGAGGGCTCGTTCTGGATCAGGTAGCGGTCGGTGTCCTGCTGCTGGCACATGCGGCGGCCACGGATGGGATCCTGTTCCTCGTACTGGGTCAGGAATGCCTCGGCGTAGCGGCGCTTGTCCGTGGACACCTCCGCGTGGCTGGGCAGCAGGATGCAGGAGGGATCCGGCGTTTTGCTCATGTAGCACACGCCGCGAAGCCTGCTCAGCTCGGCGGGATTCATGCCGTCCGCCACCCAGTTGGCGCACTGGATGATGGAGGTTTCACCCATGCCGTACATCAGCAGCGTTGCCCCGGAATCCACCAGGATGGAGTGGCGCACCCTGTCGTCCCAGTAATCATAGTGGGAGAAGCGGCGCAGGCTGGCCTCCACCCCGCCGATGAGAATCGGCACATCCTTGTAGGCCTGGCGGATGCGGTTGCAGTAGACCACCGTGGCCCGGTCGGGGCGCATGCCGGCCTTGCCGCCGGGGGCATAGGCGTCCTCCTGGCGGCGCTTTTTCGCCACGGTGTAATGGTTGACCATGCTGTCAATGACCCCTGCGGTCACCAGGAAGCCCAGGCGGGGACGGCCAAATCGCCTGAAGGCGCTCTCGTCCTGCCAGGGAGGAAGGCACAGCATGGCCACCCGATAGCCTGCCTGCTCCAGAATCCTGCTGATGATGGCATGCCCGAAGGAGGGATGATCCACATACGCGTCACCGCAGACGAAGACAAAGTCCGGCGCGTCCCAGCCAAGGGCGTGCATTTCCTCCGGGGTAACGGGCAGAAAGCGGTCATTCATGCTGATGCCTCCCATACGCTTATGACACCATTGTAGAAGATGCGTCAGCGTCTGTCAAGGCACGGCATGCCGGAAACATTCGCCATACGGGCTGTACAAACCGGGCAAACTCGTGTACAATAGAGGAACAGGATGTGATTCTTGTCAAGAAAGGGGTATCCGACCATGAGCAATATTCCCACTCCCCATATCACCGCCAAGGCTGGCGATTTCGCCCCCACCGTGCTGATGCCCGGCGATCCGCTCCGCTCCCAGTTCATCGCAGAGAACTTCCTGACCGATCCGGTGCTGGTCAACAACACCCGCGGTGTGCAGGGCTATACCGGATTGTACAAGGGCAAGCGGGTGTCCGTCATGGCCAGCGGTATGGGCGTACCCTCCATCGGCATCTACTCCTATGAACTGTTCAACTTCTACGGCGTGGAGAACATCATCCGCGTGGGTACCGCCGGCATGCTGGACCAGCGGCTGAAGGTGCGGGACATCGTACTGGGCATGAGCGCGTACACCAACTCCAACTTCGGCAAGCAGTACGGCTTCGAGGGCAACGTGGCCCCCTGCTGCTCCTGGGAGCTGCTGAGCCGGGCCATGGAGGCCGGCAAGCGTCTGGGCCAGGTGCCTGTGCCCGGCGCGCTGTATACCTCCGATATCTTCTACGATGAGTCCGGCGCAGGCGCGAAGCTGCAGAAGCTGGGCGTGCTGGCGGTGGAGATGGAAGCCGCTGCGCTGTACATGAACGCCGCCCGCGCGGGCAAGAACGCCCTGGCCATCTGCACCATTTCCGACAATCCCTTCACCGGCGAGGAACTCAACGCTGAGGAGCGGCAGAAGAGCTTCACCAAGATGATGGAGATCGCCCTGGAGATCGCCTGACCGCATCCCATCAAAGAACAGGAGGATGGCAGCCATGGTCAAGGTTAGTGTCTGCAGCGGCATGTCCTGCAGCATGTACGGAGCCAATGATACCCTGACGACCCTTCAGAAGGAACTGAAGCGCACGGGTGTCGCCGGGCAGGTGGAGGTGTCGAACACCTTCTGCATGGGCGAATGCGCCAGCGGGCCGTGCATACGCATCAACGGCGTGAAGTTCCGCCATGTGGATCCCGACAGCGTCGCCGGGCTGGTACAGGAGGAAATACTTCCCCTCATCAACGGATAAATCAGCGATATGCATACGACAAAAGCCATGCGCCCCGGACGATGGGACGCATGGCTTTTTCCTGTGCTATTCCTTTGTCCAGGCCTGACGCAGGGCTGCCTTGACGGCAGATTCCCTCCGGCTGACCTGCACCTGGGTCATGCCCATGGCCCGGGCCGTTTCCGCCTGGGTTTTGCCCAGACGGTAGCGCATCAGCAGCAGACGCTGATCCTCCCTGGGCAGGCGGGATACGATGTCCCGCAAAAGAAGCCTGTCCAGCCAGTCATCCTGCTCCGGCAGCAGCTCCGCCAGGGTGTGCCCGCCGCCTGCAGGCGCAGCGTCCATGGATGAGACGGTCACCTCTTCCATGACCAGCATCAGTTCAGCCGCATCCATCCGCATCGTCGAGGCCAGCTCCTGCACGGTGGGATCCCGGCCCAGATGCTCCGTCAGCATTCGCTCCGTCCGCCGGACGCGGCTGCGCAGCTCCCTGTCCCGGCGGGGAATATGCACCGGCGCGTCGTTGCGGCATAGCATGCGCATTTCGCCCAGGATCATGGCGGCAGCATAGGTGGAAAACGCTGTGCCGTAGGAAGGATCGTAGCGGGCCAGGGCCTTCATCAGGCCCACGCAGCCCTGCTGGTACAGCTCCTCCCTTTCCCGGCCGTACCAGGGGAAGCGGCTGACCATGGCCGCCACCAGCGGCAGATGCTCCTCCGCCAGCGCCGCAACGGCCTCCCTGCCGTTCAGTCGCGCCCGGGTCAGCTCGGTGGAGAAGTCCTTCCTCGCCGTCACAGGGAGCCTCCTGCGTGGATCCGCTTGCGCATGCGGACGGTGGTGCCCTTGCCGGGGGCGGACTCCACCTGCAGGTCGTCCATGAAGGTCTGCATCACCGCGAAGCCCATGCCGCTGCGCTCCTGCTCCGGGTGGGAGGTGTAGAAGGGCTCCATGGCCTGCTCCACATTGGCAATGCCCTTGCCCTCGTCCTGAATCTCCACGGTCAGCCAGCGGTCGTCCATGCGAGCGCGCATGACCACCTGGCCCGTGCAGCCCTCATAGCCGTGGACAATAGCGTTGGTCACCGCCTCGGACACGGCAGTCTTGATGTCGGCGATCTCCGACACCGTAGGGCTCATCTGTACGGCGAAGG
This sequence comes from Eubacteriales bacterium, assembly GCA_034104265.1. Taxonomy (GTDB): domain Bacteria; phylum Bacillota; class Clostridia; order Christensenellales; family Aristaeellaceae; genus UBA11524. The sequence goes on along the minus strand of JAXEEE010000153.1, from coordinate 49,239 downwards.
CTGCGATGACCACGCGGGCAAAGGACTCGTTCTCCGCCAGAGAGAGAAAGGTGATCTGCATTTCATTGTGCTGACTCATGGCCGTGCCTCCTGTTGCTTGTCAAGCTGTTTGATAACCCTGTCCATGCCGGACATGTGGAAGATTCTTGCAATGTGCTGGTTCATGTGGATCACGGCCACAGTCCCGCCCCGGTCCCGCATCAGCCGGTATCGCCCGAGAATCACGCCGATGCCGGAGGAATCCATGAAGGTCAGCGTGGAGAAATCCAGGATCAGGCAGCGGATGCTCTCGTCCCGGAGCAGCGCGTCCAGCTCCCGCCGGACGGACTGGGCGCAGAAATGATCCAGCTCACCCCTCAGGCGGACAATGAGCCTGTCGCCATCGCGGATGGATTGCAGCATAAGATGACGGCCTCCTTTATTACCTGGTATCGGGAAAGCTATTCCATGGTATACACAGCCTATCCTGCCGCGAAAAATGTCTCCTTATGCGGTTGCGGGAGGAATCGTTCGACAGGATTCGCAGGCAACAAAAAAAGCCGGAGCATTCCGGCGAAAGCTGTCCTATCCTGCCGATTATTTCATTTTGATCAGAATCACGCCTGCCGCCATCATGCCAAGGCCCAGAAGCTTTTTCCACGTGAAGGCGATCTGCTCCGCGCCCATGATGCCGAAGGCGTCAATCAGTGCCGCCACCGCCAGCTGGGACAGAAGAATGGTGGAAATCGCCACGGTAGGGGAGAGCGCCCCCACGGAAAGCATCACCGTCACCGTAATGACAGGGGCCAGCACGCCGCCCAGCCAGGCATACCAGGGTGCCTGGGGCATCTGGCGGATATCGCCCTTGCCGAAAAACAGCGCAATGATCAGCGCCAGCACAAAGCCTGTCAGCTGCACATAGGCGTTGGTTTCCAGCACGCCGGCCTTGTCGCCCATACGGGTGTTCATCACGCCCTGTATGCTCATGGCCGCACCTGCAATCACCGCATAAAGAAAGCCTGTCATGTCCGCATCCCTCCATGGGATATAGTATGGCGGCATGACAGGCATTTATCCGTCAATGTTCCTTGGCCAGGGCCATGGCGTCCACCTTGTCGTGGATTCTCTGCATACGCTGGTCCAGGGCGGCAATGTCGCTGGCTGTTTGCAGCAGCTCCCGGGAAACCTCCTCCGTCACCTGGCCCTCCGCCTTGTAGCGCAGGGAGTGCTCCAGCGAGGCCCAGAAGTCCATGGCGATGGTGCGGATCTGCACCTCCACCGGCACAAGGATCCGTCCTTCGGAGAGAAACACAGGAATCTCCAGCACCAGGTGCAGGCTGCGGTAGCCGTTGGGCTTTGGGTCCTTGATATAGTCCCGTACCCGGAGAACCTTCACATCGTCCTGGCTGGTCAGCAGATCCGCCACGGTATATATATCCTGGATGTAGGAGCAGATCACCCGCACACCCGCAATGTCCGTCAGGTTGGTCACGGCGGAGGCGATGCTGACGCTCTCATGCTTGCGCTGGAGCTTTTCCATCATGCTCTGGATCGACTTCATGCGGGTCTGCATGTGATGGATGGGGTTGCGCTTGTGCTTCATCTGAAACTCGTCGTCGAGGATCTCCAGCTTGGTCTGCACCTCGCGGATGGCCGCCTGATACCGGCACTGCACGGTGAAGAACTCATCCACCATCTGCTGGAACTCAGCCGACAGCTGCATCATGGTTTCCGTCCGTTCGTCGCTCATGGTTGGTCTCCTCCGTGGCGGTATGATGATAATTGAAGGGCAGACGCACGCGGAAAACGCTGCCCTCCCCGGGATGGGAGCGCACGTGAATCTCGCCCTGCAGGATATCCAGGATGCGCTTGACCAGACTCAGGCCCAGCCCAACGCCCTGGTGGCTGCGGGACTTGTCGCCCTGATAGAACCTGTCGAAAATGCGGCTGACCGTCTCCTCATCCATACCGATGCCGTGATCAGTCACGCTGACCTCCGCCATGTCCGTCTGCAGGACGCTGATTTCAATCACGCTGCCCGGCTCGGAAAACTTGACGGCATTCTGGACCAGGTTGATCCACACCTGGGTGAGCAGCTCAATATCGGAGGTCACGGTGACAGGCTGCATGTCCAGCTGCCATTCAATATCCCGGGAGGACCAGGCAGGCTCCAGGCGCAGAATCACCTGTCGGATCTGCTCGTCCAGGCGGAAGGTGCTCAGGCTGGCGGGCGCCGCCTGCTGCTCCAGCGCGGACAGGCGCAGCAGTGTCTCGGACAGGCGGGATAGCCGGTCGCTCTCCTGGGCGATCATGTTGACGTACTCCTTGCGGGAGGCCTCGTCCAGCCCGTCCATCTGCAATAGTCGCGCAAAGCCCCGGATGGAGGCGATGGGTGTGCGGAACTCATGGCTGACGCTGCTGATAAAGTCCTTCTGCAGATAGGAGGTGCGGGACAGCGCGTCCGTCATGGCATTGAAGGCTTGCATCAGCTCACCCACCTCGCCGGGCATATCGTCAGGCAGCTTGACGGAAAAGTCGCCGTCGCTGATCCGTCGGGTTGCCTGGGTCAGGGTGGTGATGGGCTTGGCGATATTGTTGGAGGCCAGCCACGCCATCATGACAAAGGCCAGCAGGAAGGACAGCGAAGCGAATCCGATGCGGAAAAAGGACACCATGTACACGTTCAGCCGCTGGGCAGGCATAATGCGTACCACCTGATCCACCAGCTGCACATAGGTCGCCGGCATGCCCATCAGTGAAACGCCCGTGGTCACAACCATCTTCTCCGCCAGCTGCGTCCTGATCTTCGGCGGAACAGCATCCATGGCAACGCTGTCCACCCGCACGGACATGATGTCGCTGCCCGCGATGCTGATGATTTCCTCCACCGACAGGTCGGTCTTCTGATCCAGCTCCAGCAGGTAGATCGCCACGGCATGCTGATTCAGGGCCAGATCCTCCCGCACGCTCATGGAGCTGTACAGGAAGGAGCTGGCCAGGGCGATCACGCCCGCAATGACAGAGGATATCAGCAGCGCCGACATCATCCTGTTGCGGAAGGTATAGGGATGGAGAATCCTTCGGAGATTACTCATTGCACTTTTCCGCCTTGTAGCCCAGGCCGCGCACCGTCTGGATGGTGAAATCCGGGAATATCTCGCACTTCTCCCGCAGCCGCTTGACGTGAACATCCACCGTGCGCTCATCGCTCTGGGCGTCCATGCCCCAGATTTCGTCCATCAGCTGGCGGCGGGTGAAAATCTGCCTGGGGCTGCTGAGAAGCTTGAAGAGCAGATAAAACTCCTTCTTGGGCAGCGTCAGGCTGTCGCTGCCCCGGGTGACGGTCAGGGAATCATAATCCAGCACCGTGGAGCCCACCGTCAGCCGGTGGCTGGTCATGGCCTGGGCCCGGCGGAGCAGCGCGCCCACATGCAGAAGCAGCTCGTCCAGGTCCACCGGCTTGGTCAGATAATCATCCGCCCCGGACTGGAAGCCAGCGCGCTTGTCCTCGATGGTATCCCGGGCCGTCACCAGCATAATGGGCAGCAGGGGATAGCTGCGCCGCAGCTCACTGGTCAGCTGCCAGCCGTCCATCACGGGCATCATCACATCGGCGATGACCAGGTCGGGCATCACCCGCTCGATGGTATGGAGGGCTTCCTCCCCGTTGGCCGCAGAGATGGTCTGGTACCCGTTCAGCCCCAGAAACGCGCTCATCATCCGCTGCAGGGGAAGATCGTCCTCCACGACCAGAATCGTAAACATGCCCGGCACCCCCTTCTTCTTTGGCAATGGCTTGCTCTGCCCGTATTATATCACATGCTGCGCAGGGCTTCAATGGGATTCAGCCGGGAAGCCTTGCTGGCAGGAGCCCAGCCAAAGAGGATACCCACCGAGGCAGAGAAGGTGAACGCCAGCGCGATGGCCCCGGTGGACAGGGCAAACCGGAACCCGATGGCCTCGGTAATGACGTAGGAAAGCACATTGCCCAGCAGAATGCCTGCAATGCCGCCCATCAGGCTGAGCATCACCGATTCAATCAGGAACTGGGCCTGGATCAGCCCGGGCCGCGCGCCCAGGGCCTTGCGCAGGCCGATCTCCGTGGTGCGCTCGCTGACAGACACCAGCATCATATTCATGATTCCAATACCGCCCACCAGCAACGCGATGGACGCAATGCCCGCCAGCATGGTGGTCATCATGCCGGTGATGGTGTCCATGGTGTCCAGCAGGCTGTCCAGGTTCAGGATGCGGAAGGCGTTGTCCCGGTAGTTGAAGGTGGCGTTGAGCAGCTCCTCCACCTGGTCGATGGTCTGGTCAGCCTTGTCCGTGTCCGCCAGGTAAAGGGTCAGGCTGTTGACGCTTCCGCTGCCTGTCATGCGCAGCGCGGCGGGATAGGGGATGATCACCGTGCCGGAGGAATCGGCGCTGTTCATGGCGGACATGGCTCGCATGACGTCGTTGTCGCTGCCGTCGTCCAGCACGCCCACCACCGTGAAGGTCAGCCCGCTGATGACGATCTCATGCCCGACGGGGTTCTCATTGGGGAACAGGGCGGCACGGATATCGCCGTCCACCAGGCAGACCCGGCTGTAGGCATCCATATCCATGCTGGTCAGGGCCCGGCCGGAGGAAACCGCCGTGCTCTCGCCGCTGAAGTAGGCTGCGCTGCGGCCCTCGATGGACGCATCCTCCAGCAGGGTACCCTCATGGGCAATATGCCTGCTCAGCGTGACGCTGGGATCCACCCCGGCAATGTTGTCAATGGCGGCGATCTTCGCGATGTCCTCGCTGTTCAGCCCCCGCTTGATGGAGGTTCCGGTGACGGACACGCTGACCTTGCCCGCGCCCAGGGCGCTGAACTGGCTGGTGATTTCCCCGGTGGCGCCCTCCACCGTGGTGATCAGCGCGATGATGGCCGTCACGCCGATGATGATGCCCAGCATGGTCAGGAAGGTACGCATCTTGTTGCTCTTGATGTTCTGCCAGGACATGCGTAGGCTTTCCTTAAGCATCCTCCGCCACCCCCTCGCTGAGCTCGCCGTCCAGCAGGCGCACAATCCGCCGGGCGTGCCGGGCAATGCCGATATCGTGGGTAATCATGATGATGGTGTTGCCCTCCTCGTTCAGGTCATGGAACAGGTTCATGACCTGCCTGCCGGTCTGCTGATCCAGCGCACCGGTGGGCTCGTCTGCCAGGAGGATGGTGGGCTGGTTGGCCAGGGCGCGGGCAATGGCCACGCGCTGCTGCTGGCCGCCGGACAGCTGGTTGGGGTAGTGATGCAGCTTGTCGCCCAGGCCTACCCGCTCCAGCATCATTTTGGCCCGGGCCTGGCGGTCATGGGGCTTTACGCCGCTGTAAATCAGGGGGAGCTCCACGTTTTGGAGGGCGTCCTGCCGCTGCAGAAGCTGAAAGGACTGAAAGATAAAGCCGATCTCCCGGCTGCGTACCAACGCCAACTCACCCTCATCCAGCCGGCTCACGTCCCTGCCATGGAGGATATACTGTCCCTCCGTGGGGGTATCAAGGCAGCCTATAATGTTCATCAGTGTGCTCTTGCCCGAACCCGAGGGCCCCAGCACCGCCACAAACTCGCCCTTGCGCACATCCAGGTCGATGCCCCGCAGCACGGTCTGATCCTCATTGCCCATGCGGTAGCGCTTGATAATGCCCCGCATGGAAAGAATGGTGTCGCTCATGATCGCATCCTCCGCTCAGCGCATCATGCGCATCATGGGCAGCTCCATATCGGAAGAGGCGGGAATCAGGATGGTTTCGCCGCTCTTCACGCCATCGCAGATCTCCACGATGGTGCCGTTGTTGACGCCCAGCAGCACGCTCTGGCGGACAATCTCATCCCCGCGGGAATAGCAGTAGACAAAGGGCTTGCCGTTGTCGTCATACTGAATGGCGCCCATGGATACGGTGGTGGCGTCCTTGACGCTCTGGCGGGGAATGCTGACCTCGCAGGTAAGGCCCATGGCCAGGGTTCCGTCCTGGGGCAGGGAAATCTCCGCCTCATAGTAGGCCAGGCTGTTTTCCACCGTGGCCTCCTGGGCGATGCGGGTGATCTCGCCGCTGATGACCTTGCCGGTGGCCTGTACCTTCACCTCCACGCTCATCCCCTTGCTCAGGGCGGATACGTCGTACTCGTCCACCTTGATCTTCATCACGGGATGCTCATAATCCGCCACGCGGAACAGCGCATCACCGGGATTGAACTCCTCGTCCTCGTCCAGATACAGGTTGGAAATGGTGCCGTCCATGGGCGCGGTGTATTTTCCGCCGTTCTTTGGCGTCATGACGGTATCATCCTTGGCCACAGCGTCGCCCTCCTCCAGCTTCCATTCTTTCACAGTTCCCTTGTTTGTGGCCGTCACCACCTTGTAGCGGTCAGGCTCGATATTGCCCGAGAAGGTGTAAAAGGTCTCGATGCTCATGGTGCGGGCCGTCTCCTCGGTATAGGCGGTTTTCCTGCCCCCCGAAAAGAAAAATACAGCGGCCACAACCACAATAACCAGTACCAGCGCCAGCAGAATGTTTTTGACCAGCTTCTTGCTTTTCACAGTGCCATGCACTCCTTCCGGATGATTCGCTGAGAGTGTACAGCAGAAATATGAACTGTTCATGAATGGTAAAGAAAAAGCAGACGATGGGAAGTATTCCATCGTCTGCCTGTATTATTCCACGTTCCACGCCTGGTAGGATTCGCTTTCCGGCAGGCTCTCCAGCCGCCCGTCAGTGATGCGGGTCAGCTCGGCAAGCACCATGTCTGCATCCCGCTCACGCACCAGAATGGAGAAGGTTACCGCCGTGGTGAACTCGCTGGAAACCAGCTGCAGCGGCAGCGTGCGCATGGCATGCTGCACCTTGTCCCACAGGGGGTAGGGCACCTCGCACAGGTACTGGCAGGAGGGCTCCATCACCACCACCTGCGCCGCCTTCAGCGCAATCACCGTACCCTGGGTATAGGCCCGTACCAGACCGCCCGCGCCCAGCAGCACCCCGCCGAAGTACCGCGTGACCACCACGCAGCAGTTGACCACGCCCTGAGCCTTGAGCACCTCCATCATGGGAAGGCCCGCCGTGCCGCCGGGCTCGCCGTCGTCGGAGTAGCGCATAACCCCGGCATTGCGCCCGATCACATAGGCGTAGCAGTTGTGGGTGGCGTCCTTGTGCTTGGTTCGGATGGACTGCAGGAAAGCCAGGGCTTCCTCCTCTGTCTCGCAGGGAGTGGCGTAGCCGATGAAGCGGCTCTTGTTGATGATCACCTCATCCGAGGCAGCCCGTCGCAGGGTCTTGTAGGGTGCGCTCATTTCAGGATCAGCCGCCGGAAGCCCTTCTTGCCCTTCTGCAGCATCAGGCCGTCCTCACCGAACATGTCGGCGGTCACAGCGGCGTTGAAGTCCGCGACCTTTTCATCGCCCAGCAGCACGGAGCCGGCCTTGATCTGATTCCGGGCGTCGCTCTGGCTCTTGCACAAGCCGGACTTGACCAGCATGGTGGTCACGCGGGCGTCCTCAGCCAGGTCAGCAGCGGTCAGCTCGAAGGAGGGCACGCTGGCGCTGTTGGCGCCGCCGGCAAACAGCGCGGCAGCCGCGTCGGCAGCCTTCTGCGCTTCCTCCTCGCCGTGTACCAGCTTTGTCACCTCGAAGGCCAGCACCTTCTTGGCCTCGTTGATCTCGCTGCCCTGAAGCGCGCTCAGGCGGCGCACCTCGTCCATGGGCAGGAAGGTCAGCAGGCCCAGGCACTTGCCCACATCCTTGTCGTCCACATTCCGCCAGTACTGGTAGAAATCGAAGGGGGAGGTCTTGGTGGGATCAAGCCACAGTGCACCCTTCTCGGTCTTGCCCATCTTGCGGCCGTCATGGGTCAGAAGCAGCTGGAAGGTGCAGGCGAAGGCGGCCTGCTGCTCCTTGCGGCGGATCAGATCCGCGCCGCCCAGCATGTTGCTCCACTGGTCGTTGCCGCCCATCTGCAGCCGGCAGCCGTAGCGCTTGAACAGCTCCAGGAAGTCGTAGCTCTGCATGAGCATGTAGGTGAACTCCAGGAAGGACAGGCCGTTCTCGGTGGCCATGCGGGCCTTGTAGCACTCGGCGGTAAGCATCTTGTTCACCGAGAAGGTGGAGCCGATCTCCCGCATGAAGTCGATGAAGTTCAGATGCCGCAGCCAGTCGCCGTTGTTGGCGATGATGGCCTTGCCCTCGGAGAAGTCCAGGAACCGGGACATCTGCTGCTTGATGTGGGCCACGTTGTCGTCGATGGTCTCCACGGTCATCATCTTGCGCATGTCGGTCTTGCCGGAGGGATCGCCGATCATGGCGGTGCCGCCGCCCATCAGCGCAATGGGCCGATGCCCCGCCCGCTGCATGTGCGCCATGGCCATGATCGGGATGTAATGGCCGATATGCAGGGAATCAGCCGTGGGGTCAAAGCCCACGTAGAAGGTAGTGGGCTGCTCCAGCTGCTTGTAGAGATCCTCCTCGAAGGTCATCTGGGCAATAAAGCCGCGTTCCTTGAGTACGTCCAGAATGTGCGCCATGTTGAATACATCCTTTCTTTCTATGCAATCACACCGTGTGGATGGATACCTGTCCTGGTTGGTTTCTCAGCCCTGCTGCATATCCGCCGCGATCAGCTCCCGCAGCACGGCCATGCCGGTGCGGATCTGTTCGATGGTGGAGTTGGAGAAGTTCAGCCGCAGGGTGTTCTCGTGCCCGCCGTCAGCAAAGAAGTGGGTGCCGGGCACATAGGCCACATGCCGGGCCACTGCCTTCTCCAGCAGGGCCTTCGCGTCAATGCCCGAGGGGAGCTCCACCCAGATGAACAGCCCGCCCTCGGGCCGGGTATATCGGGTTCCCTCCGGGAAGGTAGCCAGCTCCTCCAGCATGGCGTCCAGCTGCGCCTTGTAGCTTTGGCAGATGGAGGCAATGTGATCCGGCAGCAGGTTCCTGCGCAGGAACTGGTCGACAATGGCCTGGTTCAGATTGGCGGTATGCACGTCGGAGGACTGCTTGCCGATGGTGCACTTGCGCAGGATCCGCGGATCGCCCGCCATGAAGCCCACCCGCAGACCGGGGGAGATGATCTTGCTGAAGGACCCCAGGAACACCACCCAGCCCTCCTTGTCGAAGGACTTGATGGAGGGGCAGGGGATACCGGCGTAGCGCAGGTCGCGGTAGGGATCGTCCTCCGCCACCACCATGCCGTATTTGGCAGCCAGGGCGGCAATGGGCGCCCGGCGATCCGCCGACAGGGTCTTGCCGGTGGGATTCTGGAAGGTGGGGATGGTGTAGAGCATCTTGGGCTTGTAGCGGAGAATGGCCTCCTCCAGCTTGTCCACAATCATGCCCTCGTCGTCGCTCTCCACAGGAACCAGGGTAGCCTGGTAGAGCTTCATGCACTGCAGGTTGCCCAGGAAGGAGGGATTCTCCACCAGGATCACGTCGCCGGGGTTGATCAGCGCCTTGCACAGCAGATCCATGGCCTGGGTGGAACCGGTCACCGGCAGCACGGCGGGGATGTCGCAGCCCAGCTGCTCCTGGGCGTACTGCTTCAGGCTCTCCAGAAAGGGCGCGTAGCCCTCGGTGGCCCCGTACTGCAGGATAGCCTTGCCGTCGCGCGAAAGCACGTCGGCGGCGATCTCCGCCACCACCTGATCAGGCAGGGCGGACAGGGCGGGATTGCCTCCGGCGAAGGAAATCATGCCGGGCCTGGCAATCATCTTGAAGATTTCGCGGATGGCGCTGCCGGTCACACCGTCAAACCGCGAGGCGAAACGAAGGGATTCCAGTTCCATGGTCCATCAGCCTCCTTGCTGCATCCAACAAAAAACCTTCCCGGACGCCATACGTCCAGGAAGGTGACAAAAGCCACGGTACCACTTCCATGTTCGGCCGAATTACGGCCCTCAGCGAGGAACCCATGATTCCTCCCGCGCGATAACCGGCGCAACCGGATGCCGCCTACTGACCAGCGCGTTCAGCGGATGGCTCGGAAATGTACTTCGCCCGCCCACCGTCTCTCCCTTCCACCAGCCGGGAGCTCTCTTGGCACGGAACAAGGGGGGCTACTCTTTTCCTCATTGCCCTGATGGCAGACATTATACCAGAATTTGCGCGTCTGTCAAGCGGCGGCGAAAAAATGCGGATCGCAAATTCTCTTGCGGGATGCGTTGCTTTTTCAAAAAAACTGTGTTAGAGTGTTAAACAGCGCAGAGCTGTTTTTCTTAAGGAACTTCTTTTCGTCCGCAAGCCCTGCGTTTCTGTACAGAAGCATTGCCGGAGGGGGAGTCGAGCCATGCGCTACACGCGTCAGGACGGATGCCGCGCATGGCTGACCTATGCCCTGCTTCCGCCGGACAGACTGGCGGACATTCTTCACGACTTCGGGGATGCCGAGGCCGTCTACGACCGTTTCATCGACGAGGGAACGGTCATTCTTGAGCCCTACGCCACGCCCCAGCAGCTTGCCGTGCTGAAGAAGCAGGCCCAGCCTGACGCCATGCACCGGATGATGCTGGACATGCAGAAGGACTCCATCGGCATCATGGGCATGGAGGATTTCGGCTATCCGGACAGCCTGCGGGACATTCCCTCGCCTCCACCCCTTCTGTTCTACCGGGGCGAGCCTGACTGTCTGATGGGCCGGTGCGTCACCATCGTCGGATCCCGCAGCGCATCGCCCGGCGCTATTGCCGCCACGGAGCAGATTGCCCGGGAGCTGAGCGAGCACGGCGTAACCATCGTCAGCGGCCTGGCCATGGGCGTGGATTCAGCGGCACACCGGGGCTGCCTGGCCGGCGGAAGCCCCACCGTGGGCGTGATGGCCGGCGGGCTGGACATTGACTATCCCGCGCAGAACCGCCAGCTGAAGGAGGACATTGTCCGCCGCGGCGGCCTGCTTTTGTCCGAATATCCTCTGGGTACGCCGTCCATCGGCAGGAATTTTCCTGTGCGGAACAGAATCATGTCCGGCCTGAGCAAGGCTGTGGTGCTGATGGAGGCCCGCATCCGCTCCGGCAGCATGACTACCGTGCAGCACGCGCTGGATCAGGGCCGGGAGGTGTTCGCCTATCCGGGCAACATCGGCTCAGCCTGGGCGGAGGGTACGCATCAGCTGCTGCGGGAGGGCGCAAACTACTTCACCAGCGCTCAGGATGTGCTGGAGGACCTCGGCTGGGACGACGCGCCGCCCGCGCCTACCAAAGCGCAGAAGCAGGAGCTGCCGCCCCTCTCGCCCGATCAGCGGCTGATCCTCACCCAGCTTTCCCAGGGCGAAAAATCCTTTGACCAGCTGGCGGAGGCCACGGGGCTGGACGCGCCCGCACTATCCTCAAGCCTGACCATGCTGCAGATTCTCGGACTTGTTCAATCCCTGCCCGGCAAAATCTATCACCGGGCGTAATCATTCTTTCTTTAATTTGGAGGCAATACCGTCATGGCAGCAACCAAGCAGAAGCTCATCATTGTGGAGTCGCCCGCCAAGGCCCGCACCATCAGCAAATTTCTGGGCAAGGGCTACAAGGTGGAGGCGTCCCAGGGGCACGTATGCGACCTGCCCAAATCGCAGATCGGCGTGGATGTGGACAACGACTTCGCCCTGAAGTACATCACCATCCGCGGCCGGGGCGATATCCTGACCCGCATCCGCAAGGAAGCCAGGAACGCTTCCCAGATCTACCTCGCCACCGACCCGGACCGCGAGGGCGAAGCGATCTCCTGGCACCTGGGCCATATTCTGGGCATCGACACCGACAAGCCCTGCCGTATCGAGTTTCATGAGATCACCAAGAAGGCCATTCAGCAGGCGTTGAAGTCCCCCCGGCCGCTGGACATGGGCCGCGTGGACGCTCAGCAGGCCCGGCGCGTGCTGGACCGGCTGGTGGGCTACAAGATCAGTCCGCTGCTGTGGGCGAAGATCAAGAAGGGTCTGTCCGCCGGGCGCGTGCAGTCCGTGGCCACCCGCATGGTGGTCATGCGGGAGCAGGACATCGAGGACTTCATCCCCGAGGAATACTGGGAGATCACCGGCAAGGCCTCCGTGGAGCAGCAGAAGGGCCGTAGACAACACTTCAGCGTGCGCCTGTCCACCCTGGACGGGCAGAAGGCGTCCATCGCCAACGCTGATGAAGCCGCCAGGGCTGTGGAGCGCATCCAGTCCACCGCCTTCACTGTCACCGGCGTGAAGAAGGGCGAGAAGCGCAAAATGCCCGCCGCGCCCTTTACCACCTCCAGTCTGCAGCAGGAGGCCAGCCGCAAGCTGGGCTTCACCACCGCCAAGACCATGCAGGTGGTGCAGCAGCTCTACGAGGGCATCGACCTGGAGGGCGAGGGCACCCAGGGTATCGTTACCTATATCCGTACCGACAGCGTGCGCATCAGCGACGAAGCCCTCTCCGCCCTGCGGGAGTACATTCCGGAGCGCTTCGGCAAGGATTATCTGCCGGACACGCCCAACGAGTACAAGGGCCGCAAGAACGCCCAGGACGCCCACGAGGCCATCCGCCCCACGGACGTGCGCCGCACGCCGGAGAAGATCAAGGCCTCCCTGACCAAGGAGCAATACAACCTCTACCGGCTGATCTACAACCGCTTCCTGGCCAGCCAGATGATGCCCGCCCTCTACGAGACCCAGACGCTGGACATCACCGGCGGGGGCGTGGGACTTCGCTTCTACGGCGAACACAAGAAGTTCGCGGGCTTCACCTCCGTGTATGAGGAGGGCACCGACGACGAGGTGGCCTCCAGCGAGACCACGCTTCCCCAGCTGAAGGAGGGCGACGCGGTCACCGTGGAGGATGTGGAGAGCGAGCAGCACTTCACCCAGCCGCCGAGCCGCTACACCGAGGCATCCCTGGTGCGCGCGCTGGAGGAGAAGGGCATCGGCCGTCCCTCCACCTACGCGCCCACCATCACCACCATCATTTCCCGCGGCTATGTCAGCCGGGAGAAGAAGCGCCTCTATCCCACGGAGCTGGGCCGCATGGTCACCAGCATGATGGAGGAGTACTTCGCCGACATTGTGGACACGGAGTTTACCGCCGAGCTGGAGGACAAGCTGGACGCGGTGGAGGAGGGCAAGATCGCCTGGAAGCAGATCCTGCGGGAGTTCTATCCGCCCTTTGAGAAGACCCTCGAGGTGGCGGAGCGGGAGATCGAGAAGGTGGAGGTCAAGGACGAGCCCAGCGACGTGCCCTGCGACAAGTGCGGGGCCATGATGGTCTACAAGATGGGCCGATTCGGGCGCTTTCTGGCCTGCCCCAACTTCCCGGACTGCCGCAACACCAAGCCCATCCTCAACTACATCGCCGCGCCCTGCCCCAAGTGCGGCGCGCGCCTGATGGAAAAGACCAGCAAGAAGAACCGCAAGTTCTACGGCTGCGAGCGCTACCCTGAGTGCGATTTCGTCTCCTGGGAGATGCCCGTGACCGACAAGTGCCCCCAGTGCGGCGGCTACATGGTTGAGAAGCGCAGCCGCAAGGGCGAGGTGTGGCATCTGTGCGCCAACGAAACCTGCCGCTGCCGGGTTGAGGTGAAGCAGGACGAGAATGCGGATACGGAGGAAATCTGATGGCTGAGATGCACGCTCAGGTGATCGGCGCGGGACTTGCCGGAAGCGAGGCTGCCTGGCAGCTGGCCCGGCAGGGGATCCGCGTGACGCTGACGGAAATGAAGCCCGCAAAGAAGACCCCCGCCCACCATGCCGATCAGTTCGCGGAGCTGGTGTGCTCCAACTCCCTGCGCTCGGACAGGCTGACCAACGCCGTGGGCCTTCTGAAGGAGGAAATGCGGCTGTGCGGCTCGCTGATCATGAAAGCCGCCGATCTGGCACGGGTTCCGGCAGGCGGCGCACTGGCCGTGGATCGGGACCGGTTCTCCGGCTACATCACCAGCGCCCTGCGCAGCCATCCGCTCATTGACGTGGTGGAAGGGGAGGCGACTGCCATCCCGGAGGGGCCTGTGATCATCGCCACGGGGCCGCTGACCTCCGAGCCCATGGCGGAGGCCATTGCCGCGCTGCCCGGGCTGGAGACGCTGAACTTCTACGACGCGGCAGCCCCCATCGTCACCCTGGAAAGCCTGAACCTGGACAGGATCTTCCGCCAGTCCCGCTACGACCGGGGGGACGATTATCTCAACTGCCCCATGACCGAGGCGGAATACAACGCCTTTGTGGACGCGCTGCTGGCGGCGGAGACGGCGGAGATTCACGGCTTCGAGGAGAAGAGCGTCTTTGAGGGCTGCATGCCAGTAGAATCCATGGCCCGTCGCGGCCGCATGGTGCTGGCCTTCGGGCCGCTGAAGCCTGTAGGGTTGAAGGATCCCCGCACCGGCAAGGAACCCTACGCCGTGGTGCAGCTGCGTCAGGACAACGAAGCCGGCACGCTGTACAACCTGGTGGGCTTCCAGACCCGGCTGAAGTGGCCGGAGCAGAAGCGGGTGTTCGGCATGATTCCCGGGCTGGAGAACGCCTCCTACGCCCGCTATGGCGTGATGCACCGCAACACCTTCCTGCATTCGCCGGGCTTCCTCAACGCGCATTTTGAGATGATCACCCGGCCCCAGTGCTACTTCGCCGGGCAGATGACCGGCGTGGAGGGCTATGTGGAGAGCGCAGCCAGCGGGCTTTTGTGCGGACTGTCCCTGGGGCGCGACCTGCGGGGCCTTGGTACGGCGGAGCTGCCGGGCATCACGGCCATGGGAGCCATGGGCCGGTATGTGTCTACCCCCAACAAGAACTTCCAGCCCATGAACTGCTCCTTCGGGCTGATCGACGGGCTGATCGTGGACAAGCAGCACAAGAAGATCCGCAACAAGCAGCAGCGCTACGAGGCCATCTCCGAGCGTTCGCTCGCCTTTATGCGGAATTGGATCGCGGAAACGGGGCTTTCGGACGAAGGTTCATGCTGAGTTGACAAAGCGGTGCTATGATAAGGGCAGGAGGTTGATTCTGATGAAGCGCATATTCTGCCTGATGCTTGCCCTTGCCATGCTGCTGCCGGTCTTCTCTGTGGCGGAGGATACGTCGGATCCCATCGAAGAAGTGATCGCCCTGCTGTCCGTAGAGGACGGTGCGGAGGCCCTGCTCGGGCGCATGCACCCGGATCTGCAATCCGCCATGACGGTGGACGCCATCCGATCCATCTGGCCCCAGCTGACCGCCCTGGGCGGTGCCTTCACCGGCCTGCGGGAAGACGAAGTCCGGGTGGAGGCATCCGGCTACTTGGTGTACACCCGGACGCTTGACTTTGAGCGCGCCAGCCTTTCCTGTCAGTTGACCCTGGACGGGGACGGGCTGATCTGCGGGCTGACCTTCAGCCCGGTGCAACAGGAGGCGCAGACCACCGCCGCACCCGATGGCATGATAGCGGTGGATATTACCGTGGGCGAGGAGCCATGGCAGCTGCCCGGCACGCTCACCTTGCCCGCCGCAAGCAATGGCCCGGTGCCCGCCGTGGTGCTGGTGCAGGGCTCCGGCCCCAGCGACAGGAATGAGACCGTCGGGGCTGTCGCGCCCTTCCGCGACCTGGCGGAGATGCTGACCCGGCAGGGCATCGCCGTGATCCGCTACGACAAGCGCACCTTTGTCTGCGGGCAGGAGATTGCCACCTCGGCGGATTTCGCCGCCTTCACGGTGGAGGAGGAAACCATTCAGGACGCGATTGCCGCAGGTCGTCTGCTGGCGGAGGATCCCCGCATTGACGCGAGCCGGATTTTCGTCCTGGGCCACAGTCTGGGCGCGATGCTGGCCCCGCGCATTGTGGCGGAGAGCGACGGGCTCTTCTGCGGGATGATCCTGGCCTGCGGCACCAACCGCAGCCTGCTGGAGATCATGCTCCGGCAGAACGAGGACGCCATTGCCGCGCTGCCCGAGGATCAGCAAGCCACCTATCAGCCCATGCTGGCGGAGGCCCGGACGCAGCTGGAGCAGCTGCCGTCCCTGGACGGGGAGGCCGCAAAGGCCATGACCATTCTGGGCCAGCCCGGCTACTACTTCTGGGACATGGCACAGCAGCCCACTGCGGCGGAATACCTGGCGCAGCTTCAGCTGCCCGCGCTGGTCATCAACGGCAGCCGGGATTTCCAGATCAACCAGGAGGAGGGGAGGCAGACCTGGGAGAGCGTCCTGCCCATGGACGCCCCCTGGCTGACAACCCTTTGGAACGATGTGAACCATATGCTGATGAAGCCGGAGGCAGACGCATCCGTGGCAGGCACAGCCATGGAGTATTACGTGCCCTGCACCGTGGATGCTGAAACCGCGGACGCCATCGCGGACTTTATCCTGACAACGGAGGAAACGAATCCATGAGCAGTCCATTCAGAGGAACCACCATCTGCGCCGTGCGCCGCAACGGGCAAACCGCCATTGCCGGCGACGGCCAGGTTACAATGGGGGAGAGCGTCATTTTCAAGAGCACGGCGAAGAAGGTGCGCCGCCTGTACAACGGGCAGGTGGTCATCGGCTTTGCCGGGGCGGTGGCGGACGCTTTCACTCTGTGCGAGAAGTTTGAGGAAAAGCTGACCCAGTGCGGCGGCAACCTGGAGCGTGCGGCGGTGGCCATCGCCCAGATGTGGCGTGGCGACCAGGCCATGCGCCAGCTGGAGACGCAGATGATCGTTGCGGACAAGGACACGCTGCTGATCCTCTCCGGCACGGGCGAGGTCATCGACCCCGACGGCGGCGTGGTGGCCATCGGCTCCGGCGGCAATTATGCCCTGGCGGCCGCACGGGCCCTGGTGCAGAACACCGACCTGTCCGCCCATGAGATTGCAGAAAAGGCGCTGCACATCGCCGCGTCCATCTGCGTGTTCACCAACGATAATGTGATCGTTGAGGATGTGTAAGGAGGGTGACGCGCTATGGCAGAACTGACGCCCCGGCAGATTGTCCGGGAGCTTGACCGCTACATTATCGGCCAGGATGAAGCCAAGAAATCCGTGGCCATCGCCCTGCGCAACCGCTACCGCCGCTCGAAAGTGGAGGAGAGCATGCGCGAGGAAATCAGCCCCAAGAACATCCTGATGATCGGCCCCACGGGCGTGGGCAAGACGGAGATCGCCCGCCGCCTGGCCAAGCTGGTAGCCGCCCCCTTCATCAAGGTGGAGGCCACCAAGTTCACCGAGGTGGGCTATGTGGGCCGGGACGTGGAGTCCATCATCCGGGACCTGGTGGAGAACGCCATCCGCATGGTCAAGGACGAGCACATGAAGCGCGTGCAGCCCCGGGCCAACGTGCTGGCAGAGGATCGCCTGGTAACGCTGCTGGTGCATCCGCCCAAGCAGGGCGGCAACGGGCTGAACCTGGACTTCCTTCTGGGCAAGAAGAAGGAAAACGAGCCCACCGAGGAAGAGAAGCAGAAGCTCTCCAGCAAGCGGGAGGAAATCCGCCAGCAGCTGATGCGTGGCGAGCTGGAGGATCGGGAGCTTGAGATTGAGGTGGAGGAGGCCGCGCCGACGCTGGAGGTGGGCGGCAGCGCCATCAGCCTGGGGGATATGATGGGCAACATGATGCCCAAGCGCACCAAGCTGCGCCGCATGAAGGTTCGCGAGGCCCGCAAGATCCTCCTGCAGGAGGAGTCCGACAAGCTGATCGACGCCGATGCGGTGCAGGAGGAGGCCATCCGCCGGGCCGAGCAGCAGGGCATCGTGTTCATTGACGAGATCGACAAGATTGCCGGACATCGCGGCGGCAGCGGCCCGGATGTAAGCCGTGAGGGCGTGCAGCGGGACATTCTGCCCATTGTGGAGGGCAGCACCGTCAACACCAAGTACGGCCCCGTGAAGACGGACTTCATGCTGTTCATCGCCGCCGGCGCGTTCCATGTAGCGAAGGTCAGCGACCTGATTCCCGAGTTGCAGGGCCGCTTCCCGGTGCATGTGCAGCTCAGGAGCCTGACCCGGGAGGACTTCAAGGCCATCATGACCCAGCCGGACAACGCGTTGACGCGGCAGTACCGGGCGCTGCTGGAGGTGGATCGTGTGCTGCTGACCTTCGAGGACAGCGCCATTGAAGCCATTGCCGACGCGGCCTACACCGCCAACGAGACTGCCGAGGACATCGGCGCGCGCCGCCTGCACGCTGTGTTCGAGCAGCTGCTGGAGGACATCTCCTTCAACGCCGGAGACGAAAACATGCCGCCGGTGGAACTAAAGATCGACGGCGATTATGTTCGCGCCCATCTCAGCGGGGAAAACAAGCCTGTCGATCTGCGTCGGTACATTCTGTAAATTCAAAGCAGGGAGCATTGCGCTTCCTGCTTTTTCTTTCGCCCTCATTGACAAACATTTGTTCTCGTGATAGAATAGGACCATCAATTCCAATCGAAGGAGGCTGTCCCCACATGAACGTTCTTCTGACCTCCTGCGGCCTGGAAACACGAGCCATCACAGACTGCTTTCTGCGTATGCTGCCCAAGCCCCCGGAGGAAGCGAAGGCCATCTTCATTCCCACGGCAGCCAATTCGCCCGACGCCATCGACGTGCTGCCCAAGTGCCTGAACGATCTGCTGAAGTGCGGCTTCCGGCGGGAGAACATCCTGGTGTATGATCTGCACCGGCCCATGGGCGAGGATGACTGCCGCGGGTACGACGTTATCTACCTGTGCGGAGGCAGCCCTGCTTACCTGATGCAGCGGGTGAACGAGGCAGGCTTTGACCGGGCGCTGCATGCCTTCATCCGCAGGGTCGGGGTGGTGCTTGGGGTCAGCGCGGGCAGCATGATCTTCGCCGACTGCATGCCGGATAATCTGGGCTATCTGGATTGTCCGCTATATGTGCACAGCAGTGAGGCCGACAGGGCGCAGCCCGGCCGCTATCCCCGCGACCGGCGGGAAATCCTCCGTCTGGGCAATCGCCAGGGTTTGTATTTCGATCAGCATGATATGATTGTGTTTGAATAAGGCCCCACAAACAAATTTACCATCCGCCTGCAAGAATACCGCTATGCAGGCGGCTTTTTCCGTGCTATAATAGGCAGGGCATTCATCTTGCCTTCAGGGCATGGGAGGAATGGGCATGAAGAAGATCGGTCTGATCGGCGCGGGTAACATGGGCAGCGCCATCCTGCGTGGCGTGATTGACGCAGGCTATCTCAAACAGAGCCAGATTGCCGTGTGCGACACCAGCCATCGGAAAATGATGGAGCTCTCGGAGGAAATGTCCGGCGTGATTTTCTGCGACAGCGCGGCAGATCTGGCCGAGCAGGTGGACATGATCATTCTGGCCGTGAAGCCCCACTATATCCAGGGTGTGATTGACGATATCCGCGGTCAGCTGCAGGGCAAGGCGGTGATCTCCATTGCTGCCGGATGGACGGTGGCCATGCTGGCGGACGCGCTCTCCGGCACCGGCGCGACGTATCTGCGAGTGATGCCCAACACGCCTGCCATGGTGGGCGAGGGCATGACCGCCATGTGCGACGACAGCAACTTCTCCAAGGAGGATTTTGACTTCGCCAAGGGTATTTTCGACGCGGTGGGGCGTACCATCGTGCTGCCGGAGCGGCTGTTCGACGGGGTGATCGCCATCAGCGGCTCCAGCCCGGCATATGTCTTCATGATGATCGAGGCCATGGCGGACGCTGGTGTGAAGGAAGGCCTGCCGCGCTCCTGCGCCTATGAAATGGCGGCCCAGGCGGTGCTTGGCAGCGCGCTGATGGTGCTCCAGTCCGGAACCCATCCCGCCAGCCTGAAGGACGCGGTCTGTTCGCCCGGCGGCACCACCATTGAAGCCGTGGAGGAGCTGGAGCGCAAGGGCTTCCGCGCCGCCATCATGGACGCCATGCGCGCCTGCGCAGAAAAGTCCCGCGACATGTCCCGGTAAAACGCATACAACAAGAACGGTAGGGGAGTTTATTTCATGGAAAACAGACCCCGCAAGCAGGTCAACATCTACACCGACGGCGCGTGCTCCGGCAATCCCGGGCCGGGCGGGTGGGGTGCCATATTGCAGTTCGGCCCGCACCGCAAGGAAATGAGCGGCTACATGGCCGGCACCACCAACAACCGCATGGAGCTGTTCGCCGCCATCAGCGCCCTGGGCGCACTGAAAGAGCCCTGCGACGTGAAGCTGTATTCCGACAGCAACTACATGGTGCAGGCCTTCAACGACCACTGGATCGACGGGTGGAAGAAGAAGGGGTGGAAGACCTCTACAGGCGCGCCGGTGGAGAATCAGGACCTGTGGTTTATCCTGCTGGCGCAGACGAAGAAGCACAACGTCACCTTCATCAAGGTGAAGGGCCACTCGGATCATCCCGAGAACAACCGCTGCGACGAGCTGGCCCGCGGCGCCATCGAGGAATACCGCCGCATCAACACCCCCAAGGACGACGACACGGAGTAACAGAACCGGGTGGGCAAGGGGCTCACCCGGTATCCACACGTTTCTGTAACTATTCGCTAAACCACAGTTTCACGAATAGTTGAGCATATCAAAAAGGAAGGAGGGACGGCATATGTCCGAATCCGCCTACCGCGAGCAGGTTGACGCCAAGCGCATTCTGCAGATCCGCGAAATCTCCCGGGATCTGCCGCAGGCCTGCGGTGATTTCCTGCGCTCCATTGCCGTGACCACCGGCACCTTCACGCGCCTGGCCTACGCTATTGATCTGCGGACGTTCTTTCATTTCCTGCAGACAGAGCGCGTGGCCTTCGCTGACAAGAAGCTGACGCTCTTCACCGACGCCGATCTGGCCCGCGTCGGCCAAAGCGACCTGACGGCCTACATCGAATACCTCACCTATTACTTCAAGGATGACGATGAATCCCCCGATCATCCCGTGAAGGCCCTGGTCAACCATGACCTGGCCATCAAGCGCAAGCTCTGCTCCCTTCGTTCATTTTATGACTATTTATTCAAAAACGGCCGGATTCCCGCCAACGTGACCACGCTGGTGCCGCTGCCCAAGATCCACGAGAAACCCATTCTGCGGCTGAATCAGGAAGAAATGGCGAAAATGCTGGCTCAAGCCGAAACCGGCGAAGACATGACCAGCCATCAGCGGCATTACCAGAAGCTGACGGCCCGCCGGGATGTGGCTATGCTGTCGCTGTTCCTGGGCACGGGCATCCGCGTGTCGGAGTGTGTGGGCATCAACATTTCCGATGTGAACCTGGAGGAAAACGCCTTCCTGGTCACCCGCAAGGGCGGCAACCAGGTGGTTCTGTACTTTCCGCCGGAGGTGGCCACGGCCCTGGGCGAATACATGGAAGAGCGCAAAAAAATCACAGCGCTCCCCGGTCATGAGGACGCGCTGTTCCTGTCCCTGCAGAAGCGGCGGATCACCCAACGGGCCGTGCAGCAGCTTGTCAAGAAGTACGCCGCCATCGCAGCGCCCCTCAAGCCCCGCATCAGCCCCCACAAGCTGCGCAGCACCTTCGCCACCAACCTGTACAATGCCACCGGCGATATTTACCTGGTGGCGGACGTGCTGGGGCATTCCTCCGTGGACACCACTCGCAAGCACTATGCCGACATGACTGACGCCCGCCGCCGGATGGCTGCCGACTACGTCCGTCTGCCCGGCGCTGAGGACGATATGCCCCAGGACGCCGGGCTGACAGCCAGGCCGGACAAGCCCGTTACCTGACGCCGCTCATCCCAGCGGCGGCTGACCGTCGTCCTCCGGCTCCTCCAGCTCAATGCTGTCCACGATGATGGCGCGATACTCGCTGTCGCCGATGATGCACTTCATGCAGTTGTCACAGATTTTGTCCGGATCGAGGTCACAGTGGTCATCTTCGTCATCATCCGCCCCGAACGGATCAAGACCACAACGGTCATCCTCGTCAGCTTCCATCCCGAATGGGTCAAGGTCGAAGCCAGGCGTGTCCAACCTGTCGCATTCGCCGCAGCCCATGCACACCCGGTCATATAATACGCACATCCGTTGACAGTCACTCATGTCTAATACCTCCTGTTGCCCCTATTATAGCACACACAGCGGATGTTCGCAATTCCCCCGAACATCCGTTTGATTTTTTCCTGTGCCTATGCTATAATGAAATCAATATTGAACGCAAAGGCGGCGATTGTATGCAGCGTCCCCGTGGTGATAATCAGCAGCGTATCCTGGACTTCATCAAGGCCGAAATTCAGAGCAAGGGCTATCCGCCCTCCGTGCGGGAGATCGCCAATGCCGTGGGCCTGAAGTCCACCTCCACCGTGCACGGGCATCTTCAGCGCCTGGAGAAGCGCGGCCTGCTCCATCGGGACGCCATGAAGCCCCGTGCCATGGAGGTGGTTGGCGATCCCAACTTCGTGCGCAACACCACCACGGCGGTGCCTGTGGTGGGCCGTGTGACGGCGGGCGTACCCATTCTGGCGGAGGAAAACCTGGAGGACTATGTGGCCATTCCTGAGGTCATGCTGGGCGACGGCGAGCATTTTATTCTGCTTGTCCGGGGTGAAAGCATGATCGAGGCGGGCATCCTGGACGGGGACTATATCATCGTCCGCAAGCAGGCCGAGGCCAACAACGGCGATATTGTCGTCGCCATGATTGATGATTCCGCCACCGTCAAGCGTTTCTATAAGGAGGACGGACGTTTCCGCCTGCATCCGGAGAACAGCACCATGGAGCCCATTTATACCGACGAGGTGGTTATTCTGGGCAAGGTGGTGTCGCTGTACCGGCTGGTGCACTGAACCTGTTATTTTATTGATGAAGGAGGTTCTTATTCATTGAACCAGCAGGAACAAGTCAAGCATCGTATTTCCATTCCCAAGTACACCCTTGGCGAGGAGCTGATCAGCGCCATATCCCATGGCGTGGGCGCGCTTCTGGGCATTGCTGCGCTGGTTTTGTGCATTGTGAAAAGCTGCAATCCCTTTGACGGCTACAAGCTGGCCTCCAGCATCGTCTATGGGCTGACGGTCACGCTTTTGTACCTGATGTCCTGCCTTTATCATTCCCTGAAGGTCAACAAGGCCAAGCGGGTTTTCCGCGTGATCGATCACTGTACCATCTTTCTGCTGATTGCCGGCACCTATACGCCTTATACGCTGGTGGCCCTGCGGGGCACGCTGGGCTGGTGGATCTTCGGTATCATCTGGGGCATTGCGATCCTGGGCATTGTCCTCAACGCTGTGAACTTGAAAAAGTTCGCCAAGCTGTCCGTGGCCTGCTATCTGATCATGGGCTGGATCATCGTCTTTGCCTACCAGTACATGGTGCAGGTGATGCATCCCACGGCCCTGTCCCTGCTGATCTGGGGCGGCATTGCCTACACCGTGGGCGCAGTATTGTACGCCATCGGCTCCAAGAAGAAGTATTTCCACTCGGTGTTCCATTTCTTCTGCCTGGCGGGAACCATCCTGCATTTCTTCTCCATCTACCTGTATGTGCTGTAAGGGAGGCCGCCCATGATCCTTCGACCTGCTGTTTCCGCTGATTACCCTGCCCTGGAGGCCCTGACCCGGGACGCCTTCTGGGACGTCTACAAGCCCGGCTGCGACGAGCACTACCTGGCGCATCGGCTGCATGAGCAGAACGCCTGCGCGCTGGAGCTGGTGGCGGAGGAAGGCGGTGCGCTGATCGGCCACGCCGTCTGCGTCCAGGCTGAGCTGCATGTGTCAGACGGCCGCGTCCTGACGGATGTGCTGTGCCTGGGCCCGCTGACGGTTGCGCCTGCCTGGCAGCGCAAGGGCGTGGGCTCCGCGCTGATGAACCGCATGATTGCCATAGCCCGGGAGCAGGGCTTCCGCGCCATTTTCCTGACAGGGAACCCCGCGTATTACGGCCGCTTCGGCTACCGTGCCACCACGGAATGGGGCATCACCCTGCCGGATGGATCGGCCTTCCCGGAGCTGATGGCGCTGCCCCTGTTCGGCGGCGCGCTGGATGGCCTGACGGGGACCTATGAGGATCCCGCGGTATATCAGGATCTGTCCCGGGAGGCTGTGGAAGCCTTCGACCGGCAGTTTCCGCCCCGTGAGAAGCACGTTCTGCCCACACAGATTTTTTCCTGAGGTGTCCTATGCACGATCAGATCATATACCCTGACGATCCCCGGGAACGGTACAGCCTGCTGGCCAGGCAGCTGTCCGCCCTGGTGGAAGGCTGTCCCCTGCCCCTACCTGCCCTGAGCAACTGCGCCGCCCTTTTGTGGGAGGCGATGGACAGCGTCAACTGGGCAGGCTTTTACCTGCTCAAGGGTGACACGCTGTATCTTGGCCCCTTCCAGGGCAAGGTGGCCTGCACGGTGATTCCCGTAGGCAGAGGCGTTTGCGGCACAGCGGCGGCTACGCGCGCGCTGCAGCTGGTGCCGGACGTCCATGCCTTCCCAGGACATATCGCCTGCGACAGCGCGTCCAATGCGGAGATCGTCATTCCGCTGATGGATGGCGACAGACTCCTGGGCGTAATGGACATCGACAGCCCTGTCCCGGGCCGTTTCAACCAGGCAGACGCCGAGGGCCTGACAGAGCTGTGCCGCATCCTGGCCACGCTGGTTTCCTGGAAGGAGGGGCTTTTGTGAGCATCACGCTGCGCCCCTTCACCCGGGAGGAATACCATGATTTCTGGCGGCGGTATGTGCCGGATCCCATCATGGATCCCAGGCCCTACCGCTACCAGAAAGAGCATGTGGAGTGCAGCTTCCGCTACGATCAGACCCGCCGGGACTGGTACCCGGTATTCGGTATCTTCACGGAGGACGGCGCTGCCGTGGGCTCGCTGTCCCTCAAGCGCATTGACCACCAGAAAAGCCAGTGCGAGCTGGGCATCATGATGGTGGACGACAGCTGCAAGAACCGGGGCTACGGCACGGAAGCCATCCGGCAGGCCATCCGCATGGCCCGGGAGGAATACGGCCTGGCGCGTCTGCTGGCGGACACCATGCGCAGCAATCTGCGCATGCAGCACATACTGGACAAGCTGGGCTTCCGCTTCCTGGAGCGAACGCCGAATGTCTACGACATGAACGGACGCATGGAGGACAGGCTGGACTACGTCCTGGATTTGACAAAAGAGGAGTAAGGCATATGCATCTTGTGGCACTGACCGCCCTGGGCGTGGGCGGAGCAACGGTTCTCGGCGCGCTGATCGGCTTTGTGATCGGCAAGGTTCCCCATAAGTACAATGACGCGATTCTCGGCTTCGCGGCCGGCGTGATGCTGGCCGCCAGCTTTGTCGGGCTGATTTCTCCCGCCATGGAGCGCGGCGGCGTATGGGTGACGGTGATCGGCCTTTTCTTCGGCGCGGCATTCCTGAACCTGATGGACAAGTTCACCCCGCACCTGCATCACCTGGCCGGGATGGATCAGGAGACCCACCGCAACAACGCCGCCTTGCAGAAGGTGCTGCTGTTCGTCATCGCCATCGCCATCCACAACCTGCCAGAGGGCATTGCCGCGGGCGTCAGCTTCGGCACGGAGGACACCGCCGCCGCGCTGACCGTGGCTGCAGGCATAGCCCTGCAGAATGTGCCGGAGGGCATGGTGATCATCGGCCCGCTGCTGACCGCAGGCGTGAGCCGCCGCCGCACCTTCGTCATCGCCCTGGCCACGGGCCTGGTGGAGGTGGTCGGCACCTTCCTGGGGTACTTCACGGTTCATCTGGTGTCCTCGCTGCTGCCCTTTGCGCTGGCCTTTGCGGGCGGCACCATGCTGTATGTCATCAGTGATGAGATGATCCCCGAAACCCACGCCCACGGCTACGAGCGCATGGCGACCTTCTCACTGCTGGCAGGTATTGCCGTAATGCTCATCATGGACTTCTACATCGGCTGATGCAAGGAGGAACGCTTGTGAAACGGCTGCTGATCGGCACCAACAATCCCAGCAAGCTCAAACTGATCGCGTCCTTTTTTGAGCCCGGACAGGTGGAATGCGTCTCCCCTGCCCAGCTCGGCCTGTCGGTTGATCCGCCGGAGAAGGCCCGTACCGCCGAGGGCAACGCCATCGAAAAGGCGCAGGCCTTCCACCGTGCTTCAGGCCTGCCGGTGTTGACGGAGGATTCCGGCCTGGTGTTCCTGGATCTGCCCAGGGATCATGCCGATCAGCCTGGTGTGCATGTCCGCCGCCCGGAAGGTCATGCCCCGCTGACCGATGATGAGGACATGCTGGCCTGGTACCTTCAGCTGGTGCACCGCCACGGCGGACGGCTGCGGGCCGCCTGGCAGGACGCCTGGTGCCTGCTGGCGGACGAGGAACATTACGTCACCCGGGTGGATGACGATGACGCGCTGGCCCGTCACGCGGTGCTGATGGTGGACGAGCCCGGCAGGCAGCGCACACCCGGCTGGCCGCTGGACAGCATGACCTATTTTCCCTCCATGGGCAAGCACCTGTCGGACATGACGCCTGAGGAGCAGCGCACCGCACGGCTGCAGGATGCGCCCGGCACCAGCGAGGACAGCCGACGCTTCCTGGCCTGGCTGCACGCGCAGCTGCCCATGCTTCCGGACGCCGACTGATTCTCATGCATTTCTCATGAAAAAAATGACATAAGGGCTTGACAAATATATCGGCTTCCGATACAATTAGCATCGGTGGCCGATATATCGTTTGCCGATGTTTTCACAGGAAGGGAGCAGGCTATGGAACCCATTGCATTGACGGAAGCCGTGTATTACATCCTTCTGTCGCTGGACGAGCCCCTGCATGGCTACGGCATCATGCAGAACGTGGAACAGCTGAGCCACGGGCGTGTCCGCCTGGCAGCAGGAACGCTGTACGGGGCATTGAACACTATGGTCAGCAAGGGCTGGATTGAGTCGCTGGACGCAGGCGCCAGCAGCCGAAAAAAGGAGTATGTCATTACGCCTGAGGGTCGGCAGGTTGCCCGGCAGGAGCTGGAACGGCTGCAGGAACTGACGCACAATGGAGAAACAGTGATAGGAGGGTGGCAGCATGGCTGAGCGCAAGGTCGTACACAAGGTCTTTTTCATCTGGGACTGGGAGGGTGAGGAGGCCTGGCTGAACAACATGTCCCATCGGGGCTGGCAGCTGGAGAAGGTGGGCTTCTGCCGCTACACCTTCGTCAAGGGCGAGCCAGATCAGTACCAGTACCGGCTGCAGGCGCTGTCGGGCTATCCCAGCACGGCGGAGAGCCAGGAGTACATCGGCTTCGTGGAGGATACCGGCGCGGAGCTGGTGGACACGCTGCTGTACTGGGCCTACTTCCGCCGGGCCACGGCGGACGGCCCCTTCCAGCTGTTCTCCGACGTGGATTCCCGGGTCAAGCACATGAAGCGCATCCGGCAGGTGATCGCCGTACTGATGCCCATCATCATCTTCAACTTTTTCAACATGCTGCGCTGCCTGATCTGCTATGAGGAAGCATGGACGCCGCTGTATGTGATCCTTTTCGCCTTTTACGCCTTCATCTTCACGCCCCTGTTCATCTACGGGCTGGTGCGGATTCAGCGGAAGATCACCCGACTGCAGGACGAACGCGCACTGCACGAATAAAGGAGGAACCCTCATGATTGCGGATTTTGCCCGGGCTGCGTTTCCCTTTGTGGCCATGGGGCTGGCCCTTGCCATTGTCGCCGTGTTCCATGCGGAGAAGGCCAAAGGAAAGTGAGGCGATATCATGGATGGCAGCTGGATCGGATTTGCATTGCCCTTTGTGGCGCTGTTTGTGATCCTGGTGGCACTGGCGCTTCAGCGTCAGGCCAAATAAAACGGGCAGAGGAGCCGCTGTGACTCCCCTGCCCTCTTTTGTTACACTCAGCCCTGATAACCCACGGTCGCCATGAACCGCTTGATGCCTGCCAAGCCCTTTTCGTCCTGCTTGTAGACGCCGGCGTCCGCCAGCACCTGCGCGCAGACCTTGGCCACCTCGCTGCGCAGGAAGGCCACTGCCTCCTCGTCATCCTTGCACAGGCCGTGCTCCGCCACCAGCTGCTCCAGCCAGTCGTAGTGCTTGGCACAGGGATCGCTGTCCTCGGGACGCGCCATGGGCCGCTTGCCGGTGAGGAATTCCTGCAGCAGCGCCAGCTCGGTCTTCAGGCGGCCGGGCAGAATGAACAGGCCCATCACCTCGATCAGGCCGATGTTCTCCTTCTTGATGTGGTGCAGCGGCGCATGGGGATGGAAGATGCCCAGAGGATGCTCCTCGCTGGTGCGGTTGTTGCGCAGCACCAGGTTCAGCCGGTACACGCCGTCCACCTTGCGCAGGATGGGCGTGATGGTGTTGTGGGGCGTGCCGTTCGTCTCGGCATACACGTCGCATTCGGGATCGGAATAGCCGCGCCAGGCATTGAGGATGCGCTCCGCCTCGTCAATCAGCGCAGTCTCATCCGTGCCGGACAGCTGCACCGCCGCCATGGGCCAGTCCAGCACGCAGGCCGTGACCTTCGCGTTGGGCGAGTTCAGCTCCGCCCGCACGCCGCAGTGATCCATGGGGAAACTGTAGCGGCCGCCCTGGAAGTGGTCGTGGTTCAGGATGGAGCCGCCCACGATGGGCAGATCAGCATTGCTGCCCAGCATGTAGTGGGGCATCTGCCCGACGAAGCTGAACAGTCGCTCGAAGGTGCCCCGGTCGATCTTCATGGGGATATGCTGGCTGTTGAAGACGATGCAATGCTCAGGATAATAGGCGTAAGGGGAATACTGCATGTACCAGTCCTGACTGGCCAGCTTGAGGGGCACCACGCGGTGATTCTGCCTTGCGGGGAAGTTGCTGCGGCCGGCATAGCCGGGATTCTCGATGCACAGCATGCACTTGGGGTAGCCCACGGAGGGCGCGTTCTTCAGCTTGGCGATCTCCTTGGGATCCTTCTCCGGCTTGGACAGGTTGATGGTGATTTCCAGCTCACCTGCGGGGCTGTCGGCAAAGTAGCGCACGTTCTGGGCGATGGCGTCCACCTTGATGTAGTCGCACACGCGGCACATGTCGTAGAAATACTGGGTGGCCTTCTCAGGCTCGCCCGCCTCAATCAGGGCCAGGAAGGTGTCGCGAACCTCCTTGGGGGACGGGGTCATCAGACCCATGACCCGGGCGGAGAACAGATCCCGCGCATAGCCCATATCCTCGATGAGGCCCTTCTCCACCGCCAGGTCGCACAGGGTGCGCAAAAGCTGCGTGGCCGTCGCCGGAACATCGGCGGAGGGCGCGACGTCGCCGTCAGGCGCGTCCATCCCCATCACATCCAGCAGGAGGTTGCGGTAGTAAGGACGATCCACTGCCTCGAACAGACCATGCTGCTCGGAGAAATCCAGCAGCGCTTCCAGCGTATGCGTGACCTTTTCAGACCAGTTCATGCTCGTTGCCTCGATTCTTCGCGGGGTTGCCGCGTCAATATGTGGAACAATCTGCCTCTATTATAGCGGAAGAAAACGGCCCCTGTCAATGCTGTGCAGAAGAAATGCAACGGGTTTCAAACGTGCAGGCCGATCAAGCCGGACGGGCGTATGCACGGAGGAAGGGCGGCCCGATGCAGGCTTCTGCGTGCCAACATCCTTCTGTCAGAAGCGGCTATATCCTATCGCGGATAATCCAGCCAGCCGCATTCAGCCTCCAGAACATTCCTGCCAGTGATTGCTTCCCGGATCATGGCTGAAGCCTGCTCCATCCACCGCATGGCGGTCCACTCCTGTTCCCGGTGTCATGCAAAAGCGCCCGGGCAGGATTGCCGCCGGGCGCCTGATGATATACCTGAGCGTTGATCTTATGCGCTGACAGAACCTGAAGCCTGCACATCGGCAGGCAGCTCGCCACGGGCGCCGTTGATTTCCTCCGGCGCCTTAAAGGAGGGCAGCAGTTCATGCATACATCGGACGATATCGCCCTCCTCGTCCAGGCAGCGCCGGAGCGTGGTCAGCATGTGCTCCACCTGTGGCCAGTCCACCTGCTCCGGCTTGGCGACGAAAATCTTCTCCTTGCTGGTGGCGGTGGAGTTCTCCTCATCCCGCAGCAGCTCCTCGTAGAGCTTCTCACCGGGGCGCAGGCCGGTGTACACGATTTCCACCGGAGGCATGGTGGGGTCGGCGTACAGCTGAATCATCCGCTCCGCCAGCTCCTTGATTTTCACCGGCTGGCCCATGTCCAGGATGAACAGCTCCCCGCCCTTGGCGATGGACGCAGCCTGCAGCACCAGGCTGGCTGCCTCCGGGATGGTCATGAAGTAGCGGATGATGTCCGGATGGGTCAGGGTCACCGGGCCCCCGGCGCGGATCTGGCTTTCAAACTTGGGCACCACGCTGCCGTGGGAGCCCAGCACATTGCCGAAGCGGACAGCAGTGAACTGGGTCTTGTTCTGCTTCTGCAGGGCCTCGATGATAATCTCCGCCATGCGCTTGGACGCGCCCATGACGTTGGTGGGGTTGACCGCCTTGTCCGTGGAGATCATGACGAAGCGCTTCACGCCGTGCTCCATGGCGCAGCGGGCCACGTTGTAGGTGCCGAAGACGTTGTTCTTGATGGCCTGCTCGGGGCTGTCCTCCATCAGGGGCACATGCTTGTGGGCAGCAGCATGGATGACGATGTCCGGGCGGAATTCGTCGAAGACCTGGTTCAGCGTGTCCGTATCCCGGATGGAGCCCACCCGCAGGAACACGGTGTTGCGCACCATGGCGCCGTACTTTTCCTCCAGCTCGTAGTACAGCTCATAGATATAGTTTTCACTGATGTCGTACAGCACCAGCTTGCCGGGGACGAAAGTCATGATCTGCCTGCACAGCTCCGACCCGATGGAGCCGCCGCCGCCGGTGATCAGCACCTTCTTCCCGGTGAAGAAGGCCCGGGTTTCCTCCATGTCCAGGTGCGTCTCCTGCCTGCCCAGCAGGTCGGCGATGTTCACATCGCGCACCTTGCCCCGGCCGCCGTTCCCGTCCATCTCCTGGAGCGTGGTATACATGCGCACCTTGCACCCGGTTTCCATGCACCGGTGAATCAGCGAGGCCAGGTTGCCCTCAGGGGTGGCGATGGCAATGATGATCTCGTCAATGGCGTACTGCCGGGCATACTCGTCCACCCTGTCCGTGCCCATCTTCACCGGCACACGGCTGATGCGGGTGTTCTCCTTGTCGGGATTGTCATCCACCATGAGGATGGCGGCGCAGTCCCCGTACCGGCCGGACTGCACGTCCCGCAGCACCTGGGCACCGGCCCAGCCCGCACCCACGATCATCAGCCTGCGCCCGCTGCGCTTGCGGAACCACAATCCTCCGTGGCCCGCCTGCCCCATCATGCGGAAGCTGAAGCGGCTCACGCCCACCATCAGCATCATCAGCAGCCACTGCACCAGGTAGATGGGCCTGGGCATCAGGAAGATATTCTCCGCCCTGTGCATGGTGAACACCGCCAATGACACCAGGTACGTCGCCCCGGTACCAATAAGCGTTCCGGCGGCAATCTGGATCAGCGTATCCACGCTGGCATAGCGCAGCAGGCTCTTGTACAGGCCCATGGCGTACAGCGCAGCGATGGTAAAGGCCGCCAGCAGCGGCATGGCCCGCCATACCTGCTCCAGGTGCTCCGGCGGATGCATATCATAGTATACCTGCAGCGCCAGCATCAGGGAAAGGCTGGCCAGCAGCGCGTCAAGCAGCATCAGCAGCGCGGTCTGTCCATGCTTCCTGAAAAGGTTCCGCTTCATTTGCTTCATGTGGAAGCTCCTTCTACACAGAATTCCTGTCTATTCTACCATAGAACGCCCGCGCTTTCAATGCGGAAGATCATGCGCGCGGCGTCAGAAATTCCCGAATTTCCCCTTGACATCGGCAGCGGAAAAACGTACAATTTTCCTATGTGCGTATTGCGCACAGCCAGGATTTTGTTCCGAAGATGATCGTATGGAGAAGGAGCGTTCGTATGGCAACGAAGTTCGTGTTTGTTACCGGCGGTGTGGTCTCTTCCCTGGGCAAGGGGATCACGGCCGCGTCCCTCGGACGGCTGATGAAGGCCCGTGGCTACAAGGTCACCATGCAGAAGTGCGACCCGTACTACAACGTGGATCCCGGACTGCTCTCCCCCCTGCAGCACGGCGAGGCCTTTATTACCGACGACGGCGTGGCGGCTGACCTGGATCTGGGCCATTACGAGCGCTTTGTGGATGTAAACCTGCACGGTGAAGCCAGCGTGACCACCGGCAAGGTGCACAAGGCCATCATGGAGCGGGAGCTGCGGGGCGAGTATCGCGGCGGCACCGTGCAGGTGATCCCCCATGTGACCAACGAGATCAAGAGCCGCATCCGCAGCAATGCTGAAAAGAGCGGCGCGGACATTGCTATCATTGAGATCGGCGGCACCGTGGGCGACATGGAATCCTCCCCCTACCTGGAGGCCATCCGCCAGATGAAGTGCGAGATGGGTGAGCATGACACCTGCTTCATTCATGTGACGCTTCTGCCCTACATTTCCGCCGCCGGCGAAATGAAGACCAAGCCCACCCAGCATTCTGTCAAGGAGCTGCGCTCCATCGGCATTCAGCCCAATGTGATCGTCTGCCGTACCGAGGTACCGATTTCTACCGACGCCAAGGACAAGATCGCCCTGTTCTGCAACGTCAAGCCCGGCAACGTGGTGCAGAACGCCGACGCCGGTACCCTCTACGAGGTGCCGCTGCTGCTGGAGAAGGAAGGCCTGGCCAACATCGTCTGCGGCGAGCTGGAGCTGGAGCCCCGCACGGCTGACCTGGCGGACTGGAAGGAGATGCTCCAGCGCTACACCCATCCTGAGCGCGAGGTGCGCATCGCCCTGGTGGGCAAGTATGTGGAGCTGCACGACGCCTACCTGTCCGTGGCGGAAGCCCTGACCCATTCCGGCATTGCCAACCTGGCCTCCGTGAAGCTGGACTGGATCATCAGCGACGACATCAACGATCAGAACGCTGCTGAGAAGCTGTCCGGCTTTGACGGCATTGTCTTGCCCGGCGGCTACGGCGACCGCGGCGCGGAGGGCATTATCTCCGCCGCCCGCTTTGCCCGGGAGAACAACGTGCCCTGCCTGATGATCGGCTTCGGCATGCAGCTGGCCGTGGTGGAGGCTGTCCGCAGCCTGCTGGGCGAAATCAACGCCAACTCCACCGAGGTGGATCGCGCCTGCCAGCCCGCCGTGGTGCGCGTGCCTGCGGATCGCGTCTCCGTCAACGACAGCCGTCAGTGCGCCCGCAACGGCGGCTATGACGTGGAGCTGAAGCCCGGTCGCCTGGCCGATATCTACGGTGCGGATCGGATCCATGAGCGCCATGGCAATCGCTATGAGATCGACCCGGCCTTCGTGGCCCCGTTGACGGAGAAGGGCTTTGCCTTCACCGGCTTCTGCACCGAGGACGGCTATCCCGAGGCCTTCGAGATGAAGGATCATCCCTTCTACATCGGCGTGATCTTCCATCCTGAATTCGTGTCCCGTCCCAACAAGGCGCATCCGCTTTTCACGGCCTTCATCAGTGCGGCCATGAAATAAGCGCATCCAAAGCTGATGCATTCCAGCCAGGGCTGTCGGTTCATCGCCGGCCCTGGCTGTTCCTTTCACATTGAGGAGGCTGAACAATGGCAACGGCATTTCTGATTCCCGGCAAGGAAAAGCGGGTTTACAGCGGACATCCCTGGGTTTTCCGCAGCGACATTGCCCGGGTGGAGGGCGATTTCACCCCCGGCGACATGGTGGAGGTACGTTCCTCCCGGGGACGCTTCCTGTGCAAGGCCTTCTACAACCCGCAAAGCCAGATTGCCCTGCGGGTCATGACCCTGAAGGACGAGCCGGTGGATCGTGCGTTCATCTTCCGGCGGGTGAAGGAGGCCGTGGACTACCGGCGCACCTTTGCGGATCTGCGCTCCTGCCGGATGATCTTCGCCGAGAGCGACCGTCTGCCGGCGCTGATTGTGGACAGCTTCGGCGATGTACTGGTGCTGCAGTGTCTGGCCCTGGGCATGGAGCGCTTCAAGCAGGACGTGGTGGACGCCCTGGTGGAGGAGCTGCACCCCATGGGTATCTGGGAGCGCAATGATGTGCCTGTCCGTCGCCTGGAGGGTCTGGAAATGACCACCGGCCTGCTCTACGGCCAGGTGCCCGACCGGGTGGAGATGGTGGAGAACGGCGTGCACTTCTGGGTGGATGTGAAGGAGGGGCAGAAGACCGGTTTCTTCCTGGATCAGAAGGAAAACCGGGCCGCCATCGCGCCCTTCGTCAAGGGCAAGACCGTGCTGGACTGCTTCACCCATACGGGCAGCTTCGCCCTGCACGCGGGCTTCTTTGGCGCGAAGGAGGTCACCGGCGTGGACATTTCCGGCTATGCCTGCGAGTTCGCCACAGAGAACGCCCGTCTGAACCACCTGGAGGATCGCGTTCACTTTGTGGAGGCCAATGCCTTCGACCTGCTGGCGGAGCAGTCCCGGGCGGGCGTGCAGTATGACGTGGTCATTCTTGATCCCCCGGCCTTTACCAAGACCCGCTCCGCCGTGGAGAGCGCCACCCGCGGCTACAAGGAAATCAACCTGCGGGCCATGAAGATGGTCAAACCCGGAGGCTATCTGATTACCTGCTCCTGCAGCCAGCACATTCTGCCGGATGCCTTCATGCAGATTGTCCGGGACGCCGCCCATGACGCGCGGGTACAGCTGCGCCAGGTGGAGTACCGTACCCAGGGCAGGGATCATCCCATCCTGCCTGCTGCCCCGGAAACCCAGTACCTCAAGTGCGGTATCTTCCAGGTCTTTGACTGACCGGGCAGAAACCGACACGAACGCCAGCCATGTGACGACGCATGGCTGGCGTTTTCTTATACCTTTGACAAACTTCGGTCGGTGATAGCCTAAACCGACCGAAGTTTATAACGACTTTGGTCGGTTTATAGTATTACAGACCGAAGTCTGTTTTGTTTTCCATGGAAGTCAGCGCATCCATAATGGCCTGCGCCAGATAGGGTATACCATTCAGCGTTTGTTCCAGGGTATTGAGGTTGTTACCGCATTCAATCAGGACGCAGCGCGGTGCAATATGCTGGTTAAAGCGGCCCGTTTTGACCTTGATGTCCCGGCACAGGCCGTCCACCTGGCTGTTCAGGCTGTTGGTGATGTCCTCAGCGATGGCCAGGTTGGCTTCCCAGTCCGGCTTCACATCAAAGCCCGCACCTGTACCCTTGCCGATCAGTACCATGAACCGGGCTGTCTCCGCACCGCCGATGTTGACCGTACGCTTAATGGTAGAGGATGAGGATATGGCGTCCCTGTGGAGGTCAATGAACAGGTCATAATCCTCCCCTGCCCGCAGCCGCTCCTTCAGCATGGACAGTGAGCGTTCGTAAGCAGTCTCCAGCGACGGCGGCTCAAAGGCCGTGGTGTCATGCACCACGCTGCAGCCCAAAGCCCGCAGCTGATTGGCCAGCGCTGTACCGACAGCCACCACGTTGCATCGTTCATCCTTAGTTCGCCACTTTTCCGTTTCAGCATAGGGCGCATCAGCTACCTGCGCATACGCTTCCCAGGTATGGGTATGATAAATCAGGATGCGTTTGGCCTCCGCAACTGGCTCGGGCGTGGTACGGATCACCTCCACCCGGAAGCTCGTGTCCGCCCCGGTCTCCTCCGGTTCCATCGTGGGCACAGCCGTTGCTTCTGCCGAGGGCTCCGGCGTATTGACTGCCGCCACGCTGAACAGCTGCTCATCCTCCGCAAAGACGGCAACTGCCCCCTCCGCTTCCGTCTCAGTCCGCGCTAGGCAAGCCCACGCCACGCCCATGGAAACCATTGCCGTCAGGAGGACGATTCCCAGCACAACCGATATTGCCTGTCCTTTGGTCCATATCCGCACCAACATCGCTGCACCTCGTCTGCTTCAGGAATGGTTCAGCCTATGCAGATGCCATTCAGAATAGACGTTAATGCAGGTAATAGGTCAGCTCCTCCATGGAACAGTCCGGCTGAAGCGCCAGGTTGATGGCCAGCGCCAGCATGTCCGCCAGGCCGTCCACCAGCTCGTCAATGCTGCGGGGTGTGACCACCATGTCCGCCTGCGCGCTGCTGGACAGGCTTTCCGCCATGGTATCCGCATCCTCCGTGGTTTCACCGGACAGGATACGGCGCAGCGCGTCCCGCACAATGGTGGACGCATACACCACCATGGGTATCCCCATGGCGATCACCGGCACATGCAGCGTCTCCCGGTTGATGCCTGCCCGATGGTTGCCCACGCCGCTGCCGGGGCGGATGCCTGTGTCTGTCAGCTGGACGGTCGTGCCGATGTGCTGCGTCTCCATGGCGGCCAGGGCATCCACCACAATTACCGCCGCAGGCTTCAGCCGCTCAGCCAGGCCACAGGCCAGCTCCGCCGTTTCCACGCCCGTGACGCCCAGCACCCCCGGTGCAAAGGCACACACGCTGCGCAGCCGCGCCTCCTTCAGGTGCCGTGTTACCAGCACGCTCTCCACCACCTGGCTGCCCAGGGAATCCGCTGTCATATGGCGATTTCCCAGGCCCAGCACCAGCACGTCCCCTTTTGGGGGCAGCATCAGCCGAAGGATCTGCCCGATCTCCCTTGCCACGGGCATGCGCTCCTCCGGCGAAAGATAGGGCAGCATCGGGTGCGTCATGGTCCAATATACGCCCTCCGGCTTGCCGATCCGTTGGGCAGCATTGGGTGTGTCAATGCGCACCCAGGTGATTTCCATCTGCCCCTGACGCTGGGTTTCCACGTGAACCCCTTCCCCCAGCATGTCCGGGCGAACCGTCCGCTCCATGGCCAGATCTGTACGGTAGCCTGTCATAGCCTTCACTCCCCTCTTTGGGTTAAGGTGGCTCCGCAGGCTGGCTCCTATACATGCAAAAAGCGGAGCCGCGGCCATAGCCATCAGCTCCGCTTGGATAGCTGCTGTTTACTTTGTCCTGCTGGCCGCGCGGCGGTACGCATCGTCGTAAAGCCAGTTCTGGGCAGAAAGTGGCTTGTCCGTTCCAGGGAAGCGGCGGGCATAGCTGCCGTCCGGCTGCTGATCCCTGGCCTGCACGTTGTCGTGCCAGAGCACGTCGAAAATGTCCGCCACCCGAGCTTTCAGGTCCTCGTCCAGAATGGGCGTGGCCACTTCCACGCGGCGCAGGGTGTTGCGGGTCATCCAGTCCGCCGAGGCAATGTAGTACCGTGCGTCCTCCCCGTCGCCGAAGATATAGATGCGGCTGTGCTCCAGGAAGCGGCCCACAATACTCACCACATGGATGTTCTCCGTCAGCCCCGGTACACCGCCCCGCAGGCAGCAGATGCCCCGGACCACCATGTCAATCTTCACGCCGGCTTGGCTTGCCTCAACCAGCTTGTCCATGAGGGTCTTGTCTGTCAGGCTGTTCATCTTCAGCCGCATGTGACCGCCGCGGCCGCTCTGTGCCTTGACGATTTCTCCGTCGATCAGGTCAATCAGCTTGTCCTGCAGGCAGTGGGGCGCTACCAGCAGATGGCTCATGTGATCCACCGTCTCCCCAAGGGTCAGGGCGTGGAACACCTGGGCGGCTTCCTCGCCGATTTCCGGCCGGGCGGTGATCTGGCTCAGGTCAGTGTAGAGGCGGCTGGTCTTTTCGTTGTAGTTGCCGGTGCCGATCTGCGTGATGTACTGAATCCCCTGCTCCGTCCTACGGGTGATGAGGCACAGCTTGCTGTGCACCTTCAGCTTGTCCACGCCGTAGATCACATGGCAGCCCGCCCGCTCCAGCTGACGGCTCCATTCAATGTTGTTCTCCTCGTCAAAGCGGGCCTTCAGCTCCACCAGCACGTCCACCTGCTTGCCGTTCTCCGCCGCATCAACCAGGGCTTCCACCACCTTGGAGTTGCGGGCCAGACGGTACAGTGTCATCTTGATGGACACAACGCTTGGGTCATGGGCGGCCTCGGACAGCATCCGCAGGAAGGGCTGGATGCTCTGGTAGGGATAGTGCAGCAGTACGTCCTTCTCCGCCACCTGATCCATCACCGGCCGGGCGGGATCCAGGTCAGGGGTCATCTGCGGATGCCGGGGCGCGTAGAACAGCTCGGCATGGGTGCGGAGCTTGTCCTCGATGCCGAAAAGGAAGGATACATCCAGGGGCGTATCATACTCAAAGACGCGATCCTCATCCAGCTTCAGCTGGGTGCAAAGGCGGGAGATGATGTCCTCGTCAATCTGCCGGGACAATTCCAGACGCACCGGGCACAGCTTCTGCCGCAGGCGCACCACCTCGGCCATGTGGTCGCGGTAGTTCAGATCTTCATCGTAGATGCTGTCCGCGTCAATGTCCGCGTTGCGGGTAATGCGGGCCAGGGTCTTGCTGACCACCCGGTACTCCGGGAACATCATCGGCAGGTAGTGCAGGATCAGCTCCTCCGCCAGCAGGTAGCAGCCGGTGCGCTCCGGCACAGCGATCAGCCGGGGGAACACCCCCTCGCCGCATGGCACAATGCCGATCTTCTGCTTCTCGGTCTTGGTGTTGAGCACCGCCACGGCGTAAATCTGCTTGTTTTTCAGGAAGGGGAAGGTCTGCTTCTTGCCCACGATGTAGGTGGACAGGAGCGGCAGGAAGTCCCTGCGAAACATTTCTGCCAGGCCGTGCTCGCTCTCCGGGCTGATGGAGCGGAAGTTCACCAGGGAGATGCCCTGCTCCTCCAGCTTGCTGAGCAGCGCTGCGTAGGTCTTGTCCCGGCGGTGGCACAATTCCCGGATGCGGCGCATGGCCGCGTCGATCTGCTCGCCGGGGGTCATGAGGGTCTTGTTTTCCCGGGCTTCCTTGTCCAGCAGCATCTGGTCGTGCAGGCTGCCGATACGCACCATGAAGAACTCGTCCAGGTTGCTCTGGAAGATCGACAGGAAGGACAGCCGCTCGCACAGCGGCACGCGCTCGTCCTCGGCCTCCTCCAGCACGCGCTCGTTGAAGCGCAGCCAGGACAGCTCCCGGTTTTCAAAGCAAGTGGTCTCCATCGTCTCTCCGCTCCTTACAGACAAGGCCGTGCTGACGCGGCCGCTTTGGCTTCCCATACCTGTTTATGATACCGCATTTCGCGCCGTTTTTCTACCATAATTTTGCCGAAAACCACGCAAAATACCGCGTCAGTTCAGCGCAACCTGCGCCAGCCTGTCCCGGTAGGTGCGCATGGCTTCTGCCTCCACGGCCTTACGCTCCTCCTGCAATTCCGGCTTCTCCCGTAATTCCTTCATGCAGCGGCTGGCTTCCTCCAGCAGCCTCACGTCGCCGTCCAGCAGGAAGCCCGCCATCATCTCGCCGGACTGCCGTGTACCCATCAGGTCGCCGGGGCCCCGCAGCTCCAGATCCTTCTGTGCCACCAGGAAGCCATCGTTGGTGGCGGTGAGGATCTTCAGCCGCTCGTTCTCCTCCGCCAGCAGAAAGCACCAGCTTTCCGCCGAACCCCGGCCCACCCGGCCCCGCAGCTGATGCAGCTGGGACAGGCCGAAGCGCTCCGCATTCTCGATGATCATCACGCTGGCATTGGGAACGTTCACGCCAACCTCAATCACCGTGGTGGACACCAGCACGTCCATCTGCCCGGCGGTGAAGGCCTCCAGCACTGCTGCCTTTTCCTCCGGCGGCTGTGCGCCCCAGGTCAGCCCCACCCGCAGGCCATGCAGCTCCCCCGCCGTCAGCGCGGCGAAGGTCTCCCGCACGGAGCGTACGTTCTCAACAGCCTCGCTCTCTTCCACCAGCGGACACACCACGTAGGCCTGCCTCCCCTGACGGATCTGCTCCCGCAGGAAGCCGTACATGGCGCTGCGCTTTTCTTCCGGCACAACCCGGGTGCGCACAGGCGTGCGGCCCGGCGGCAGCTCGTCCACCACAGAGATGTCCAGATCCCCGTAAAGGATCAGCGCCAGCGTCCGCGGAATGGGCGTGGCCGACATGACCAGCACGTGGGGCGCTTTCTCCCCGTCCGCGCCCTTCTCCTGCAGGGTGGAGCGCTGCCGCACGCCGAAGCGGTGCTGCTCATCCGTCACCACCAGCCCCAGCCGCTGATAGACCACGCCCTCGCTGATCAGCGCGTGGGTGCCGAAGATCGCCTGCCAGCTGCCGTCCGCAGCATGCACATGGGCCTCGCGCTTTTCCCTGGCCTTCATGGAGCCGATCATCAGCCCGCAGCGGATGCCCATGGGCTCCAGCATGGCCTTGGCGGAAGCGAAATGCTGCCGGGCCAGTATCTCTGTTGGGGCCATCATCGCCGCCTGATACCCCGCGCCGCAGGCCATGGCGATGGCCCCGAAGGCCAACGCTGTCTTGCCGCAGCCCACGTCGCCCTGCACCAGGCGGCTCATAGCCCGCTCCCGACGCATGTCCGTAGCGATTTCCGCCAGAACCCGCTGCTGCGCCCCCGTTGGCGGAAAGGGCATTCTCTGCCAGAACTGCTCCGGCGCGTCCTCCGCCAGCGGTATGGGAAAGCCGTCCTCCCGGTGATGCCGCATCAGCCCCAGCGCAGCCTGGTACATCAGCATCTGCTCAAAGGCCAGGCGGCGGCGCGCGCGCTTCAGATCCTCCAGGCTGTCAGGAAAATGAGCCTGGCGGATGGCGTAGTTCAGCTCGCAAAGCCCATGGCGGATCCGCAGGGAATGAGGCAGTGTCTCCGGGCAGCAATCATCCACCTGGGTCAACGCGGTGAGCATCATATCCCGGAAGGTCTTGGCAGGAATGCCCTTCACGGCCTTGTACACCGGCTGGATGGAGGGTTCCTTCACCTGCACGGCATTCTGCAGCACGCGACGTCCGTTCTTCTCCGCCATGCGGCCGAAGAGCATGACGCTTTCCCCCACCGGCAGCTGCTGGCAGACCCAGGGCTGGTTGTACCAGGCCAGGGACAGCCTTCCGGACTCATCGCGGATGGAGGCTGTGACCCTGGTCAGCCCGTTAAAGCGGGACAGCTTGGGCGTATCGGCCACCACGCCCATGACCATCACTTCCCCCGCCCGGGCCAGGGCACATGGGGTCACCTGCGTACGATCCTCATAGCGGACAGGAAGGCAGTATAACAAATCGCGCAATGAGCAAATGCCCACTGCGCGAAGGGATTCAAGCCGGGTCGGGCCAATGCCCTTGATACCGGAAAGCTCCATACTTACTCCACAGAAATCAGGTAATAGTACAGCGGCTGGCCGCCCATCAGGCACTCGCAATCGCAGGCGTCGTACACGCTGGCGATCTCCTCAGTCAGCGCCTGAGCGTCCGCCTCGGAGGTATCCGCGCCGTAGTAGACGGTGATCAGCTCGTCCTCGTCAGTGACGATGGCCTTCATCATCTCCATGACCACGTCGTGGACGTTGCTGCCGGAGTGCTCGATCTTGCCGTTGTGCAGGCCGATGATGTCACCTTCGTTGATATGCACGCCGTTGAACTCGCTGTCCCGCACGGCGTAGGTGACGGTGCCGGTCTTGACGTGCTGGGCGGCTTCCTCCATGCGGGCGGCGTTTTCCTCGCCGCTCACGTCAGGCTGGAAGGCCACCGCTGCGGCAATGCCCATGGCCACGTTCTTGGTGGGAATCACATGGACTTCCTTCTCGGAGAGCTCCGCCGCCTGCTGAGCCGCCATCACCACGTTGCCGTTGTTCGGGAAGACGAACACGCACTTGGCGTTAACGGAGTTGATGGCCTGCAGAATATCGTCCGTGGAGGGGTTCATGGTCTGTCCGCCCTCGACGATGCAGTCCACCGTCAGGTCGCGGAAGATATTGCTGAAGCCCTCGCCCAGGGACACGGCCACCATGCCGAAGTCCTTGGCGGGTTCGGCAGGCGCAGCCTCCTCAGCGGGCGTCTCGGGAGCGTTGGCCTTCTCCAGCTCGCGCTTCATGGCCAGGAGGTTGTCAATCTTCAGGCCCACCAGCTCGCCCAGCTCAATGCCGTACTCGATGGCGTTGCCGGGGTTGTTGGTATGCACATGCACCTTGGTTTCGGTCAGATCGCCGGTCACCTGCACACAGTCACCAATGCGGTTCAGGCGGCGGCGGAAGGAATCAACGTCATGCTCGTTGCAGTCGTCCTTGAAGTTGACGATGGTGAACTCCACGCAGTAGGCGTTGTGGATCTCGCCGGACAGGTCATGCCAGTCGTCGAAGGTCTCCTCAGCGGACTCCTCCATGCCGTTGTCGGCCTGGTTGATGTCCTCGCCCCGCAGCACCGCCGCATAGCCGGTGTAGATCAGCAGCAGGCCCCGTCCGCCGGAGTCCACCACACCCGCCTGCTTCAGCGGGGGCAGCATGTCCGGCGTGCGCTTGAGAATCGCCTCGCCGCTCTTGAGGATGACGGTCATCAGCGCATCGTAATCATCGGGATCCTTCTGCGCCTGCTTTACCGCGTCCTCGGCAATGACGCGGGCAACGGTCAGGATGGTGCCCTCCTTGGGCTTCATCACGGCCTTGTAGGCCATCTCCGCGCCCTTCTGCAGCGCCTGGGCGAACTGCACGGGGGTGATCTTCTCCACGCCGCTCAGGGCTTTGGCAAAGCCGCGGACCAGCTGGGAGGTAATCACGCCGGAGTTGCCCCGGGCGCCGCGCAGCGCACCCTTGGCCAGGGCGTTGGCCGCCTCGTCAGCGCGCAGGAACTCCTTGCTGCTGACCTCGCGGGTGGCGCTCTGCATGGTCAGGGACATGTTGGTACCCGTATCGCCGTCCGGCACAGGGAAAACGTTCAGGGCGTCCACCGCCTCGCGGTTCTTCTCCAGCAGAGCGGCGCCCGCAACGACCATATCGCGCAGCAAAAGGCCGTCAATCGTCTTAAACTGTATCAAAGGTCAAAACCTCCGTTCAATGTGACGGTGTGCCGCGTTTGTCAGATGCGGATACCTTCCACCGAAATGTTCACCTTGCGAACCTTCACACCGGTCATGCTCTCCAGCTTGTAGCGGACGGTGTCCACAATGCCGCGGCAGACCTCGGCAATGGAAATGCCGTACTCCACAATGATGAACAGATCCACGTCCAGCATATCGCCCACGGTACGGATCTGCACGCCCTTGGAAAGGTTCTCCCGGCCCAGCCACTCCACCAGGCCGTCCTTGGCCCGCTTGGAGGACATGGCGACAATGCCGTAGCATTCCAACGCCGCATAGCCGACGACCTTCAGCATAACATCCTCGGTGATGAAGATGGTGCCAATGTCATTCTTGATCTTACATTCCATGGTACAACCTACCTCCTTGTCCCGGATCATGCCGAAGGCAGACTCCGGCACGGCGTGCCATGCCAAAGATACCCTTCCGGTCAGGGTTAACCTTAGTATACAGGATGTTGCGCCATTTAGCAAGGTTTTTTTGCTATTTCAGGCGGTCACGGACGGCAAAAGGCCGGGTTTGCCCCTTTGATACCATCTGTCTGGAATCAGAGAACCTGCTCCGCTTCCTGGCACATGAGGATGAACGCGCCCATGCCGTGCAGGTCGTTGGCGCTGGTGGGCCGGGCCAGGTAATGCTCATAATCACCCACGCCGGTGCCGATGCACACGCCGTCAATGATGATGCCCTTCTCGTCCCACTTCAGGCGGCTGATGATCCCCTCATAACCCTTGCGGGCGAAGCGCAGGTAGCTTCGATCCAGGAAGCCCCGGCGCACGGCCTTGCAGATGGCCGCCACATACAGGCAGCTGCAGGAGGTCTCCAGCCAGTTGCGGGGATCATCGCCCTTGTCGACTACCTGGTACCACAAGCCGGTCTTTTCGTCCTGATAAGGCGCCAGTGCCTTGAGCAGATCGGTCGCCATGCGGATGATCTCATCCCGGGGTGCGAATTCCTCCGGGAAGAAATCCAGATCATCCAGCAGCGCCACAGGCACCCAGCCCATGCTGCGGCCCCAGAATTCCGGCGACTTGCCCGTCACCGGATCCGCCCAAGCCATGGCACGGGACTGGTCGTAGGCATGGTAGAGCAGGCCGGTCTTTTCGTCCCGGGTGCGTTTCTCCATCAGCAGCGCCTGATATGCGCAGACCTCGAAGCACAGAGGACGGCTAAACTCCTTGCCATACTGGGCACAGATGGGGCCGCCCATGTACAGGCCGTCCAGCCACATCTGGTTGGGATAGCGCTTCTTGTGCCAGAAGCCGCCCTCCGGATTGCGGGGGAAGTCGATGATATAACCCACCAGGGTATCCAGGGCCTTGCGGTAGCGCTCATCCCCGGTGCGCTTGTACAG
Source organism: Eubacteriales bacterium (assembly GCA_034104265.1). Classification (GTDB taxonomy): domain Bacteria; phylum Bacillota; class Clostridia; order Christensenellales; family Aristaeellaceae; genus UBA11524. The sequence continues at coordinate 5,233 of JAXEEE010000153.1, read as the reverse complement.
GTCATACATCAAAATGCCAGGCATAATGTCATCCATGGAGCCACTGTCGCAGTGGAGGACGTTGCCGTCTGCATCGATATATTCATCCACAAAGCGCTTGATATAGTCGTAGTACTTCTCTTCCTTGCAGATCCGGTAAGTCTTCTGCATGCCGGAGAGGAACACGCCCGCGTGGTAGTGGAACTGGGGCTTCGGGGGAAGATCCTGCGCTTCAAACTTGCGCATGATGGTATCGCAGGCTTCCATGGCATAGCTGATGGGGCGACGGTTCTCCATGGTCATGGCAATCACGGCTCCTTCTTCTTATGCTGGATGATCTGTCAGGCAAAATACCCATTCAGGCATTGGGCCAGGGACGCTTCGATCTTCCCGGCTTCCTCCCGGTTGGGCGCACACACGGACAGGTACACCTTCAGCTTGGGCTCGGTGCCGGAGGGACGTACCACCACGGAGCAGTTGCCCGCCAGCAGGTACTTCAGCACGTCGGACTTGGGCAAACCGTCCAGGCCCAGGCTGTAGTCCAGGCACTTCTCCACCTTCTGCCCGGCGAAGCTGTCCACGTCCTGGCGGAAGCTCTTCATGATCGTCTGCATCTTCTCAAACCCGGAGGAGCCCTCAAATTCATAGGAATGGAGGGTGTTCAGGGTGTAGCCGTACTGCTGATACAGCTCGCTGAGCTTATCCAGCAGGCTGATGCCCTGGGTCTTGTAGTACGCGAACATCTCGCAGATCAGGAACGCGCCGTCCACCGCGTCCTTGTCCCGGACGTAGCTGCCGCTGAGATAGCCGTAGCTTTCCTCAAAGCCGAAGATGTACGAATCCTCCGCGCCCTTCTTTTCCAGCAGGCCGATCTGCTCGCCGATGAACTTGAAGCCCGTCAGCACGTTCACCGTGCGCACGCCGTAGTGGGCCGCGATGCGCTCCGCCATGTCGATGGTCACGATGGTCTTGACCATCACGGGATCCTTGGGCATGGTGCCCATGGCGGTACGCCGGGCGCAGACATAGTCCAGCAGCAGCATGCCTGTCTCGTTGCCGGTGAGCAGCACATACTCGCCCTTGCTGTCCCGCACGGCGATGCCCACGCGGTCGCAGTCAGGGTCGGTGGCCAGCAGCAGGTCAGCCTGGCACTTCCGGGCATACTCCATGCCCAGGGCCATGGCCTCATGGATTTCGGGGTTGGGATAGGGGCAGGTGGGGAAATGCCCGTCGGGCTGCTCCTGCTCCTTGACCACGGTGATGTTGGTGAAGCCGGTCTCCCGCAGGGTACGCAGCACAGGCTTCAGGCCGGTACCGTTCAGGGGTGTATAGACGATGGCCACGTTCCTGTCCACGGGGGTGCTCTCGTCCAGGACGGACTGTTTCTTTACCTCCGCCACGAAGGCAGTGTACACATCCTCGCCAATCAGGCTGATGCGGCCGTCCGCCAGCGCCGCGTCGTAGTTCTCCCGCTTCACGTCCGCGAAGATGTCCAGCTTCTCAATCTCCGCCAGAATCTCAGCAGCGGCCTCGGTGGTGATCTGGCAGCCGTCCGCGCCATAGACCTTGTAGCCGTTGTACTTGGAAGGGTTGTGGGAGGCGGTGACCATCACGCCCGCAGCGCAGTTCAGCTTGCGCACGGCGAAGGACAGGCAGGGCGTGGGCATCAGTTCCGGGTAGATGTACACACGGATGCCGTTGGCCACAAACACCTCAGCAGCTACCCGGGCGAACAGGTCAGACTTGATGCGGCTGTCATAGCTGATGGCCATGGAGCGGCTTTCGGGCGCAAAGTGCTTGACCACATAATCCGCCAGGCCCTGGGAAGCCTTGGCCACGGTGTAGATGTTCATCCTGTTGGTGCCCGCGCCGATCACGCCCCGCAGTCCGCCCGTGCCAAAGGCCAGATCCCGGTAGAAGGCGTCCTCAATGCGGTCGTCACAGCCGCGAATGTCCTGAAGCTCCTGGGCAACATCAGCATCGCCGGTGGCGTTAACCAGCCAGCTGGCATACCGTTCCTGCACGTTCATGCTTCATCCTCCGTCCGATGATTGTAGTTCATTTGTTTCAGGAAAAGAGGCCAGCGCCGCGCACGAACACTGGCCTTTATTATCACTATTTCTCCGCAGGAAGGGCAGGTTCCTGCCTTTTCCCTCCAGGTAATCGGCTTCGCAAGCGCTGGAAACGTTTTTTCCATTTTTCCCGGGCCTCAAGCCGCTCGCCCAGATCCCGTGCGCCAACGCCGTAGACCAGGTAGAGGATCAGCCCGGATACCAGCATGATGAACACTGTCGAGGCGCACCGTCGGCCCGAGGCATTGACGTTGTAGCCATCGCGGCCCTCCTCGGCGCACATGTTCTGGATGACCATGGCGTAGGACTTGCCGTAGCTGGAGTGGAAAGTGGCCGACATGTCGTACTCGGTGAACAGCGCGTTGAAGTTCAACGCGAACACCGCCAGGACGCTTGGCAGCACAATGGGCAGCTTCACCTTCAGGAAGGTTCGCAGGCCGCTGGCGCCAAGGTTCCTCGCCGCCTCCTCCAGTTCCTCGTCAATGGCATAGTAGGCCGCCTTGATCATGCGCAGGGCAAAGGGCAGCTTCACTACCGTGTACGCCATGACGATCAGGAAGCGCACGTTTTCCCGATAGTAGAGGTTATTATTGAACACATACCACACGGAGTCGCTGTTGAAGAAGGTGCGGTAGGAGTAGCAGATGAGGATCGTGGGCAGCAGCCAGGGGAACAGCAGGCTGTACTCCAGGACGGTCGCCCGCTTCTTGCCCTTGTTGCGGAAGATGTAGTTCACTGCCACCACCACGATCACGCAGGCCAGCGCCGCCGCAATGGCCGACAAAACGAAGCTCAGACGGATGCCGCCCACCGTGTCCGCATTGGCGAACAGGCCGGAGATGGAGCCCGGGCGGGTCTTCAGCTTGCCGCGGGTGGTCATGAACTCATAGTCCTGCTGGCCGAAGAAGTTGATCAGCGTCCAGTTGTTCACGTCCAGCGTCTTGGAGCGGATGGCCGGATAGTTCTGGAACGCGAACAGCACGATCATCACCACGGGTGTCATGTAGATGATGAACAGCACGTAGGCGTAGATGTGCGCCAGCACGTTGGCTACAGGGTTGGTGATCTTCTGCTTGACCAGCTTGGCCTTGGTCTTGCTGACAGACAGGTAGTGGCCCTTGCGCTCATAGGCCGTGAGGATGTTCAGCAGGACGATGGTAAAGATGGCCAGGATGATGGACAGCAGCGCCGCGCGGGCCTGGGGAAAGGCCTCGTCCGCCACGGAGGAGCCTGCCAGACGCACAATCTCCGGGTTGATGGAGTCATACCCCAGCAGCGTAGGCGCGGACATGGCGCACAGGCCCGTGATGAAGGTCATGACCGTCAGGGAGAAAAGCGTGGGGATCAGTGTCGGGAAAACCACCTTCAGCAGCACCTTGAAGGGCTTGGCGCCCATGTTCCGGGCGGCTTCCACGGTATTGTAGTCAATGCCGCGGATGGCGTTGCGCAGGAACAGGGCGTGGTTGCTGGTGCAGGCGAAGGTCATGGTGAACAGCACCGCATTGAAGCCGGAGAACCAGTTCTTGTCCATGTGGGGGAAGATGTTCGCCAGCCAGGTGGTGAGGATGCCGTCGGAATCGTACAGGAACAGATAGCCCGTCACCAGCGCCACGCCGGAGTAGATCAGCGTGGTCATGTAGCCCAGGCGGAGGATCTTCGCGCCCTTGATGTCAAAGTACTCCGTCAGTAGCACAATGGAGATGCCCACGATATTTACCGTGACCACCAGGCACAGCGCCAGCTTCAGCGAGTTCCACACGAAGCGGGGCATGTTGCCTGCGAAGAAGAAGCGGATCACCGCGAAGGGGTCGATGTTCCCGCTGGCATCACGGGTGGTGAAGATCTGCGCCAGGGTGTTCAGGCAGGGCAACAGCATGAACCCAAAGAACAGGTACACGAAGAACGCCGTGCCGAAAGCCTTGGTTAGCATTTGTGGCTTGAGCCAGGCAGGTCTGGATGATTTCTGCATATGCTGTCCTCCCCGCTTACTGCGCGTCGTAGGACATGACGTCGGCACGGTTCAGGCCCAGCGTCACATGATCGCCCTCGGCATAGAGATGCACGCCGTCGTTCTTCTCCACCGCCTTGATCACTGCATCGCCCACCTGTACGTAATACTTGATGTACAGGCCGTAATACTCATAGCCCGTCACCACGCCTTGCAGCTGCGCTTCGCCCTCCAGGGTGGGCTGATTGACCCGCACACGCTCCAGGCGGATGAAGTGCTGCCTGTCCGCAGGCAGGCCCAGCTTCGCGGCCACCTCGCCCTTCAGCGGGTTGATATCGCCGATAAAGTTGCACACAAAGGGCGTGGCGGAGTGATTGTACACCTCATTGGGCGTACCAATCTGCTCGATGCTGCCCTTGTTGAACACCGCGATGCGGTCGGACAGGGTCAAGGCTTCCTCCTGGTCATGGGTGACATAAATGGTGGTGATGCCAAAATCCCGCTGCATCTTCTTCAACTCATTGCGCAGCTGCACGCGGAGCTTCGCATCCAGGTTGGACAGCGGCTCGTCCATACAGATGATGGACGGCCCCGTCACCAGCGCCCGGGCGATGGCCACGCGCTGCTGCTGGCCGCCGGACAGCTGGCTGACGGCCTTCTTCAGCTGCTCGTCGGACAGGTCAACCTTCCGGGCGATCTCCCGCACCTTCTGGTCGATCTCCTGCTTTTTCAGCTTTTTGACCTTCAGGCCGAATGCAATGTTGTCATACACCGTCATTGTGGGGAACAGCGCGTAGCTCTGGAACACAATGCCGATGTTGCGGTTCTCAATGGGCACGTGGGTGATATCCTTGCCGTCCACGTTCACCGTGCCCTGCACCGGCTCGATAAAGCCGGTGATGGTACGCAGCGTGGTGGTTTTGCCGCAGCCCGACGGACCCAGGAAGGTGAAGAACTCCCCCTCCCTGACCTCCACGTTGATGCTGTGCAGCGCCTCAAAGTCGTCAAACTTGACCACAATATCCTTCAGCTCAATCATGGGCCATAAAGCTCCCTTCCGTCTGTGCCTGCAGCCTGCCGCCATAACGGCGGATATGCCCGGCAAATAAAGGGCAAGGCGAGCCCGTGGTCAGGCTCGCCTTGCCGGTGGTATCAAGGAATCATTACTGGGCGGCAGCCTGGGTCAGCACGGACCAGTCCAGGTTGTCCCAATCAGGCTCGGCGGGAGCGGCGT
>JAXEEE010000152.1:0-7859 GCA_034104265.1 Eubacteriales bacterium | reverse complement strand
CTTTGGCAGGCAGTGAAAAATGCCCGTTTCCGGAGAAGCGGAATCCTCTCCTTCCTCGTCAAAGTGGCCGCAGCCACTTTGATGACAGGCTGCGCAGGCTTATGCGTCCCGGCCAAAGACCTCCCACTCGATCAGCGCGGGGAATGCGGAGGGATCGTCGCTCTTCTGCATCCGCTCCAGACGCATCCAGCGCACGGTATGCTCTCCCAGAGGGATGAACTGCCGCTCACCCGTCTTCTCCAGGTCATAGGCCACCTCGCTGCCGTCGGACAGCACCACATGCCCGGCCACCCAGTACGCATCGTGAGGGAAGTCGGAGCGCAGGGTCAGAGCCATCTCGTCCACCCGCACCTCACGGCCGAAGTCCAGCAGACACCAGGCGTCCTCCCTCGCGCCAATGCCCCAGGACTGGAAGGGCCACTGGCCGTGACTGTTGCCGATGCGCATGCCGTCAATCACATTGCGAGCACAGAAGCAGGCCTCGTTGCGGGTCTCCACATTGGCGGTGCAGTGGGGGTAGAAGTCCGTCTCCCCCCGCAGGTCGGAGGGATTGCAGGCCACGTTGCGCCGGGCGGAAACCTCATCCGCCGTCATGGCCCGGGCGGTAATCAGATGCTTCCCGCCTGCAAAGGCCGCGGGGCTGTAGGCCAGCCGATGCTCCCCGGCGGGCACCTTCCAGGTCATGCGGCCCTCGGGCAGGTATACCTCGCCCGGGAGGATCGCCACATCCATCTGCACCCGCAGATGCCGGCAGTCGCTGGTGATCTCCACCGTGTCGCCGTCCTCGTACACACGCTCCACCGCCAGCATGGCCTCGCTGGCGTGGCTGGTCTCCGCCAGCAGCTGACCTTCCGCGTTCCTGACTCGAATCGTAATCATACGTACACCTCTTTCGCACACTCCGGATCGTCTGTCGTCCGGATATTAACGCCGTTCCACCAGGAAGCTGCGCTCATGCCGGGTATTCGGCTGCACGGTCAGGGACAGCCGCCACAGGCTCCCCGGGAAGCTGCCCGCCATGCGGGGATCGGTGATGGGGATTTCCTGTACGGCAGGAATCATGTCGCTATCGATCATCATGGTGACCTTGCCGGTGTGGATACTGCCCGGCTCCAGCTCCGGCTTTTCCCTCAGCATGAACACCCAGGTCACGGGCTTGGCCTCCGTCAGCTCGATGGTCTCCTCCAGCATCAGTATGCCCATGCCAACGCTGATGAACCGCTTCGCCTTCTGCACGCCTGCCCTGGGGTCATAGGCCCCGGCCATGTCCATCTGCAGGCCGTGTTCCAGCACCACGCAGTCCCGGGCGGCGTACTGCGCCCCGGCCAGTTGCTCGCAGCCACCGATGATGGGCAGGTTGTGATACCCGGAGCGGGTGTGCCACAGGGTGTATCGGTCGTCGGAGAAGGTCCTGGCGTTGTAAACCATGTTGCCAGCGTCCACAATCACCGGCTCCCCGTCAACGTAGAGCATGAAGGAGCCCACATCGTTGTGGTTGTGGCTCTCGCCGTTGTGGCCGCCCTTGCAGCACAGCAGGAAGCCCTCCACCTCCCGCACCCGCAGCTGCAGCTGAGGCAGCCATATGTCCTTGTCCGGTTTGCCCAGGGACTCAGCCTCTGCCGCGGGATGGAACAGGCGCGTCAGCAGCCGGGTCAGCTGAGGCACGTCCGTCACCTGTTCCCAGGGGCGGCCCCGCAATCTGTTGCCCATGTCGATGAGCGCCGGAATCCGCAGCTTTTCGCCCGCCGTCTGCAGCCGTTCGCCGCTGAGCTGGGGCTTGGCGTCACAGTCTGCAAAGTTGACGAACCAGCCATTGTGCAGCTGCACCCAGAACGGGAAGCGCATGATGTTGGCCAGCTTCTTCTCCTGCCAGTAGGTGATGCGGCCTCCCGTGGCCTGCTCCAGCAGGGTCAGGCAGTCCAGCAGCGAGCCGCCGGCCATGTTCCAGTAGCCCGCGCCCTCATCGCAGCCTCCATCCTCGGGGATGATGTCCACCCAGCGGTCCACCATGGCAAGCGCCCGGCTGAGCAGCTCGGCGAGCAGCGCCCGATCCTCCACCCAGCTCAGGGCCGTGACCATGATGTTGGAGATGATCCAGGGCGTCCAGTTGTTCAGATCCTTGCGGATGAAGCCCATCCACCAGAAATCGTCGTGGGACATGAAGGGCTCCAGCACCCGGCGCTCGATCTCCCGGCGCACCCGGCGGCGGAGCATGGGCGTCACCCGATCCAGCTGCTCCCCCATGATCCGGCACACCAGGGACAGCACCATGGCCGTCTGCGCGGCGAACAGGTCGATATAGGGCTTCTCCGTATCCGGCAGGGGACGCTCCTCCCGGGCGGGCGCGCCGGGAATGGCGTTGACATTGTGGGCGCTGACAACCCAGGTGCTCTCGTCGCAGATGCACCACAGGCCGTCCACCACATCGTCCAGCTGCTCCGTTCCACCCGTCAGGCAGCAGTGGAGCATGGCGGCAATCAGCTTGCGCCGCCGCTCAAAGTACGGCTGCTCGAAAACCCGCCGGCTTCCGTCCCGCACATAGGCCATGTACTGGGTAGCCAGCAGCATGGGATAGGGCATGGCTGCATAGCGTGCCGCCGCATTCAGAAGATCCTGCCGGTCCTGCGGCGCGACATTCGCCCACGCGCCTCTGTCCCCCATGGGCGGGAACAGATCCATGGGCATGGCCGTCAGCGCCTGAGCGAGCATGGGCCCGTTTAAGGTATGTCCAAACATGAGAATCAACGCCTCCGTCCGGTCTTGATGCTGGAAGATTTCGATACCGCAGGGGCGGTTTCCTCCCTCTATTCCCCAACGTGACAAGCCTTTGCCGAAATGTCTGGAAAACCCTGCGGAAAATGGCGTAAAACGGCAAAATTGCGGTTGACGCATCGCATCTCCGGGAGTACAATAAGGATTGGTATTATTTCCAATTAAATTGACGCACGATCCTGCGGCGTTCGCAACGGCGGATATCCGCATGAATACAGAAGGAATTCGATGATGAAACAGGAACCGACCCGGGGCCCGGAGACGCCCTCGATCGACGCGCTGCGGGAGGAACTGAAGCGTTCCCGCTACCGTCGCAGCTATGCCGCCGCCATGCGGCACACGATCGTCGTGCTGGTGCTGATCGTCCTGGCGTCGCTGGCTGCGTCCTGGCTGTTCTTTCCGGCCATGCGCCTGCATTCCGACGCCATGGCCCCCACCCTGCAGCGCGGCGATGTGGTGGTAGCGCTCAAGCATACGCCATGCCGTCCCGGCGACATGGTTGCCTATTATGACCAGGACAAGCTGATGGTCCGGCGGATCATCGCCCAGGGCGGCGAAACGGTGCAGCTGACGGAGGACGGCAGCGTGCTGGTCAACGGCCGGGCGCTGGATGAGCCTTACATCTCCCGGCCCACGCTGGGTGTGTGCGATATTGACATGCCCCTGACCGTTCCCGAGGGGCAGCTGTTCGTCATGGGCGATCAGCGGGAAACATCCGTGGATTCACGCAGCACAGCCGTGGGCTGTGTGGCGCAGGAGCAGATTGTCGGCCGCGTTTTTCTTCGGGCGTGGCCGTTGAAGGCAGCGGCGTATTATCCCCCCGCCGCAGGCAGCCTTAAGGAGGAATAAGCATGCGCAAAAGATATCTGGCCGCCCTGACAGCGCTGGTGATGCTCATCACCGCCATTCCCGCCGGATCAGGCACCTTCGCCAGTGAAATCGAGAGCACTCCCGCGCCTTCCATGACGCTGCTGGACACGGTTGACGCGACCCCGGCGATCTCCGCCCCTCCCGCTGCGCAGGAGACTGCTCAGCCCTACGATGCCCCTGCGGCGAAGACGGATGACGCGGCTGCCACCCCCGCCGGGGATACCGACGCACAGTCCTCCCACGCCCCTGCGGTGCAGACGTACGATGCGGCTGCCACCCCCGCCGGGGATGCCGACGCACAGCCCTCCGACGCCCCTGCAGTGCAGACGGACGACGCCGCTTCCACCCCCGCCGGGGATACCGATGCACAGCCCTCCGACGCCCCTGCGCTGCAGACGGACGATGCGGCTGCCACCCCCGCCGGGGATACCGATGCACAGCCTTCCGACGCGCCTGCGGTCACCGCAACCCCAGTGGAAGCGCCCGTGTTTGAGATCCACAAGGATGTGCTGGTGCGCTATCACGGCGAGGACATAAAGGTTGTCATTCCCAAGGGTGTGCGGGAGATCGGCAAGGACGCCTTCAGGGACAACGAGCGTCTGGAGAAGGTTGTTCTCGGCGAGGACGTGGAGGTTATTGGCGAGCGCGCCTTTGCCGGGTGCACCGAGCTGGAAACCGTGATCATCAATGACAAGCTGGCAGAAATCAAGAGCAAGGCCTTTGAGGATTGCCGCAAGCTGGATCCCACCTTTGCCGCTGATGTGGATAAGGTGGCCGGCAGCGCCTTCAAGGGTTGTCTGAAGCCCACAACGGAGCCTTCCGAGGAACCCACGGACGAGCCCACAACGGAACCTTCCGAGGAACCCACGGACGAGCCCACGACAGCGCCCTCCGAGGAACCCACGGACGAACCCACGGCAGCGCCCTCCGAGGAACCGACTGAGGAACCTACGACGGAACCCTCCGAGGAACCGACTGAGGATCCCACGACGGAACCCTCCGAGGAACCGACTGAGGAACCTACGACGGAGCCCTCCGAGGAACCGACTGAGGATCCCACGACGGAACCCTCCGAGGAACCGACTGAGGAACCCACGACGGAGCCCTCCGAGGAACCCACGGATGAGCCCACGACGGAGCCTTCCGAGGAACCGACTGAGGAACCTACGACGGAACCCTCCGAGGAACCGACTGAGGATCCCACGGCGGAGCCTGTTGGCGAGCCCACTGACTCCCCCGCCGGTGAACCCACCACCGAACCGGAACCTGCTACGCCCAGCGACATGACGGATTCTCTGCCGACGCTGGAACCTGATCCCACGGAGGAACCTGCCGACGAGGATCCCGCCACGGACACCGATCTGCCCGCTGACGGGAACCTCGTCACGGACACCGATCTGCCCGCTGACGATAACCTCGCCACCGGCACCGATCTGCCTGAGGACGAGAACCTCGCCACGGACACCGATCTGCCCGAGGACGATAACCTCGCCACGGACACTGACCTGCCCGCTGACGAGAACCTCGCCACGGACACCGACCTGCCCGCTGACGATAACCTCGCCACGGACACCGACCTGCCCGAGGACGACTATCTCTGCTGCAGGGTGGAGCACACCCACGACGCTGCCTGCTTTGGCGAGGACGGCGCACTGTGCTGCGGCCTGGAGGAGCACGTCCACACGGCGGATTGCCTGGTGTATCCGCTGACGCTGTCCCTGTCGGGCGATGCGCTGTTTGTTTATGCCAACGAGGAGCCCGCTGTTTTCCGGGCGGACATTGCCGGTGGACGCGCCCCCTACACGCTGCAGGTAGGCGGAGAAATTCTGCCCCTGGGCGAGGATAGCAGCGCTTCCGCCGTGGAGGCTGCTCCTTCTCCGGTGGAAAGTGAGGGCGTTTTCTCCTTCCTGTACGCCCCTGTGAGCGGCGGCATGCATTGCCTGACCGTGACGGTCACGGACGCGGAGGGCCGCACGGCTTCCGCAGAGGCCGTCCTGCCGGTGTCCATCCGCACCAATGAAACTGATGCGGACTGGCGTGCCACCTTCGCTCAGGCGCAGCTGACGGGCGATCCCCGGGCGGACGTGATCGCCATTGCCCGGACGCAGCTGGGCTATACTGCCAGCCGGACGGACTTCACCGTGCAGCCCGGCGGCGACTGGATGCGTTACAGCCGCTACGGCGCGTGGTACGGCTCGCCCTACATCAACTGGTGCGCGGCCTTCGCGGGCTTCTGCCTGCACTACGCGGGCGTGACGGACGTACCCTTCCACAGCAACTGCGGCGAGTGGCTTGACCTCCTTCAGGCCCAGGGGCTGTACCGGCCCGCCGATGCTTACTTCCCCATGCCGGGCGATGTGGTCTTCATCGACCATGACGGCAACGGCGTCCCCAACCACGCCGGGCTGGTGGAGGCCCTGACCATCACCCGCACCGGCGATGAAGCCGGCTTCCGCTTCACCCTGAGCACCATCGAGGGCAACCGCGAGGGTCAGGTGGGCTGTTTCAGCTATGACGCGTCCGACGCGACCATCCTGGGCTACGGACAGATTGCGGGCAGCGTGGGCGACGGCTTCACCGCGGTGATTGACGCGCTGATCGCCTATGACGCGAAGCAGGCCTTCACCGGCAGCGAGGAGGCCGCAGCGGGCCTTGTCTTCCAGCGGCTGCAGGCGGCCCTTGACGCAGGCCTGCTCAGCGAGGAGGATTACACCGCGCTGTGGATGCGCTTGGGCATGATGCTCTACGGCGATGTGGCGGAGCGTGCCGAGGGTACGAACTGGATGCGTCTGCGCAGCAGCGGCTGGTTCCAGGCGTACAGCGCGTACGCCAACGTGACCGGCGACGCGCAGACCGCTGACGCGCCCATGGCGGCAAGCTATGCCCTGCGCTCTGCGGCGCTGTCGGCGGACGAGCCCGCCGCCCAGGCGGAAGTCACGCCCGCGCCCTCGGATGTGCAGGTGAACGACCGCGGCGGCAGCGCCACCTCCGAGGACGGTGCAGTGACCGTCAGCAAGACCATTGCGGGCACTGACCTGGAGAATGTCTTTGACATTACCCTGCAGGTGCAGACCAGCATTGATTCCCGGGAAATCACCACGGAGCCGGATATGGCTGTGGTCATTGTGATGGATATTTCCAACACGATGAACAGCAAGTTTGGTAAATCTAGTACTGATACCAGGTATTCGGCAGCTATGGCTGCAGCTGAAGAGTTCCTGGATCAGTTTGCCGCCAGCAACTCACTGGGCATCAGCAAGGTGGGTTATGTAGCGTTTAATACGGACGCACATGAGATTTTCGGATTGTCAACCTGTACGAACCAGAATCAGGCCAACGGTTTGAAGAATACCATGCGTACCGAAACTGGCAAGATCATCAACGCTTCCGGATATAGCGATTCACATAGTCGCTTCACCAACATAGAAGCCGGTCTTGCCATGGCCAACGACATGCTGAACGGTGTTAAGAACGAGAACAAATACATCATTTTCCTGAGTGATGGCTTCCCCACCACTTACATTAGCAGCGGCTATAGCGGATATGATCCTTATGATACCTCTGGTCGGTTCCAAGACCGGGTCCGAAACGTACATTGCACATATGGTACCAGTTACAGTGATACCGCCGCAATTAGAGCCCGTACAAAAGCGCAAAGTATCAAGAATTTCGGAACAACCATTTTCTCCATCGGTGTGGATGTTGGCGGTCAAACAATTCAGCAATATATTAACGATGGTTTCAAATATTTAGATAATAGTGATAAATCCTATTATTGGTGGGATAATGATGGAACACCACATTGGAAAAATTTTTCCGTCGTTGACTGTCCTGGTCCAACAGGTAATTTAGTAGAAGTTCCATGGGCTGACCCAATCTACAACATTAAATTTGAAATCGGCGATGCCACCAGCACTGACTCCTACAAGAACTGGCTGCGCAACAGCATCGGTTCGGGCTACTACTACGACAGCACAGATTCCGATGGCCTGACAGCTGCCTATAAGGAGATTTTCAAAACCATCAAGGAGGAGGTTTCCGCCGGTTCCATGGCCGACTGGGTGGCGTCGGATCCGCTGCCTGTCTCGGAGAATGTTGATCATGTGGAGTTCATCGGCTTCTATGACAAGACACCGAAGCTTGTGCAGGGCGATCTGACAGGTAAACACGCGGAGGGCGGCGAGAACACCGCCTCCTTCAGCACGAAGGATAACGCC
>JAXEEE010000151.1:0-5432 GCA_034104265.1 Eubacteriales bacterium | reverse complement strand
GGCATCTTCGACATGTTCCACCAGGGGCAGCCCCTGAGCGAAACCCGCATGGCCCTGTACCTGACCCAGGCCCTTACCGCGCTGGCAGAGAGCGCCGAGCCTGCCATCGCCAGCGGCGGAGCCGGGCCAATCAACCGGGCGGTGGAGCTGATCAACCGCCGGGAGGGCGAGGAGCCCTCCGTCACGGAGCTGGCGCGGATGGTGGGGCTCAGCGAGTACCACTTCATCCGGGTGTTCCGCCAGCTGATGGGCGTGACCCCCGGGCAGTACATCATCATCAGCCGCATGAACCACGCCAAATACCTGCTGAAAACCACCGCCCTGTCCGTGGGCGAAATCGCCGCCATGGCAGGCTACAGCTCGGAGAGCATGTTCACCGCCGCCTTCCGCCGCACCCAGGGCATGACCCCCACCCAGTACAGAACAGGCAAGCAGCCTTGATAACAACAGGAGGAATTCCGCCATGAACCCCACCGCAAGCATCCGCGTGGAAACCGTCATGATCCCCACCTACGGCATCGGTCAGCCGGACAAAAACCCCATGTTCCTGGAAAAGCGCGTTTACCAGGGCTCCAGCGGCAAGGTCTACCCCCTGCCCGTGGTGGACAAGATCCTGGATGAGAAGGAGGACAAGCCCTACACCGCCGTCTTCCTGGAGAACCAGTACATTCAGGTGATGGTGCTGCCGGAGCTGGGCGGGCGCATCCAGCGGGCCTATGACAAGACCAACGGCTACGACTTCGTGTACTACAACGAGGTGATCAAGCCCGCGTTGGTGGGCCTCACCGGGCCGTGGATTTCCGGCGGCATCGAGTTCAACTGGCCCCAGCATCACAGGCCCACCACCTTTGCCCCGGTGGACTGGCGCATCAGCGAAAACCCCGACGGCAGCAAGTCCGTGGAGCTTTCCGAGGTTGACCAGATGTACGGCACCAAGGGCAAGATGACCTTCACCGTCTACCCGGACAAGGCCTACATTGAGATCAAGGGCCAGCTGTACAACCGCACCAGCCTGCCCCAGACCTTCCTGTGGTGGGCCAACCCCGCCGTGGCGGTCAATGACAACACGCAGAGCGTCTTCCCCCCGGACGTCACCGCCGTCTATGACCATGGCAAGCGGGACGTGAGCGCCTTCCCCATTGCCACGGGGGTGTATTACAAGCACGATTATTCGATGGGCGTGGACATCAGCCGGTACAAGAATATCCCTGTGCCCACCTCCTACATGTGCGCCGGCAGCGACTATGACTTCGTGGGCGGCTACGACAACGGCGTGCAGGCGGGCATCCTGCACATTGCCGACCACCACGTCTCCCCCGGCAAGAAGCAGTGGACCTGGGGCTGCGGGGACTTCGGCCAGGCCTGGGACAGGAACCTGACCGACGCAAACGGCCCCTACATCGAGCTGATGACCGGCATGTACTGCGACAACCAGCCGGACTTCACCTGGCTCAAGCCCTTCGAGGAAAAGACCTTCACCCAGTACTTCATGCCCTACAAGAAGATCGGTTATGTGAAGAACGCCAGCCGGGAGTGCGCGCTGAACCTGCAGGTGGAGGACGGCCGTGCCAGCTTCGCCGTGTACGCCACCCAGCCCTTCCAGGCCGCCCGGGTGACCCTGGCGGCGGGGGAGGAGATCGTCTACGACCATGTGTGCGATCTGAGCCCCACGGATGTGCTGGAGGCCCAGGCGGACGTGGCCGTCCCTGAAACTGCCCTGACCCTCACCGTGTACGCGGCCTCCGGCAGGAAGCTGCTGTCCTATACCCCCGAGGAGGAGAAGATCACCTCCATCCCCGATCCCATGCCCCCCGCGAAGCTCCCCGAGGACATCATGACGAACGAGGAGCTGTACCTGACGGGTATGCACCTGGAGCAGTACCGCCACGCCACCTACCTGCCCGATCCCTACTACCTGGAGGCCCTGAAGCGGGATCCCGGCGACAGCCGCGCCAACAATGCCTACGGCCTGCTGCTGATGCGCCGGGGCCGGTTCGACCTGGCGGAGGGGTACTTCCGGGCGGCCATCCAGCGGATCACCTCCCGCAACCCCAACCCCTACTGCTCCGAGGCGTACATGAACCTGGGGCTGTGCCTGCGCTATCAGGGCCGGGAGGACGAGGCGTATGACGTGTTCTTCAAGGCCACGTGGACGGCGGCGGAGCAGGAGACCAGCTACTACCACATTGCCTGCATCGACTGCAGGAGGGGCGACTACGCCCTGGCCCTGGAGCACATCGACCGGAGCCTGGTGAAGAATTACCACAGCCTGAAGGCCCGTGCCCTGCGGGGCCTGATCCTGGACAGCCTGGGCCGGGAGGAGGAGGCCGCCGCCTGGTACGAGGAGAACCTGCGGCTGGACGCCTTCGACTACGTGTCCCGGATCGAGTCCGGGGACATCGACGGTGCGCTGACCATGATGAACGGGCGGGTCAGCAGCTTCATCGAGTGTGCCATTGACTACGCCGAGGCGGGCTATCTGGCGGACGCTGCGGATATCCTCCGCCGCTGCCCCGCGGAGCATCCCATGGTGCATTACTACCTGGCGCTGTATACCGGCGACAGGGCCGAGCTGGACAAGGCTGCCAGCGTGTCCAGCCTGTACTGCTTCCCCAACAGGCTGGAGGACATCGCCGCCCTGCGCTATGCCATGGAGAACAATCCTGCCGATGCGAAGGCTCCCTACTACCTGGGCTGCCTGTGGTACGACAAGCGGCAGTACGACGAGGCCATCGCCTGCTGGGAGCAGAGCGTCCGCACGGACGACAGCTTCCCCACGGCCTGGCGGAACCTGTCCCTGGCCTACTTCAACAAGCGGGGCGACAGGGATGCGGCCCGCAAGGCCATGGAGCGGGCCTATGCCCTGGACGAGGGTGACGCGCGGATCCTGCTGGAGCTGCATCAGCTCTACGGCAAGCTGGGCATGAAGCCGGCTGACCGGTTCGCCTTCCTGGACGCGCGCAAGGACGTTGTGTTCCGCCGGGACGACCTGACCGTGGAATACTGCACGCTGCTCAACGACCTGGGCCGGTACGAGGACGCGCTGGACATCATCATGAACCGAAAGTTCCACCCCTGGGAGGGCGGCGAAGGCAAGGTGACGGGCCAGTACGCCATGGCGCTGACGCAGCTGGGCCGCATCGCGCTGGAAAAGGGCGACCCCGCCAGGGCGAAGGAGCTGCTTGAGCGCGCGCTGACCTTCCCCCACAACCTGGGCGAGGGCAAGCTGGAGGGTGCGAAGGACAACAACATCCACTACTACCTGGGCCTGGCGGAGCGCGCCCTGGGCAACGAGGCGGAAGCCCTGCGGCATCTGGAATGGGCCGCCGCCGGGGACGAGGAGCCTGCCTCCGCCATGTACTACAACGATCAGCCCGCCGACCTGATCCTCTACCAGGGCCTGGCCAACCGGGAACTGGGCCGGGAGCAGCAGGCCCGCAGCCGCTTCCACAAGCTGGTGGCCTACGGGGAGAAGCACTACCACGATCAGGTGAAGATCGACTACTTCGCCGTGTCCCTGCCGGATCTGCAGCTGTTTGACGAGGATCTGTCCCTGCGCAGCCGCGCCCACTGCGAGTACCTGATGGGCCTGGGCAGCCTGGGCCTGGGGGACAAGGCGCGGGCGGAGAAGTGCTTCGATGCCGCGCTGACCATTGACCGCAGCCACCAGGGCGCCATCCTGCACTGCCAGCTGCTGAAATAAACCAACCCCAAGGGAACGCGCCAGCGAAAACGGGTCAAGGGGTGAAACCCCTTGCGCGGGTGCAGGGGCGGCGATAGCCCCTGCGCAGGTCTGGGCGGCAGCCCAGGCGCAACACAGAAGATCAATAGAAAAGGAAAAAAGAAGAAGCCAGAGTTTCCGGGCGGGATGCTCTGCATCCCGCGATGGAAACGGCAGATTCGCGCAAGCCGCAGCGAAGTGACATCATCCGGCGGGCCATGCGGGATGCAAGGGGCGCGACCTCATCCGCCCTCGCTGCGCTCGGGCACCTTCCCCAGAGGGGAAGGCTTCAGTCGCGCAACACCCACAGGATCGCGCCATCACCCCGCGACCTATCCCACCACCACCATTACACGAACAGGAGACATCATGATGCATACCATCGACCTGAACGGGGTGTGGCAGTGCGCTATCCCCGGCATGACAAAGCCTATCACCATCCCCGGCACGCTGGATGAAAGCGGCATCGGCCACCGGGACGTGGGCGGCAAGAAGTGGCACCCCGACACCGACACCAGCCGCGCCATCTACCAGACGGAGGACGGCATCCGCACCCGACTGACCCGGGTCGTCACCTGCGAGGGTCCGGCAGAAATCACCCGCCGCCTGGACTGGACGGTTCCTAAGGGCAAGCGGCTCTTCCTGGAGGTGGAGCGCAGCCGGCACCTGTCCCTGCGCCTGAACGGCCGGGAGGTTCCTCCCGCCCTGGAGCGCTCCGTCAGCACGCCGGGTGTGTTCGAGGTTACCGGGCTCATGACCGGCCGGGACGAAATCACTTTCATTGCCGACAACAGCTACCCCGGCTGGCCCCATGACGCCATTGTCTTCTCCTCCGCCGCCACCGACGAAACCCAGACCAACTGGAACGGCCTGCTGGGCTACGTGCGCCTGCGGGTGGAGGAGCCTGCCTTCCTGGCGGGAGCGCGGGTCTATCCCCATGGCGATACCGTGGACGTGTGTGTGGAGATCGACGCGCAGGAGAAGGGCGAAACCTCCCTGACCATCGCCAGCGACGCGCTGGAAAGCCCCGTCACGGCTCCCGCCTATGTCTACCCCGGCGCGCAGGACGTGTGGCTCCGGGGCCTGCCCCTGCGCGGGGACGTCCGCCGCTGGGACGAGGAGGAGGGCAGCCTCTATACCCTGACCGTGACCATGGGGGAGGAGAAGCGCGATGTGCGCTTCGGCGTGCGGGACTTCCGGGCGGAAAACGGGGTTCTCACCCTCAACGGCCGGCGGATCTTCCTGCGCAGCGAGGCCAACTGCGCCGTGTTCCCCGAGGAGGGCCATCCGCCCATGGAGGTGGAAAGGTGGCGGGAGATCCTCGCCCTCTACCGCAGCTATGGCGTGAACTGCATGCGCTTCCACAGCCATACCCCGCCGGAGGCCGCCTTCACCGCGGCGGACGAGATGGGCATGCTCATGCAGCCCGAGCTGAGCCACTGGAACCCCGAGACCGCCTTTGAATCCGAGGAAAGCTACGCCTATTATCAGGCCGAGCTGCGGCAGACCCTGCGGCGGCTGGCGAACCATCCCTCCTTTGTCATGCTGACCTTCGGCAACGAGCTGGCCTGCGGCAGCCTGGGGCATCAGCGCATGGAGCAGCTGCTGGCCATGGCCCACGGCATGGACAATACCCGCCTGTACGCCTGTGCCTCCAACCCCCACTACGGCTGGTACGGCAGCATGGACAGCAGCGACTTCTACACCTCCT
>JAXEEE010000150.1:0-25308 GCA_034104265.1 Eubacteriales bacterium | reverse complement strand
CCGAGTGCAAACTCAAAAAAGTGGCCCGAAGGCCACTTTTTTGACTCCCGCCAGGGAGATTACTTCATCGCTGCCGCGAAGCGGTCGTACTGAGCCTGCTTCACCTTGATCAGCTCTTCCACCTGCATGCCCTTGAGGGTGGCCAGGTAGGAATCGAACTCATCCTCGATGGAGGCGTAGCCGCAGATGAAGGCCACAGCGCGCTCGTCCACATAGGTGGTCAGGTCGGTCAGATACATGGAGATGACGGAAACCTCTTCCTCGGTGGAGTACACGTTCGGGAAGGGAGAACGGGCATAGGGCATCTCCTGCTCGTAGATGGCCTTCACGTGCCAGTCGGGCAGCAGCACGGCGGTCGCCTCAGCAGACTGCTGGGAGGGCATGTTGGGGGCGTTGATGCCCAGGCCCTGGTACCAGATGGCGTCCTCGGTGCACTTGGGCAGATACTCGCGGGAGCCGTCCTCCTTGACGGTGTAGGTCAGGTCTTCCATGCCCCAGACGTACAGATCCTGGGCTTCCTCGGACATGGCGGCGTCCAGGAACTTCACGGCCAGCTCAACATCCTTGGCCTTCACGTTCACGCCGAACACGCCGGAGACGGGGTTGCGGCCGATGTAAGCGCCCTGATAGTCGCCGGAGAGCGGAGGCACGCCCACGATGATGCCCTCGGTGCCGTCGTAGTTGGGATACTGGGCGGAGTACAGGTTGGACATCTGCCAGGAGAAGTCGTAGGTCACGCCGGTGCGGTCGTTGGCGCAGCGCTCGGTGATCTGGTCGCGGTTGAGGGAGGTGAATTCAACCTCCAGCAGGCCTTCCTCATACAGGCCGTGCAGGAAGGACAGGTAAGCCTTGTAGTTCTCGGACTCGTAGGCGGCGTAGTGCACAACGCCCTCGTCATCGGCGTAGAAGCCGCTGACCAGATCCAGACCAAAGGCCGGGCCGAAGGCATAGGGCAGGAAGGAGGACTGGATGGACATGGGCACCTCGTCGGTGGTATCGCCGTTGCCGTTCATGTCCTGATCGCGGAACATGCGCAGCATCTCCACGAAGGCGTCCAGGGTGGAGGGAACCTCAATGCCCAGCTTCTGGATCCAGGGCATGTTGAACATCAGCACGGGCTGATAGGAGGAGGTGACCACGGTCTGGGGCACATAGTAGATGTGGCCGTCCACGGCGGTCAGGGAAGCCTTGATGAAGGGGTTCTTCTCCAGAAAGTCCACGTAGTTGGGCATCAGGTCGAAGTACTCGTCCAGCTTGACGAACATGCCGGTGGACAGGTAGGTCATGTTGTTGTCGGTGTCGGGGAGCTGGATGATGTCAGGCAGATCCTGACCGGAGGCCAGCATGGGGCTGACGGTGTCAGCGTAGATGGTGGGGTCGATCAGGTTCCACTGCACGGTCACGTTGGCGCGGGAAGCGATTTCCTTGAGCAGAACCGCGTCGGACAGATCCACGGTGGAGTACCAGGAGTTCATCGCCAGCATGCTGACGGTGGCGCCTTCAGCGTCCGTCAGGGGCTGGATGCCGGGCGCGTCCGCCAGAGCGGCGCAGCTCATCAGCATGGCCAGGGCCAGAACCAGGGCAAAGATACGAGTCTTCATGTGATGGGTCTCCTTTCTCATATTGCTTAATAGCGCATTGCGCGCCTTGAGCCAGGGTAAAGGACGGGGAGGTCCGGAGGGGCCGCAGCCCCTCCGAAAGCCGCAGGAGCATATACCCTGCATCCGCAGGGAACCAAGCTACACGGGGCGAAGCCCCCGGGGAGGTTTGGAGGGGCCGCAGCCCCTCCAGCGTGCCAATCGTA
The DNA here is from genome assembly GCA_034104265.1 of Eubacteriales bacterium. Taxonomy (GTDB): domain Bacteria; phylum Bacillota; class Clostridia; order Christensenellales; family Aristaeellaceae; genus UBA11524. Next base: position 23,504 of record JAXEEE010000150.1, on the reverse strand, counting down.
TCCCGGGGCTTCGCCCCGGAGGCGGGTCGTTTTCCGCTCTGCGGAAAACTTTCCTTCCCCGTGGTAACGGCCGGGAGGCTGGCGCTGCCAGCCGACCAGTGACCGAGTGCAATCTCGTCGACATGCTTGCATTTCGACGAAGGGCGTCAGCCCTTCACCGCGCCCAGCATCGTGCCGGAAACGAGGTACTTTTGGACGAAGGGCGTGATGCAGAAGATCGGAACGGCCGCAAGCACAATGCATACGTAGCGGATCTTCAGCGTGTTCTGCGCAGCGGCAGCAGCACCCGTCGTGCCCGCCTGCTGCAGAATCTCCGACGAGGACAGGATCAGAATCCGGCGCAGGAACATCTGCAGGGGCTGCAGCTCGCTCTTGCCCAGGTAGAGCATCGCGTTGAAGAAGTCGTTGTAGCGGGCCACGGCGTAGTACAGCGTCAGCACGGCCAGGGTGGGCTTGATCAGCGGCACGGCAATGTGCGTGAGCATGTAGAAGTCGCTGGCGCCCTCCAGGGAGGCGTTCTCGAACAGGTCGTTGGGCACGGACTCCATGGCGGAGCGGCAGATCATCATGTTGTAGGTGGAAACCAGCACCGGCAGGATCATCGCCAGGCGGCTGTTGTACAGGCCCAGCCCCGTCACCACCATGTAGGTGGGAATCAGGCCGCCGGAGAAGTACATGGTGAACACCACGAAGAAGTTCAGCTTCCGCCGAAGGAAAAAGTGCTTGCGGGACAGCGGGTACGCGCCCAGGCAGGTGAAAATGATGTTGCAGATAGTGCCCAGGACGGTGTAGAAGGCCGTGTTGCCGTAGGCCACCCAAAGCTGCTTGTAGGCCATGACGGTCTTGAAGGTCTCCAGGGAGAAGCCCTTGGGGAACAGGTACACCTCGCCGCGGGCCACCGCGCCGCCGTCGGAGAAGGCCACGGACACCACGTACAGGAACGGGTAGAGCGTCACCAGCACCGCAAAGGCCACAATGATCCAGATGACAATATCCAGCAGCTTGTCGCCGGGACGCTCGGACATGAAGGAATCAGGCTTTCTCGTCTTGCTCATGTTCGATTCCTCCTTACCAAAGCGACGAGCCGGTCACCCGGCGGGACAGGCTGTTGGAGGCCATCACGAACACGAAGCCCACAGCCGAATAGAACAGACCCACCGCAGCGGCGTAGCTGAAATTCTTGTTCTCAATGCCCTGGCGGTACACGTAGGTGGCAATGACGTCGCCGGTTTCGTACACCGCGGGGCTGTACATCAGGTAGACCTTTTCAAAGCCCACGTTCAGCAGATTGCCCAGGGTCATGATCAGCAGGAGGATCACCGTGTCGGCGATCATCGGCAGGATCAGGTGGATGATCTGCTGCCAGCGGGAGGCGCCGTCCACCTTCATGGCCTCGTACAGGGAGGGATCGATGCCCATAATGGCCGCCACGAAGATGATGGCGTTGAAGCCAAAGCTCTGCCAGGAGCCGGAGATCACGTACAGGCGGCGGAACCAGGCGGGGTTGCTCATGAAGTTGACGGGCTTGCCGCCGAAGGCCTTGATGATCTGGTTGATGATGCCCGAGGAGGGGGAAAGGAAGTTGGTCATCATGCCCACCACCACCACGGTGGAGATGAAGTAGGGCAGGTAGGTGATGACCTGGGCCACCTTGGCCACCCGCTGGTTGCGCAGCTGGGTGATGCAGATGGCGAAGATGATGGGGATCGGGAAGCCGAAGATCAGCGAGTAGAAGCTCAGCAGGAAGGTGTTGCGGATCAGCCGCCACGCGAACACCGAGTTGAAGAACTGCTGGAACCACTTCAGGCCCACCCACTGGCTGGTGAACACGCCCACAAAGCCGCTGCCCATCTTGAAGTCCTGGAAGGCCATGGCCAGGCCCGCCATGGGCAGGTAGCAGAACACGATGTAAAAGATGAATACCGGCAGGAACATCAGCATCAGATGCCTGTCGCGGCTGACCAGCTGACGGAGGGTTTTCTTTTCCCCGACGCGGGCCGCGGTAGCCTTCGCCTGTGCCAAAAGCGCCATCTCCTCCCTGAACGGATGATGATGTTCTCCCACGCTCACGGCGAGGGAAATTGTTCAAACTGGTTGTGAAACGTCCGCTGAAGACAGGAACAGCATACAAAAAAGGGCGCGGACTGGCAAGCATCAATTCGTGCCTGCACCCATTCCGCTCCCTTTTTTGATGCATCAAAACCCGATAAGGCATGGAAAAACGGGGCTTTTTCTGAACATCGGCGACATGCCGGGCTGCTTTACTTGCGCATATCGCTGGGGTTGCAGCCCATGACGGCCTTGAAGTTGCGCCGGAAGGTCAACAGGTTGGTGAAGCCGCACTTCGTGGCGATGTCCTCCAGGGGCGCGTCGGTGGTCTGCAGAAGCTGCACCGCCCGGTGAATCTGCTGATCCCGCACATGCTGCAGGAAGGTCTGGCCCCAGGCGTTCTTGCAGATGAGGCTGACCATCTTCGTGGATACGCCGAAGCGGTCGGCCAGGCTGTTCAGGGACAGCTCCGGGCTGCACAGGTTCTCCTCGATGTATTGGCAGATTTCCTTCTCCAGCGCTCGCTCGTCGTTCCCGGCGGTTTCGCCGCTCTCCTTCAGCGCCGTGGCGAACACCGTGCGGTAGTAGGCGAAGATCTCGTCGATGGTGGCGGCCTCGCGGATGCGCTCCATCTGGATGTGGGTGGTGCTCAGACCGTATACGTCCCTCAGCGCGCTGCGGATGGTCACGTGCAGCTCATCCACCATCAGCCGGATCTCCGACAGGGGCAGATCCGCCTCCTGGACGTTGCGGCGGTAGATCTCGTCCAGCATGGCCTGCAGGGAGGCAAGATCCCCCTCCTTCAGGTCGCGGATCATGCGCTTGAGGGCGTCCTTGGGGAAGAAGTAGCACCTTTCCCCGCTCTCCTGAGGGGACTCATGGAAGTACACGCTGCTGCGCCCGCCGGTGAGCATCTGCTCCAGGGCGCGCTCGGCGTCCTTGCAGGCGTCCTGCAGGGCCTCCAGGTCGTTCTCCAGCCGGCTCACGCCAATGGTCACCGCCCAGCGGGGATCGTCCAGAGCCTCCACAATCCGCTGGTACAGCTGGTAGAACTGATCCTCCATGCCCTTCTCATCGTCGCTGCCCACAATGACGAACAGGTTCTGCGGGTTCTTCGGGCAGCAGACCACGGCGTGCTCGTCCGTGGACATTTCGTGGCAGACGTGGGTGATCAGCTCCTGGGCGTCCTGGTACTGCTGCACGGTCGCGTCGCTGCCGGCCACGTTCACCAGCGCCAGCATGAAGCAGGCCTTGCTCAGGCCGACGAACTGCTCGTCGGTAAAGACCTCCAGCTGCTGCTGGTTCACCCCGCCCCCCAGCAGGGAGTGGAGCATCCCCTGCCGGGCGTAGGGGGTGATGGTCACCATGCGCTCCCGGTAGCCGTTGCGTTCGCCGATGAGCCCCCGGATGCCCTCCAGGATGTCGTCGATCTCATTGGTGTCGCCGCCGGTGCGCTCGATCATCTGGCCGATGGAGCCGATGGGCCGGTAGTACTTCTTCGACAGCCGGTACGTCACCCCGATGAACAACAGCCCCAGCAGCGCCAGCCACAGCACCGGGATGATCACCGAGCGCAAAAGCGGCGGCGCGAAGGCTGCGGCGGGGGTGTAGATGCGGTACTTCAGCCGGGGTGAAACCACGCTGTCCGCCGTGAAGGCGTATTCTGTCTCCTCGCCGCTGGTGAGGAAGGCCTCCTCCCCGTACAGCACGCAGAAGCCCGCCGTGTCCGCCAGCGCATCCCGGGTCATGGTCTTCAGCCCGCTCAGCTCCAGCAGCACCAGCACCGTGCCCTTGGCGGCGCTGCCGTCGGGGTAGGCGGTGTAGTTGAAGGCGGTGTAATCGTCGGCGTAGACCAGGTATTCCTTGTTCATCACCATGCTGCCCGCGCTGCTGACCCCCAGCAGCTTCGATACGGTGGTCACCCCGATGTAGGGCCGCTTCGCCAGCAGGGAGCATTTTCCCTCCACGGAGATCACCGACCCGGCGGTGTACAGCCGGTTGTCGTTCTGGAAGGCGAGCATCAGCGTATACAGGTTGATGTTGGAGGTGGCGCCCTTGATGCGCTTGAGCTCGTTGAGCATCCTGTACAGCTGCATGGAGTCGATGGTGCGGCCCTCCACGTAGACCGTCTGCAGGATGCTGCGGCAGTTCTCCGAGGTGTTGACGGCAGCGCACACGTTCTGGGCCGTCAGCAGCTGCTGATCCATCCGGGTGCCCCAGGCGTCGGCCTTCTGCTGCATCTCCCGTTCCACCATCTCCCGGTGGTAGGAGGAATACGCCACCAGGTACGTGGCGGCGTACACCCCCAGGAACACCATGATGATCAGCACATAGGACAGAAACAGCCGGATAAATACCTTGCTGTGGAAGTAGGAGGTTTCGTTTTTCTGCATGTTGACCTTCCTGACTGAGCTGATAGGGCCGGATGCCTTACACCGGCTGAACGAGGCGATCCACCGCGCGGCGGATCAGCCGGAGCAGCGCGGGGTCCGCCTGGGCGGCAGGGTTGAAGATGTCCCGGGGGATGTACGCGTTGTCTGCCGCGGCCATCCCCGCAAGCCTCCGCCCCCAGCACAGCGCCAGGGCGTAGCGGCCGTACAGGGCGTTCATGTGGAAGCCGTCCCGGCACAGGGAGATACTGCCGCTTTCATACCGGAAGGGCTCCTCCGCCCGCAGGGCCTGGATCACGTTGCCGCAGGGGATCAGCGTCATGTCGTGGCGCGCTGCCGCCTCACGGTAGCACCGGGCCAGCCGATCGTACATTTCCCCCTGATCCCGATGGTAGCGCATGAAGCTGCCGTGGTCGCTGTCCCGCTCATAGGCCCAGGTTTCCTGCAGGGCCAGCCGGGCTTCCGGCGCGCGCTCCCGCAGGAAGGCGGTCATCAGCGTGAGGAAGGGCTCGTAGGTGTTCTCCCAGCCGCTGTCATGGCTGGCCTGCTGGGTGACGATCCAGTCCCAGGGGCCGTCCTCCACAGCCTCGCGGATGGAAAGCTTCCGCCCGGTGGCCTCGCCCTCCAGCTGCTCGTCGTAGGCGGGGGCGTCCTGCTCGATGTTCTGCCAGTGCCTTTCCAGGGGGCACCCGCCGATGTACAGGTTCACCACCTCCGCCTGAATACCGGAGGCCGCCAGCACGGGCTGAAGCATGGCGGTGGCGTCCTGGGAAAAGCTGTTGCCGATGGCCAGGATCCGCATGGGTTCATCAACCTTTCCTGTGAAGTGTGATGGTGTCTGCAAAAACGGATAGCATCACCATAGCACCCCGGTGCGGGGTTGTCAAGGGGCTGTCCGGGATAGAAAAAGCGCAGGGGCTGCGCCGGAATCAGCAATGCGTTCACTGACCCGGTGCAGCCCCTCTGCCCATATCACACGGACAGTACGGCCATCAGCCGAAGCCTGAGCGGCCGGCTGGTGAGAAACCCGGCGCTTTTGTCCATGGCGGGCTCGTCCATCATGGACAGATACTCCTGCGCCGTGGTGGGATATGCTGCCGTCATCCCCGCACGCCAGCTGGGCCGGCCGGTGGGCGAAGGCTTCCGCCAGCACGCAGCTCCGTCAGACGCGCGTCGGAGCCATGGTACCAGATGCCGTCGGGGGAAAAGGGGATGGTCACTGCGCCTTGTCCTTCTTTTTGAACAGGTACTCGTCCACCTTCGTGCGGATTTCGTCGGCAATCTTCCGCTCAATGGGGAAGGCCGCCGCGCCGTCCACCCGCTGGGCCAGGTACAGCGCCTGCTGCAGGGTAATATCGAGGGCCTTCTCGTCCAGGTAGCCGCTGCGCAGGTTGTCCCGGCGGTCATGGATGTAGTTGGCGCCCTCCGCGCCGAAGCGGCACAGGTTCACCGCGGGCACGCCCCTGTCCGCAAAGGGGATGCAATCGCTGGAGTAGATGTCCAGCTTCGTCTCGCAGGGCACGCCCAGCTCCTTCATCAGCCCATCCACGTAGCTGGCCGCCGCCTCCGTGGCCAGCACCGGGGCAACATTCTTGCCCAGGGTGGGCGCGGCCACGTCCAGGTTGATCATCAGCACGTGCCTGGCCAGCTCGTCCTCATGGGCGGCCACCCAGGCCTTGGAGCCCAGCAGCCCCTGCTCCTCCGAGCCGTACCAGTTGAACTTCATGGTGCGGCGGGGCGGATGGGCCGCGAAGTACCGCGCCAGCTCCAGGATGATGACGCTGCCGGACATGTTGTCGTACACGCCGGTGGAGAAGTACACGCTGTCGTAATGCGCGCCGAAGGAGATGATTTCCTCCGGCTTCTCCCTGCCCTCGATGACCGCGCACACGTTGTGGCTCACGCCGTCGTAGTCCTCGCCCGCCAGTTCGATATGGACGGTCTTCGCCCCACGGCGCACCATCTCCGCCGCGTCCGCCGCCCGCAGGTTCAGCGCGGGAATGGCCCCGAAGTCGTCCGTCAGGGCCTCGCGGAGCTTGCGGATGTCGCAGTCCGTTTCATTCCGGCGGTCGATGGTCGTGCCGGAGAAGGTCAGCACCGCCGCCGCCCCGGCCTTGCGCAGCTTCTCGTAATCCTTGCGGCGCAGCCGACCGTTGATCAGCACCGCACAGCCCTTCACGTGGGAAAGGTGCACGTCAGTGACGTTCTCGGCATAACAGAAGGGAAGCTCCACGCCGCCCGCGGGGGTGGAGGCTGCCCGCTCATAGCCGGTGACCTCATATTCCTTATGGAAGGGCTCGGTCACGGTGAGCCTGGCGTGGCTGACACGGCCGCACTTGACGGTGAATTCCTCCAGATGGGCCTGAAGCCCTGCAGCCTGCGCTTCCGCCAGGAGCCTTTCGGCGGCCTTGCGCTCCGCCTCCGAGCAGCTGACGCGCTCAAAGGCCAGCTCCTTCATCAGCCCGAAGGCGCGATGGGCAGATACGTTCATGATGGTTTTCCTCCTTGCGTTCCTGTTGGGTCTGCCATGAGGATTCGCGCATTTTGTCTTTTTTCCTTCCAAAATGAAAACACAAAAAGTTCACGGCGCGCCGCCGCCATGTTCACCGGGACGTGCTATAATCCCTGATGAAATTTCAGCCGAAGGAGGCTTTCCCGTGTCCCGGACGGACATTTATCTTGCGCCGGACTATGTGCCGGGCTTCGCCTGCAAAATGGGCGCATGCCGCGCCGCCTGCTGCGAGGGCTGGCCCATTTCCTTTTCCATGACGGACTACTTCCGCCTCATCGGCGTGGACTGCAGCCCGGAGCTGCGCCGCCGCCTGGATTGCGCCATGCACCTGGCTCCTCATCCCACGGAGGAGGAGTACGCGCAGATCGTCCCCCGCTACGACGGGAACTGCCCCCTGCGCCTCCCGGACGGCCGCTGCGGATTGCAGGCGGAGCTGGGTGAGGACAGCCTGTCGGCGGTATGCAGGCTGTACCCCCGGGGCGTGCGTACCCGGGGCGGGAAGGAATGCTCCTGCGCCAACAGCTGCGAGGCGGTGGCGGAAATGCTCCTGCGCCCCGAGCCCCTCACCTTCCGCCCCACGCCCCTGACGGTCACGCCCCCGCCGGAGGGCCCCCGGGCGGTGCTGTTCGAGACGGCGGGGCGGGAGCAGGAGATCCGGCTGTGGCTCATCGCCCGGGTGCAGGACAGGCGCTGTCCCCTGCCCCGGCGGCTGCTGGCCCTGGGCGGTGCGCTCCACGCCATGGACGACGCCCTCGCCGCCCGCGACGCCCGGAAGGTGGACAGGCTGCTCTCCGGCGAGGAGGATGATGAGCTCCCCGCCCCGGCCCAGCCCGACCCGGACACCCTGCGCTTCGGCCTGGGGGTCATGGAGAAGCTGCTGACCGTGGTGGACGAGGGCAGCCGCTCCATCCGCAGCTACGGCGAGGCGGTGCTGGCTTACTTCGGCCAGGGGGAGGAGGCCTTCCGCCGCTACGAGGAAGCCCGGGATCACTGGGAGCGCATCATGCCCCTGTGGCCCTGCTGGATGGAGAACCTTCTGGCCAACCACATGTTCTTCACCCGCTTCCCCTTCCAGGACAGGCCCGTCAGCCTGCGGGACGAGTACACCGCTCTTTGCGCGGTATACACGCTGCTGCGCTTTCTGTGGGTGGGGTGGATGGCGGACAAGGAGGATACCAGCGCCGCCGTGGACGTGACCGCCGCGGCCTTCCGCCTGATCGACCACACGGAGTTCGACCGCTACGCCGTGCCCGTCCTCAAGCACCTTGGGTGCGAGGAGTGGGACAGCCTGGCCAGGCTCCTGTGCCTGTAAGGCTTGCAACATCATGCAAAACGCCCCTGCATCCGCCGGAAGACGGCAGCGCAGGGGCTTCTTCTCACTTGTTCAGGAACATGACGCCGATGGTGTTCGGCCCGCAGTGGCAGGCCACGGTGCAGCCCGTCCGGGCCTCGTACACCGCCTGGAAGCGGCCGTCCTCCTCCAGGGTGCGGATGGTGGCGGCAACGGCGGCAGGGTCGGCGGCGGGATGCACGACGATGGCCATGTCGCTGCGGACGTCGGGGCAGGCAGCCAGCAGCTCTTTGGTGTACTGCATCATGCACCGCTCGAAGGAGCCACGGTACTTCTTCACCACGCCCATGGCGCCGTCATGCACGGCGATGCAGGGCTTGAGGTGCATGAGGTTCGCGCCCAGGGCGGCGACGGCGGAGCATCGGCCGCCCCGGCGCATGTAATCAAGCCGATCGAGGAGGAAGCTGGACTGCACCTTGTCGGTTTCCGCCCGCAGCTGTTCGGCGATCTCACGGCCGCTGCAGCCCTCCCGGGCCAGGCGGGCGCCCTCCAGGGCCAACAGCCCCTGGGCGCTGGAGAGGTTCCGGGAATCCACCACATACACGTTGCCGAAGGCTTCCGCAGCCCGGCATGCGTTCTGAAAGCAGCTGGACATTTCCCCGCTGAGGGTGATGCACACCACCGCCTCGCGGGTTTCAGCCCAGAGGGCGAAGTAGTCCCGGAATTCATCCATGTTCACGGAGGCTGTGGTGCACAACGCGCCGCCTGCGTCCACATGGGCGAACACCTCCCGGGGGGTGATTTCCACCCGATCCCGGTAGCAGCGTCCGCCCATCTGGATGTACAGGGGCAGGATGGAGATGTCGTATTGCGCCAGCAGCTCGTCAGGCAGGTCGCAGGTAGAGTCGGCAATGATCTTCACGGACATGGTGGATTTCCTTTCCGTTGCGGTTGGGAAAAGCATATCGCCGCGCCTTTACGCGCTTTCGAATTCCAGGCGGTGCCGCCAGAGGACGGCCAACTCCGTCTGCTCCCAGGGCATCCGGGCGGCGTTTTCGCCGAAGTGGCCGTAGCAGGCCACCCGGCTGTAGATGGGGAAACGCAGGTTGAAGCGGCGGATGATGGCCGAGGGACGCATGTCCACCGTATCCAGGATCAGCCGGCGAATGGCCTCCACGGGCAGGGTCTCCGTGCCGAAGGTGTCCACCAGCAGCGATACGGGCTCCGCCACGCCGATGGCATAGCCCAGCTGCACCTCGCAGCGCAGGGCCAGGCCCGCGGCCACCACGTTCTTGGCCAGATACCGCGCCAGGTATGCCGCGCTGCGGTCCACCTTGGAGGGATCCTTGCCGGAGAACGCGCCGCCCCCGTGCCGGGCATAGCCGCCGTAGGTGTCCACGATCAGCTTGCGCCCGGTCAGGCCGCTGTCCCCCGCCGGGCCGCCGATGAGGAACCGCCCGGTGGGGTTGATGAGCATGCGGGTCTGATCGTCCAGGAGGCGGGCGGGCAGCGCCTTGCGGATCACCTGGTCGATGACCGCGGCATGGAGGGCCTCCTCGGAGATATGGGGTGTGTGCTGGGTGGAAACCACCACCGTGTCGATGCGGGTGGGCACGCCGTCCTCATACTGGACGGTGACCTGGGCCTTGCCGTCGGGCAGAAGCTCCGGCAGGACGCCCTCCTCCCGCACCCGGGCCAGCCGCCGGGTGAGGGCGTGGGCCAGCTCGATGGGCAGGGGCATGAGGCTGTCGGTTTCCCGGCAGGCGTAGCCAAACATCATGCCCTGATCCCCCGCGCCGTTTTCGTCCTCGTCGTCCCGGCTGACGCCCAGATTGATGTCGGGGGACTGCTCATGCAGGCTGACGGTGATGCGGCAGGTGTCCGCGTCAAAGCCGTAGCCAGGCCGGGTGTAGCCGATAAGGCGGATGGTTTGGCGGGCCACGGCCTCGTAGTCCACCTTCGCCCGGGTGGTGATTTCACCGAAGATATGCACCTCATCGGTAATGGCCGTCACCTCGCAGGCCACATGGGAGGAGGGATCCTCCGCCAGCACCGCGTCCAGGATCGCGTCGGCAATCTGGTCGCAGACCTTGTCGGGATGGCCCTGGGTCACGCTCTCGGAGGTAAAGCAGGTGGTCATGGGCTTATTCCTCCTTGCTGCAGGCGGAGGGGCAGCTGGCGCAGCCGTGGCTGCAGGCCCACAGACGCTCGGCGGTGGGCGTCCAGTTCTCGGCGTAGCTGTCGCACTTGCCGCACAGGTGGTCGGCGGTCTCCGGGGACTGGGGGTCGGTGGAATGGGCGCCGGTCTTCTCCACGATGGCCCGGAGCATGTCGGGGTTCTCCAGCATGGGGCAGGGGCGGAGCATGTTGTCGTTGAAGGGCTGACCGTCGTGGTAGGCCATGAAAATGGGGGAGCGCAGGGCGTCCAGCAGGCTCATGTCCCGGATGTTGGCGTTGGAGTAATGGATGAACACGCAGGGATCCACATCGCCCGCGGCGTTGATGTGCAGGTAGCGGCGGCCGCCGGCGATGCATCCGCCCACGTACTCGCCGTCGTTCTGGAAGTCCATGGCGAAGATGGGCTTGGTGGAGCGCACCTGGCGGATGCGGTGGTACATGTACTCACGCTGCTCGGGGGAGGGCAGCAGCTGGGGGGCGGCGTCGTTGCCCACGGGCATGTAGTGGAAGTACCAGATGAAGCGCGCGCCCATGCCGCAGATGTAGTCGATGTACGCATCCGAGGCGATGGAGTCCACGTTGGCGCTGGTGTAGCAGGCGGAGATGCCGAAGGGCAGGCGCTTGTCCTTGAGAATCTGCATGGCGCGGGTGGCCTTTTTGTACACGCCCTGACCGCGGCGGCCGTCGGTGGCCTCCTCGGAGCCCTCCAGGCTGATGGCGGGGATGAAGTTCTTCACCCGCAGCATCTCATCGGCGAAGGCGTCGTCGATCAGCGTGCCGTTGGTAAAGGCCAGGAACTGGCAGTCGCTGTGCTTCTCGCACAGGGCCATCAGGTCAGCCTTGCGCACCAGGGGCTCGCCGCCGGTGTAGATGTACATGTAGACGCCCAGCTCCTTGCCCTGGGTGATGATGGCGTCAATCTCGTCAAAGGTCAGGTTCAGCTTGTTGCCGTATTCCGCGGCCCAGCAGCCGGTGCAGTGCAGGTTGCAGGCGGAGGTGGGGTCCAGCAGGATGGCCCAGGGGATGTTGCAGCCGTACTGCTCCCGGCACTTCTCCTGAACGGGCCAGCCGATGATGTTGGCGTTGAGGAAGAAGTTGACGAAGGTAGCCTTGAGCACCTCGCTGTCCGTCTGGGTGAGCACGTCTATCACCAGCTGGTGCATGTTGTTGTCCGGATCCTCGATGACCTTGCGGACGGCATCGCGCTGGGTCTGGAAGCTGTTGGGGCCGGTGCCCGCCAGCTTGTCCACCCAGGCCATCAGTTTGGGGGCGTTCTCCTCGGGGTTCTTCTCCAGATAGCTGAACGCAGTTTTCAGCGCGGTTTTCTTGATCTGATCCGTCAGTCCCATACATCCTTCTCCTTTGCATGATGGTCAGTGCCCACATCGGTGGGGGCGGGTGATGCTGGATGTATTGTATCGGGCCTGACGGGGGCGGACAATCGACAAAATTCGCCCGGTGGTGAAATTCTGGGCAGCGGGCGGCATGTGACCGTTTTTTGGACAAACGGGCCGGGGTGTCGGAAACGGGGCCGGTTGCGGCGGAAAAGCTGCTTCCGGCTCCTTGCGCCGGTGAAAGGCTCCGTGGTATAATCAGGTCAGCGACAGATACGGAGAGAACCGTTTTCACAGGGAAGGGAGGCGCTGCGTAATGGCCTCGTTCACGCGCAAGGCGATCATGCGCTCCTGCGTCCGGCTGCTGGAGGAGCGGCCGGTGGACAAAATTACCGTGAAGGACATTGTGGAGGACTGCGGCATCAACCGCAATACCTTCTACTACCATTTTGCCGACCTGCCCTCCCTCATCAACGCCATCATGCAGGAGGAGGTCGAGCGGATCATCCAGGAGAAGTACGACGGCAACTCCCTCTGGGAGTGCCTGGAGAGCGCCATTCACGTGGCCCTGATCCATCGCCGGGCGGTGCTGCACATCTACCAGTCCGCCAACCGGGCCGAGCTGGAGCGTCACCTGTTCCAGATCTGCCATAGCGCCGTCACCCGGTATGTGGACAGGGTGTGCCGCGATATGCCGGAGACGTCCGTCAGTCCGGAGGACAGGCGGATCATCATCCAGGCCTATACCTGCGAGAGCGTCGGCCAGCTGATGCACTGGATGAACGGCAGCATGAAGGAGGACTTCGCCAGGGACATGATCCGCCTGTGCCGCCTGCGGGAGGGCGTTACCCGCACCATGCTGCTGCGAAGCGCGGAACAATAACCCCATGCGGACGGAGCGCGACTGGCTCCGCCCGCTTTTTCAGTCACGGGCGGGGATTTGTCTGTTTTTTGCCCAGCCCCCGCTATGTGACCATACCCTTTCCCCCGCCGCCGTGCTATGCTGACATCACATGCCATGCGTACCGGCTGGAAGGAGGAATCCCATGCATTCTGTCAGGCTGATTCAGACGGCGAAATGGGGCTATGTGATCATTGCGGCCATCCTGTGCGCCATGGGGCTGATGCTTCTGCTCCTGCCGGGGCTGCCGCTGCCCTCCATCGGCGTGATGGTGGGGACGGCCCTGGGCATCTCCGGCGTGGTCAAGCTGATCGGCTACCTGTCCCGGGATCTGTACCAGCTGGCCTTTCAGTTCGATCTGGCCTTCGGCATCCTGCTCATGGCGCTGAGCGTGGTGGTGCTGCTGCGCCCGGAGCATGTGCTGGACGCCCTGTGCCTGGTGCTGGGCATCGCCACCCTGGCCGACGGCCTGCTGAAAATCCAGACGGCCCTGGATGCGCGCCGCTTCGGCCTGCCTGCCTGGTGGCTGATCCTGCTCACGGCGATCCTCGCGGGGGTCGCGGGCATGATCCTGACGCTGCGCCCCTCCGGCGATGGGCGGACGCTGACGATCCTGATGGGCGTCGCCCTGCTGGCGGACGGCGTGATGGGCCTGTGCGTGGCGCTGTGTGCCATCAAGGTGCTGCCGCCCTCCCTGGACAGGGGGGAGCGCTGAACGGGCAGGAGGTCAGCGGCGGCATGAAGAGGCGCATGACAACGATCCTCCGCATCGCTGCTGCCGCCCTGATGGGGGCGGCGGTGCTGGCGGCGGCGGTCTGCATGATCCAATACGGACAGGACGGGACGGCGGCCATGCTGCTGTCCCGTTTGCCGCGCGGCGGCTGGGCGGCCGCGCTGTGCCTGTGGTGCCTGTATGCGCTCAAGAGCGTGGTCATGGTCTTCCCGGTGACGCTGCTGTTCGCCGTGGGGGGCATGCTGTTTCCTCTGCCCCGGGCGCTTTTTGTCAACGGGGTGGGTCTGTGCATGGCGGTTACTCTCCCCTACCGGCTGGGCAGGAAGCGGGGCATGGGGCTGATGGCCCGGCTGAAGCGGCAGTATCCGGGGCTGGCGGGGCTGGCGGGGACGGGGCAGCCGGGCTTCTTCCGGGTGCTGACGGTGCGTGCGCTGGGGCTTCTCCCCCTGGACGCGGTGAGCCTGTATATGGGCGCGGCCGGGGCGGCGTACCTGCCCTACCTGGGCGGCAGCGTCGCGGGGATGCTGTTCCGGCTGGCCACCGCCACCGCGCTGGGCGTGCATATGGGTCAGCCCCTGTCCCCGGCCTTTCTGACGGCGCTGGCCCTCCATGGGCTGATGCTGGGGCTGTCAGCCTGGATCAGCCGCCGCCAGCGTTCGTGAGCAGAAAAGGCCCCGGGGCTTTCCGAACCCCGGGCGACAGAGCGTTACAGCGGCAGGACAAGCAGCAGGCATCCCAGGCACCCGGCGGCGATCAGGCATCCCCCCAGCAGCTTGGCGTCCGGTGCGGATGCTGGAGACAAACACCGGCAGCATCAGCGCTGCGCCGACGGCGGCGGGCAGGTACAGACGGAACACCAGCAGCAGCACCGGGGCGGCGACGCCGCAGGTATGGCCGCTGGCCCGCAGGCGGAAGCAGCGGTTGAAGACCAGCATGCACACGCCGCACAGGAGGTGCTCCAGGTCGATGACCAGGAGCGCCCGGGAGGCATGGGTGATCAGGGCTGCCGCCAGCCCCAGCAGATAGCCCGCTGCGCTGAACAGCATGGCCAGGCTGCGCTGACCCTCCCGCCCCTTCTCGCGGAAGCGGGGAAGGAAACGCTGCAGCGGATACCCCAGCACCGGCAGCACGCTCAGGCACAGGATGAAGCCCAGCAGCTCCCCCGGGGAGGCGAAGACCCCCGGCATGCAGCAGTATGCCGTCACCAGCAGGGCCAGGGCAAAGACCGGCGGCACGGTGATGATCCGGATGATACGGAAAACCTTATCCATGGCAATGCCTCCTGTGGAAGGAATGGCGGGGCGGATGCGGCCTCAGTCGGTGCGCTCGTCGCCCCAGAAGAACAGCGCCAGGGTACCCGGGCCGGTATGGCTGCCGATGGTGGCCCCGATGGGGTAGATGCCCACGGGCTCCCGCAGGTTGGGGAAGCGCGCCTCCACCGCGTCGGCAATGGCCCGGGCGTCCTCGTCGCACATGGAATGGCAGATGTAGCACTTCCCGCGGTAGGCCAGGCCGCCCTCGGCATGGGCCTCCATCATCTCCACAATGCGCTGCATGACCTTCTTCTTCCCCCAGAGCTTCTCCCGGGGCTTCAGCTTGCCCTGGGCGTCCATGTTCAAAAGGGGGCAGATGTTCAGCAGGGTGCCTGCCATGCCCGCAGTTTTGGAGATCCGCCCGCCCCGGATGCAGAAGCTCAGGTCGGTGGCATAGAACCAGGAATGCATGCGCAGGCGGTTGTCCTCGACCCAGCGGCGGAGCGCGTCCAGCGCCATGCCCTCATCCCGCATGTCCGCCAGGGTCTCCATGATCAGCCCGTAACCGGCGGAGGCCCCCAGGGAATCCACAATCATCAGCCGCCTGTCGGGGTAAAGGGGCGCAACCTCCTCCGCGGCCAGGCGGGCGGCGTTGACGGAGCCGGACAGGCCGCCGGAGAACGCCACATGCAGCACGTCCAGCCCCTCGTCCAGCAGCCCTGCAAAGTACCGGGCATAGTCGGCCACCGGCACCTGGCAGGTCTTCACCTCCGCGCCAGCCATCATGCGGGTATACAGCTCCGCCGGAGTGATGGACTGGCCCATGTCGTCGGCATAATCCTCCCCGTCCAGGGTGAAGTGAAAGCATACATAACGGATATCCCGGCGGGCCATCTGCTCCCGGGTCAGGTCGGCGGTGGAGCCGCAGCTGAGAAGACAGGGACGCATAACGATCATCCTCCTGTTGACAAACAAGGCGCCATTTTCGCAGGATAAGGATGATTGCAGCATAGCCGGAAAAGGGCCGCAATCGGCCCATGTGAGACAAATGGGCGGGAAATGAATCACATCCCGCAGGGGGCGGAGCATGGACAAGCGCAGGCAGGCCAACCAGCAGGTCAAGGAGAAAATCACCGGGGCGCTGCTGCATCCGCTGGGGGAAAAGAGCATCTCGGAGATAACCGTCACGGAAATCATCGCGGAGGCAGGGGTGGCCCGGGCCTCCTTCTACAGGAACTACGCCACGAAGGAGAGCGTCATCACCACCCTGATTGCGGACGTGCTGGAGGACTTCCGCGCGGGCCTGCCCGGCGACGGGGAGGACTTCTGCACCCCGGAGAACATCTGCAGGAGCTTTGCCTATTTCAGCCGCTGCGCCCCGCAGGTGTTGGACATGCACCGCTTCGGGTACGGCTCCATCCTGCTGGAGCGGCTCAACCAGTTCCATGAGGAGGTGGCGGGCACCATGCCCTGCAGCTCCCTGGACCGGTACCGGCGCTGCATCTGCATCGGCGCGCTGGACAACACGGCCATGATGTGGCTCCAGGGCGGACAGAAGGAATCCGTGGAGGAGATCGCCGGGCTGTTCTGGCGGATGTGCGCGGCCAAGGAATAACAGGGGCTGCGGGCCGGAATGCCTGCAGTCCCTGTTTTTTGCCGCCTTGACACGAGTACGAAATCGTACTATACTGCATGAGTACGAATTCGTACTCATTTTGTTTCATGGGAGGATGCCATGACCAGCCATGTCATGCAGGAAATGCAGCGGTTCAACAACCTGCTGGGGGAAATTGACGCGGCCTATCACGAGGCGAGCCAGAAGCTGGGGCTGACCGACAGCGCGATGCAGGTGCTGTACGTGCTGTGCAACGACGGCGGGGAATCCCTGCTCAGCAGGATCTGCGGCATATCCGGCGCCAGCAAGCAGACCATCAACTCCGCCCTGCGCGGCCTGGAGAAGGAGGACTGTATCCGCCTGGAGACGCTGCCGGGCAGGCGCAAGAAGGTCTGCCTGACACAGCGGGGCAGGGAGCTGGCCGAGCGCACGGCCCTGCGCCTGATCGGGGTGGAAAACACGGTCTTCGGCGGATGGACGCAGGAGGAACGGGAGACGTACCTGGCCCTGACGCAGCGGTATCTGACGGACTTCCGGGCCAGGATGAAGGAGCATCTGGGATGAAGATGAAGGATATCCGGCTCTCCGATCACTTCACCTGCCGCAGGCTCCTGCGCTTCACCCTGCCCTCGGTGCTGATGATGATCTTCACCTCCGTCTACATCATTGTGGACGGCTTCTTCGTATCCAATTTTGTGGGGAAAACGCCCTTTGCGGCGGTCAACTTCATCATGCCCTTCCTGATCATGCTGGGGGCCCTGGGGTTCATGTTCGGCACCGGCGGCAGCGCGCTGATCGCCATCACCCTGGGGGAGGGCGACAAGGCCAGGGCGCAGCGGCTGTTTTCCCTGTTCGTGTATGTGACGGCGGTGTGCGGCGTGGTTCTGGCCGTGCTGGGCATCGCGCTGCTGCGGCCCATCGCCGCGTGGCTGGGCGCGGAGGGCGACCTGCTGGAGCAATGCGTCCTCTACGGGCGGATCATCCTCATCGCGCTGCCGGCGTACATGCTGCAGTATGAGTTCCAGAGCTTCTTCGTTGCGGCGGAGAAGCCGCAGCTGGGGCTGGCCTTCACCGTGGCCTCGGGGCTGACGAACATTGTGCTGGACATGCTCTTTGTGGGGGTGTGGCGCGGCGGGCTGGCAGGCGCGGCGGCGGCGTCGGTCATCAGCCAGGCCGTGGGCGGACTGGGGCCGGTGGTATACTTCGCCCGGCCCAACAGCAGCCTGATGCGGCTGACCTCCGCCCGGCTGGACATGCGGGCCCTGGGCAAGGCCTGCGCCAACGGCTCCTCGGAGCTGATGTCCAACGTGTCCGCGTCCATCGTGGGCATGCTGTACAACGCGCAGCTGATGCGCTTCGCCGGGGAGGACGGCGTGGCGGCCTATGGCGTGCTGATGTACGTCAACATGATCTTCATGGCGGCCTTCATCGGCTATTCCGTGGGTGCGGCGCCCATCGTGGGCTACCATTACGGGGCGGGAAATCAGCAGGAGCTGAAGAGCCTGCTGCGCAAGAGCCTGGGCATCATCATCCTGTGCTCGCTGGCCATGTGCGCGCTGGCGGAGGGCACGGGCGGCTTCCTGGCGGCGCTGTTCGTGGGGTATGACCCGGAGCTCCTGGCGCTGACGCGGCGGGGCTTCCTGATCTATTCCTTCTCCTTCCTTTTCGCCGGCATCCCCATCTACGGCTCCTCCTTCTTCACCGCGCTGAACAACGGGGGCGTGTCGGCCTTCATCGCCTTCCTGCGCACATGCCTGTTTCAGGTGGCGGCGGTGCTGATCCTGCCCATCTTCTGGGGGATCGACGGGGTGTGGTTCTCCATCGTGGCGGCGGAGCTGCTGGCCATGGCCGTGACCGTTCTGTGCCTGGGGAAGTACCGGGCCAGATACCAGTACTGACCGTTATCCCGCCCGGGCATGAAAAAATCACCTGCCGGAGGCAACCGCTGAGCCTGTCAGCGCCCTCCGGCAGGTGATGCTGTTTTGGGGGATTGTCCGTGGGGAATCAGGCCACGCCCACGGTCAGCAGGATGTTGGCGTAAACCCGCTGCTCGCCGGTGGAGATGGCCAGACGCACGCCATCCTTGCAGCATTCGTCGTAGTAGGCCCAGCGATCCAGCTTGCTCACGGGCACGCCGGGGAGCATGGCGCGGAACTCGTCGAAGATGGGTGGCTCGGTGCCGTCAGCGGTGTCCATGAGGGTGACGGCCTCGATGTTGATCTCGCTCTGCAGGGCCTTGAGCACATCGGTGACGGTGGGCTGTCCGGCGGTCAGCCCCAGGTAGACCTTCTGCGCGTCGCCGGAGCGCTGGGCCAGGGGATAGTTGCCGTCGGCAATGAGGATGCGGTCGCCGTGGCCGCACAGGGACAGGGCCTGCATGATCTGCGGATGGATACAGCCGTTCTTGAGCATGGGATATGCCTCCTTGTGCATGGTGTGTTTGGTGAACAGGATTCGCCGCGGAGACGGGGGATTCCTCCGTCCCCCGGCGGATTCCATGCGGCGCGGATTATGCCTCCGTTTGCCAGCGGACGTCCCGCAGGCGGATGACGCTCTCCGCCACCGGCTCCTCGCAGCCCGGGAGCACCTGATCCTTCACGCCCCACTTGCCGCAGTCGTCCACCGTGGACAGATGGGGAATCTTCTCCTTGGTCATCAGGCGGAAGCGGGTCAGGGTGTCCACCGCCGCGCTGAAGCCGAAGCTCTTCTCCTGGCCCAGGGCCTTCACGGTATAGCGGGTCAGGCCGCAGTCAAAGGACACCTCCACGTCGATGGGCCTGCTGGTTTCCCAGTGCTGCCAGGGATCGGTGCGGCCGTCACCGCGGACGTACAGCGTCCTGTCCGGCCGGAACACCAGGCGGATGGGCGTGCGGCCCGTGTCGTCCTGGATTTCGAAGGTCAGCGCGCCCGTGTCGCCCAGGGCGGCAATCTCCGCCGTGAAGCGCACCGTCCCCCGCTGGGCCGGACGGATCGCCATTTCGATCCGGGCCTGGTCATAGGGATCCTTGTCCCGGAGGACAAGCGCGTTGTCCTCCGCCTCTACCGGCGCCCACAGCGGCGCGTACACGCTCAGCTCCGCCGGGAGGATTCCGGCCTCGCAGCGCACCTCGCCTTCCGCATCGCCCATACTGGTCAGCGGTACGGGAATCCGGCTGATCCAGATGTCCTCCTTGTTGTTGGAGTAGACCAGCCACACGTCCCCGTCGGGGGACTGCGGGTTGCACTCGGCGATGCCCCGCATGTACTGGGGGCCAAGGTTCTTGTCCCGGCCGCCGTAGCGCTGGGGGGACATGTCCCCGGTGATGGCCGCCATGTCCGCGAAGTGATGCCCGTCCTCCCCCGTCACCGCCGCGATGGGCCAGCGGTGCTGCCCGTCGGTGGTGGGGTTGTACATGAGGGTGTAGCGGCCGTCGGAGGTCTTCTGCCCCCAGACCTTCCCCGTGGCGGTGCAGATGGTCCCCTGCCGGGCAACGTCGCTCCAGGTTTTGCCCTGGTCGTGGGACACCGCCACCAGGCCCTTCTTGTACATGCCCAGCATTTCATCCGGGCCTGTGGTGTAGAAGGACAGCGCCTCCCCCGCGGGGTTCGGGAACAGCGCCTTGTCGAACCGCTGCTCCTCGTACATCTGGCGCATGGCCGCGCCGTTGTGGAGCAGCTCCTCGCAGGCGGCGATCAGCTCGGGATCCCCGCTCTCCCGGAAGGGCGCGAACACCCCGGTGTTCTTCGCCGTGTACCCGGCGGGCTCGTTGTAGATCAGGAAGTAGATGTTCTCCGCCAGCGTGCCGTCCGGGAGAATCCGCCGCACCGCCCGGCCCACGCCCCAGCCGTCGCAGGGCATGGAGCGGCTGCGGTCATGCACAATGCCGTAAAAGGACAAAAGCAGCAGCATGCCGTTGTGCGCATAATAGAAGCCCATGCGCTGGTGGGGCACGGTGAGCATCCGTTCCTTCAGCAGCGGCGTGCGGGGGCCCTTGTACTGCCAGGTGGGCACCTCCACCTCCGGGAAGGCCACGATGGGCTTATCCCAATGGATGCCGTCCGCGCTGGAGGTCAGCATGGTGTGGCCGGGCACCTCATGCTCGTCCACGGGGTTGGACAGGTATTCGCAGAAGAACCTGCCGTAGGCATGGGCCAGCATGGCAGCGTGGTTGTACGTCCAGCCGATGCCGTCGGCCCATTCGGGGTGGAGGCGGTTGCAGCGGAGAATCTGCCAGCTCTTGACCCCCCGCAGATGGGGCAGCGCCCCGTCCTGAAAGCGCACGTCCGCCCGATGGGGGTCGGAAACGCGGATGATGTCAGCCATGGTGAACCTCCCTGTGCAGCCATTGCACGGGGCCTGTCAGCCCCGCAGGCTTGATGTAGTTAAAGAAGGACAGCGCGTCCCGGTGGCTTTGCACCAGCGGCACCACCGTTTCCAGCCGCAGGGTGTGGGTTCCCCGGCAGCCCTCCGGCAGGTCGAAGCGGTAGGGCGGCGCGGCCCGGTACCCTAGCGGCGTTTCGTCCAGCCAGACCTCCGCCGTGCCGGTCATGTCCGGGAGCAGCAGCGCATCCCGGCCTTCCGCAAGGTCGACCTCTGCCTCGTACCGCACCCGGCCCGAGAACCGCGGATGCAGCGCGTTCACCGGCTGGGGATGATCGGTGGTCACGGGGAGCAGTGCGGGGTCGGAGAAGGTGATGCGCCACGTGGGCCAGACCTCCTCCGCCGGGGTGTACCGGGGCAGGGGCCGGGGTTCCGGCCAGGCGGGCAGACGGTCACCCAGCATCAGCAGCTGACCCGGCTCCACGGTGATCTCGCAGGTGTCCCCCGGGGGCAGCAGGAAGCACGCCTCCCTCTCGCTGTCGTAGAGCACGGGGGCGGCGAAGGCCTCCGCCGTCAGGGTGATGGCGTGGCTTTCCCGCACGTCCTCGTTGAACAGCACCGCCAGCAGGCCCTCCTGCCGCCGGTACAGGTACAGGTAAATGTCCGGGCTGTCCGTCAGCGCACGGACGGGCCGGGTCACGTGGGCGGCGGCGTCCTCACCCACGGCCTCCAGCGGCACCACCGCCATGCCCTCCGTCAGCTGCGTGATGTCCCCCTTCCCCTCGCTGAGGCCTTCGGGCAGCGCGTCCACAAACACCACCCGGCAACCCGCCTCCATGAGCACCCGCAGGCGGCGGAACAGCTTCTCCGGCCACAGCTTTCCCCGGGGGATGTACAGCGCGTCATACCGCCCCGGCTCCAGCAGGTCGATGGGCACAATCTCGCAGGGGACGTGCCGCAGGCTCAGCGCCCGCACGATGTCCTGCGTCTTCATGCAGCCCTTGCCCTCGGCCCATTCCGCCTCGGCGTAGTACAGCGCGCCGGCACGGGCCACCATCTCGCCCCCGTCCAGCAGGGAGCCAGCCCGGGCCATATGCCCGTGGAGCCGGGTCAGGGCGGGCATGAGGGGGTTGAAGTCCCCGAAGTGGGGCGGGGAATCCGGGTCGGGGAAGGGCTTGAGGGTGAAGGCGTGGGGGGTGAAGTGGTTCACGCCCCGGGACAGGAGCAGGTTGGCCAGGTAGCGCATTTCCTCCGCGTCCTCCTGCCAGCCGTAGGCCCCGAAGATCTCGCACAGGCTGCGGCCCTGCTTCTTTTCATCCAGGTGCGCGCAGGAGACGGTCATCTGGGGCAGCATGTAGCGGAAGAAGTCGTCATCCGCCTCGAAGTCCTGGCTTTTCCAGGCGTGGGAGGTTCCGCGGAATTCGGGCTTCAGCTCGTGCAGCACAAAGTCCATGCCCGCCATGTCCTGGCCGCTCATGGCCCGGAAGAAGTGCCCTGCCCCCTGGCCCAGGCGGCTGTGGGCGTTGTTCTGCTCGATCACATGGCCGATATAGCTGACCCCGTGCGCCCGGCACCAGTTGCCGATGGGCATGGAGTAGTTCTCCTGATACAGGCGGCTGACGGTGTCCATCAGCGCGTAGCGGAGGCGGGGGGTGTCCTCTCCCACGTCATACCACAGCCCCGGGAGCAGCCGCCGGGTGTCCTGGCCCAGCTGCCGGGTGAGGATCTCCGGCATGTCCAGCCGCCAGGGCACGGGCAGCATGGGGTATTCCCCCAGCACGGCCCGGCAGCCACGGCCCGCCCGCAGGGCAGGCTCGTCGGAGAAGAACCCCCGGAAGGTCTTGCCGAACTCGTCCTTCAGGTGAGCATAGTGGGCCTCGTACACGGTGTCAATCATGAGCCTTCCGCCCTCGGGCAGCAGGGGGTTGGCGAACACCTGGGGCGGGTTGCGCTCGGAGACGTAATCCGCCGTCATGACGAACACCCGCCAGTCGCCCTCCGGCACGTCCCAGCGGAGCATGCCGTCCGCTACGTGGTCGGTCAGGTCGATGAGGCTGTCCACGGCCCAGCCGCCCATGTCCACATGGCCCTCGACGAGCCCCCGGCGATGCACGCGCCGTCCGGCCACCACAGCCACGGGGAAGCCCTTGTCACCGTCGGCCCGGGCGAGGATATAGCCGCCCCGGCGGGGGCCGGACACGTCCATGTGCTTCTCGGTGAGCATCATGCGGGCGAAGGGGGTACCCTTGGCGGCGCCGTTCGCGTAGCCGGAGGGGAAGTGGGTATCATCCAGGAGGTAGTAGGTGAGGCCTAGACGGCGGCACTCATCGGTGATGACGTCGATCTCCCGCCACCAGGTGGGGCCAAGAAAGTCGGGATGGGTGCGGCTTTCGGCGCAGAGGGAGCCGCAGCCGCTCTCCGCGATGGCGCGGATGCCCCGGCGCAGGGTGTCCTCGTCCTCCCCGTGGAGCCACAGGAAGGGCAGCAATCGGCGGGTGTCGGTCATGGGGATGCCTCCTTGAGGGTGGTATTTGGCTGATCGGGATGGGTGAATGCAGAATCTGTCCCTTTTGAACGCGGGCGCATGGATCATGCAGCCTTCCCCTTTGGGGAAGGTGGCCGAGCGCAGCGAGGTCGGATGAGGTCGTTTCCCCCAGGCGTACCGCGAACCCTGCAGGGTGGGGACGTTCCTTTGGGGTTGCGCGAACCTGCCGTTTCCAACGCGGGCGGACTTCGTCGCCTGCTCGGAAACTCTGGTGTCTTCCCTTGGGGCTGCGCGAACCTGCCGTTTCCAACGCGGGCGGACTTCGTCGCCTGCTCGGAAACTCCGGCTGCTTCCCTTGGGGCTGCGCGAACCTGCCGTTCCCATCGCGGGATGCGGGGCATCCCGCCCGGAAACTCGCGTTTTTCGTTTTCCTTTTTTCTGTTCTGTTGTGCTGCGCCTGGGC
>JAXEEE010000149.1:0-16115 GCA_034104265.1 Eubacteriales bacterium | reverse complement strand
AAATCGTCATAATAGCGGAAGGACGCCTCGCAGGCCTGGGCCGCACGGTCAAAGTCCTCCTGGCTGGCAGCGTAGCCCGTCAGCACAATGAAGGTGTCGAACGTGCCGAAGAAGGAGTGCGTGTATCGCGTCAGCGGTTCCTCCCGGGACGCGCAGCCGCCAAGGAGCATCAGGCACAGGATGAGCAGCAGGGCCAGCGCTCTGCGCATGAGTGGATCGCCTCCAGTGCGTCGGAAATGGGATAAAAAACCGGGAGAGGCAGTGATGCGCTCTCCCGGAAGGGTGCCAGGGATGATTACTCAGCCAGAGCGTCAGCAACGGCCTTCTCCAGGGCGACGCACACGCTCTCCAGCTTGATGGAGCAGACGGTCACCAGGGACTCGTCCTTGCCTTCGTAGGCGGTCTTCAGGTCAGCAGCGGTCTTGCCAACCAGCCACTGCTCCAGAGCGGCGATCTGCTCGAACCACTCCTTGCCGATGGGGGAAGCGCCGCGCATGTTGTACTCGTCCTGCTTTTCCTTCTTGGACTTGATCGCAGCGTCCTTGTCGGCGGTCAGAGCGCCGGTGGCGTTGAAGCCGACCTTGGTCTGAGCAGCGTCGATCTTGCAGGACACGATCACGCCGTTGGCGTCCACGACGACAGCCACGATGGCGCTGTCAACCTGAGCGTTGCCGTCCTTCTCAGCGGTAGCGTCAGAGCTGGAGCCGATGCTGGTGGCGATGCCCAGGCCCAGGAAGGTTTCGCCCTCAGCCAGGGCGGAAACGGCGCACAGCACCAGAGCCAGCGCCATGATCAGGGAAAGAACCTTTTTCATGTTGGGAGTCCTCCTTGATAATATTGTGGATATAAAATATCCAGGGGCTATATCATAGCATATTGACAGGAAATAATCAAGGGATCCTGCGCCGATTGACTGAAATGTAAACGCTTTCTTTTCACAATGGACGGATTCGCAGGGAATGGATGCATCTGCGGGCGGCTTTTACGGCCCGGGCCTTTCTTTTTGCAGGGAACTATGCTATAATAGAAACGGTATGGAAAATCGCGCCTTTCCGCCGTCCGCTGCGGGAAGCGTCCATGCCGCCGGAAGCGGACGCCCTGTGTGCGGAGAAGGGCTCCGCACTGGAAGAATAAGGAGTGATCTTTTGTGTCTGCCGACCCATGGGGAGGCCCTCTACTGCTTCAGCTGGTTCTGATCCTGATCAACGGCCTGTTTGCCGCCACGGAGGTGGCGGTGCTGTCCCTGAATGAGGCCAAGCTGCGCCATGACGCCGATGAGGGCGATCACGTGGCTGCGCAGCTGCTTCGCCTGTCCGAGACGCCCAACAAGTTCCTGTCCACCATCCAGGTGTGCATCACCCTGGCCGGCTTCCTGGGCAGCGCCTTTGCGGCGGATCAGTTTGCCTCCAGGCTGGCTGGAGCCTTTCTTGCAGCGGGGGCCACGGTGGATCCCGCAGTGCTCAATTCCCTGTGCGTGGTGCTGATTACCCTGGTTTTGTCCTATTTCACCCTGGTGCTGGGTGAGCTGGTGCCCAAGCGCGTCGCCATGCAGAACCCGGAGAAGTATGCCAGGAAGGTCTATCGCGTGCTGCAGGTATGCTCCACGCTCTTCAAGCCCGTGGTGTGGCTCCTGTCCGCCAGCACCAACGGCATCCTGCGCCTCATCGGCATCGACCCCAACGCCGAGCCGGAGGAGGTTACCGAGGAAGAAATCCGCATGATGGTGGACATGGGCGGCGAGACCGGCGCCATCGAGGAAAACGAGAAGGAAATGATTGAGAATATCTTCGAGTTCAACAATCACTCCGCCGAGGACGTGATGACCCACCGCACCGATGTGAGCAGCATCTGGGTGGGGGAGAGCAGCGAGGAGATTCTCAAGACCATCAGGGAGACGGGCCTGAGCCGCTTCCCCGTCTATGACGAGGACATGGATGACATCATCGGCACCCTGAGCACCCGGGAGTTCCTGCTCAACCAGCAGGCGGAGACTCCCGCGCCCCTCCGGGAGCTGATCCGCCCGGCGTACTTCGTGCCGGAGACCGTGCAGGCCGACGCGCTCTTCCGGGATATGCAGATGAAGAAAATCCACATGGCCATCGTGGTGGACGAGTACGGCGGCATGAGCGGCATCGTCACCATGGAGGATCTGCTGGAGGAGATTGTCGGCAACATCTATGACGAGTTCGATCCCCAGGCGGAGGCGGAAATCGCCCGGGTGGATGAGGACACCTGGCGCATCTCCGGTACCGCGCCCCTGGAGGACGTGGCCGAGGCGCTGCAGGTGGAGCTTCCCCTGGAGGAGGATTACGACACCCTGGGCGGGCTGATCTTCAGCCAGTTCACGCTGATCCCCCAGGACGGCAGCACCCCCGAGGTGGACGTGGCCGGGCTGCACATTCAGGTGGAGAAAATCGAGGATCACCGGGTGGAAACGGCCCTGGTGCGCCGCCTGCCCCCGGAGAAGCCTGAGGATGAAGAAAAGCCTGACAGGAACGATGACCGGCACGGGGAGGAAAGCGACCATGAATGAAGCCATGGCAGACGCCGGTCGGTTTTCCACCACCGGCGTGGTGGACGAGGCCTTCCTGCGCAGGCATGCAAACGATATGCTTCCCCGGCGTACGCTGGCCTACATGATCGGGCTGGGGCTGGCGGTTGCCGCGCTGGGGCTTGGACTGTGGATCTTCAGCGGCTGGGCGCTGTACCTGGCCTTCACGGCCGTGTGGCTGCTGATTGTGGCCTCCAGGCTGATCAGCTTCCGGCGGCAGGTGCTGCGGCAGAATGTGAACCGGCTGAAGGAATCCACCCCCGAGGGGGAAATGCTGCTGACCATCAGCTGCACGGAGCAGGGCGTCCGTGTGGAGAACCAGACCAGCGGCGGCGTGATGACCATCGGCTACGACAAGCTGGCCTGGGCCAGGGACACGGAGGACGCGGTGATCGTCGTGTCCCGGGCCAGGCAGATGACGGTCTTTTTCAAGGGCAGCCTGACCGAGCATGAGACGGAGGAGCTGCTGGCCTTCCTGAAGGAGAAGGGCCTGCGGATCCGCTGAAGGAAAGGATGACCGACATGGCGCTGCTGGGCGTGGGCCTGTATGTGAAGGGCAGCCGGGAGGCTGCGGCACTGTACCAGGAAGCCTTCGGGGCGGAGCTGGGCTACCATGTGCTGAACGAGGACGGGACGTTCTTCCATTCCGAGCTGAACGTGAAGGGCGAGCCTTTCTGCTCCGTGGTGGAAGCAAAGGAGCCTGCCGCAGGGTACAATCCCGTGGAGCTGGGCTATACCTTCGACACCCGGGAGGCCCTGGAGCGGGCCTTCGACCTCTTGACGGAGGGCGGGAAGGTGGATCTGCCCCTGTGCGAGCTGCCCTGGAGCCCTTGGGCGGCGGAGGTCACCGACCGCTTCGGCGTGCGGTGGTTCCTGACGCTTACGCAGCATCGCCCGCCGGAGGACTTCAAGCCATAAATGAGGATAGATACGCAAAAGCAGCGCGGCCTCCCATGTCCGGGAGCAGCCGCGCTGCTGTTTGTATGTGCTTATGTTCCTCTTAGTCCGCGTACTGGACGATGGCGCCCAGCAGGCCGGGGCCGGTATGGATGGCCAGGGCGGGGCTCACCGGGCTGATGAAGGAGGACACCACGTCCAGCTTCTCCAGGAACCTGTCCCGGAGCTTGACGGCCTCCTCATAGGCGGCGCCGTGGACGATGGCGATGCGCACCTTCCGCCCCTGGAAGCGCTTGAAGCACTCGTCGTTCATGGCGCTCAGGGCGTTGGAGAAGCCGCGGGCCTTGACCAGGGTGTTGTACACGCCGTCGTCATTGACATAGATGACGGGCTTGATCTGCAAAAGCGACCCCACCACGCCTTCCACCAGGCCGATGCGTCCGCCCTTGCGCAGGAACTCCAGCGTACGGATGACGAACGCCCCCAGCTGCGTGGCGCGCAGATGCTCCACCCGGGCCAGGGTATCCTCCACGGACATGCCCTTTGCCAGGGACTCCGCCGCCTCCAGCACCAGCAGACCCAGTCCGCAGGACAGGGTCCTGGTGTCCACCACGTCCACCTGCAAACCCTCCGTCTCCTCGGCGATGAGGCGCACCATGTTGTAGGTGCCGGACAGGTTGGAGCTGATGGTCATGTGCACCACCCGGGTGCAGCCCTCCGCCTTCAGCTGCCGGTACAGGGCGGACACGTCCTCCGGCAGGGGCAGGGAGGTCTTGGGCAGCTCCCGCTTGAGCAGGTCGTAGAGGATATCCTGGTCGATCTCCAGCCTGTCGCGGAATTCGCCCTCGGAGGTGGCAACCCTGAGGGAAACCAGGCGGATATCGTAGGCCTGCAGCTGCTCCTCACTCAGGTCGCAGGAGGTATCCGTCACCAGGGCAACCCGGTCATCGCCAATCATAAACATCTATAAAGAATCACCTTTCATCAACGGACATGCCGATGGTATTCTTTATTCATTATAACACAGGGGCGGGGCAAGTCAAGCGCACAGGGGAAGCAAGGGAGAAAATTCGCAGAATCTTCACACAAGCCGCCGGGAAAGCGCCTCCTGTGAATGTAAATCTTGCACTGCCCCTGCCCGGAAACGGTTGACAATCAGGCCGGGTTGATTTACCATATCATGTGGTTGATTTTGCCCCCGCGAGGAATGAACGGGCCCTTTCCGGCCCGGCTGATTCGGAGGATGCCGGTTCATATGAGAAACGGATGGAAGATGCTTTTGGCCTGCCTGATGTGCCTGACGCTGCTGGGCGCTGCGGCTGTCTCCCTGGCGGAGACCACGACCCTGGAGGTCAGCCTGACGGGCCTGACCGCACTGGCGGACGGCTCCTGGCGGACAGAGGGCCTCAGCGGCAGCTTTGAGGTGTATCAGGGCGGGGAGGCTCTGGGCCGCATTGACGTGCCTGCCCAGGGGAGCGCGTCCGTCGCGCTGAAGGACGGCGGCAGCGTCACCCTGATTCCGGTCATGGACACCATGCCCGGGGGCTACATGATCTATGCGGGCGGCTATGCGGTGGCGGTGACGGAGGGCCGGAAGAACCTGGCGGCCATGAACGTGTGCGCGAACGCTGGCCTGTTCACCCTGCAGGCGGAGGGCGCGGCATCCTTCACCCTGACGGCGGAGGACGGTACGGCTCTGCCCTTTGTCACGGACGAGGAGGGCTGGTACGCCTGCCCCGAGGCGCTGCACAGCGGCGTGTACACCGTGCATCAGGAGGAGGCCGCGGCGGGCGCTGAGCCCTGGCCGGACTTCCTGCTGACCGTGACAGCCTACCAGGGCGCGGCGGCGGAGATCGTTGCGGTGGATCGGGCCTATGCGCTGGAAAATGCGGTGGAGCCCCGGGAGACTGTTCAGCCCACGCAAGCCCCTGCGGAAGCGTCCACAGCGGTGCCCACGGAGGCGCCCACGCCCACGCCCGCGCCGGCTGCCGGTGTGCTGAAGCTGCTGGCCAACGGCAGTGCGGCCTATGCCGTGACGCTGGGGGATGATCCCGTGGCCCAGGGCACTCTGACGGCGGATCAGCCCGAGACGCTGACGGGCCTGGAGCCCGGCGAATACACCGTGAACCTGGATATTCCCCAGGGCATGGTGATGACCGCCCTGAACGGTCAGACGCTGGCCCTGCAGCATCAGGTGCAGTGGCAGGCGGAGGTCAAGGCGGGTATTGAAGGAACCTATACCATCACCTTGAGCGCGCTGGGAAGCATTTCCGGCAGCGTTGCTGGGGTGAGCGAAGCCACGGTGGCCCTGTCCGGCGTGGGCGCGGCGGCGGTGACGGACGGGCAGTTTGCCTGGACGGAGCTGATGCCCGGCGCGTACACGGTGACGCTGACCCTGCCCGCTGGCGATTATGCGGCGGAGGGATGGACGCTTCAGGCCCGGGAGGGCGGCGTGGAGGCGACCATCACCGTGCAGGCGGAGGGCGACGTGCGCCTGCCTGCGGTGGAGCGGCTGACCAACGCGGTTGTATCCGGCCGGGTGCAGCAGGCGGACGGCACGGCGCTGTCCGGCCTGACGGTGACGCTGACGGCGGCGGACGGCGCGGCGGTTCAGACCACCTCCGACAGCAATGGTGCGTGGCGCTTTGAGGGCCTGGCGGACGGCAGCTATACCGTGCGGGCCGATGCCGGCGACGGCATGGCGGTGAAGGAAGCCGCTGTGTCCCTGATCTCGGGCCAGCAGGTGACGGACGTCCAGCTGACGGCCGGCGCGCCCGCGTCCCTGCGGGTGCATGCGTTCCTGGACAGCAACAGCAACGGCGCGCAGGGCGGTTATGAGCACGACCTGGAGGGCGTCGCGGTAGGCGCGGTGCCTGCGGGCGATCCGAACGCCATGCCGGTTGTGACCGCCGTGACGGACAAGAACGGCGACGCCCTGCTGGAGGGCCTTGCCCCGGGTCAGTACGTGCTGCGGGTGCAGATGCCCATGGGCTATGCCTTTGCGGCCTACGGCGGGACGAGGGACGAAAAGTCCAGCGTCATGCAGGAGAGCGACCAGCAGCTGCAGGACAGCGCTGTCATTACCCTGGCAGACGGCGAGACCGCGGTGTGCGGCGTGGGCGCGTCCTCCATGGCGGTGGTGTCCGGCTATGTGTGGCTGGACGAGAATGGCGACGGCGTGCGCCAGGATGAGGAGCACGGCCAGGCGGGCTGCCTGATTGAGCTGGTGCTGCGCGGCGGCGACACCATGTATCAGCTGGTCACCGGCGAGGATGGCAACTACGTCTTCGGCGCGGTGAAGCCCGGCGAGTACAACATCCGCGCCACCACTCCCGAGGGTCTGATGTTCACCCAGTACACCAAGTACGGCGGGGACAAGCGCTCCATCCTCACCACCGAGGGCGTGCGCAAGGCCACCAAGCTGGTCAAGCTCAGAGCGGGTAAGACCCTGGACGAGCAGAACATCGGCCTGGTGTATCAGGGCGTGATCCAGGTGCAGTGCTTCCTGGACGCCAACTACAACGGCCTGTACGATGAGGGCGAGGAGCCTCTGGCCGGAGTCAAGGGCGAGCTGATCAAGCAGGGCACCGGCAAAACCGTCGTCACCAAGACCTCCGACGAGAACGGCGTGATCACCTTTGACGCGCTGCGGGCCAACACTTACCGCCTGCGGGCCGTGCTGCCCGAGGGCGCAGGCTTCACCATGGTCAGCAGCGACCCTGCGGGCAACCAGTTCCAGCCCAGGGCGGGCCGCCGTGAGAACTATGTGGAGAACATCGTCGTCACCACCGGCACAACCCAGCAGCTGGTGATCGGCGCGGTGCTGCCCGCCACGGTGAGTGGCGTGTGCTATCTGGACGATAACTTCTCCGCCGTCAAGGACAGCGGCGAGAAAGCTGTGTCCGGCCTGACGGTGAGCCTGCTGGACAAGGACGGCAATACCGTCGCCACCGACCGCACCTCCGCCAAGGGCGTCTACACCTTTGACAATGTGAACCCCGGCACCTACACCATCGCCCTGAATGCCAAGAAGGGCTATGCCTTCACCAAGCTGGGCGAGGGCAATATCGTGGTGAACCAGGGCGGCGGCGCGGGCCGGTCGAACGCCTTCGAGGTGGCCATCGGCCAGAGCGTCACCGGTATGGACGTGGGCATGATCCTGCCCGGCACGGTGCAGGGCACGGTGTTTGCCGACGCCAACGACAACGGTCTGATGGACGAGGGCGAGACGGGCCTTGTGGGCGCGGAGGTACGCCTGATGGACGAGAACGGCGAGTGGTTCTGTGCTGTGATCGGTGAGGACGGCAGCTTCTGCTTCGACGCGGTGATGCCCGGCCGCTACTACCTGCGCTACTCTCTGCCGGAGCGGGGTGCCTTCGCCCGGACGGAGAAGGGCGGCAACACCATCACCGGCGAGAGGGGCCTTGGCGCAGGCGAATGGTTCGACTTCAAGGTGGGCAGCACGGTGAACGCGCCTCTGTGCGGCGGGCTGATCCTGGGCCAGGTGGATGGCACGGCCTTCGCGGATCATGACGGCTCCGGCACGATGGATGCGGGCGAGGCTGCGCTCTTCGGCGTGACGCTGACACTGACGCCCTCCCGCAGCGATCTGGAGCCTGTAACGGTTACCACCGGCGCGGACGGCTCCTTCCTGCTGGCGGATCTGCATCCCGATACCTACACCCTGACCGTGACCATGCCCGAGGGCCTGGTGACCTCCCGTACCGCGGGAACCACGCTGCCTGTGTCCGCCGGGTTTGGTGCGCAGAGCGTGACCCTGCCTGTGGCCATGGGCGATACCTGGGCCGGTCAGCTGCTGGGCGGCGCAGCCCCTGCGTCCCTGACGGGCAGCCTGTGGCTGGACGTGAACAACAACGGCCTGTGGGATGAGGGCGATACCACCCCCGCAGGCGAACAGGTCGAGATTATCGACCAGACCAGCGGCGAGGTCTTCGCCGTGATGACCACCGGCAGCCAGGGCAGCTTCGGCACGGACAGCCTGATCCCCGGCGCCTATACCCTGCGCTTCGCCCTGGACGACAACACCATCGCCCCCGTGAGCGGTGACAGCGACTTCGCCCAGGAGGGCGGCGCGCTGGTTCTGCGCGATGTGCAGCTGTCTGAGGGCGCGGCCACCCAGGGCCTGAAGCTGGGCATCGTCCGCTACACCAACCTGGGCGGCCAGGTCTGGGTGGACATGGGCGGTGAGATTGTTCCGCTGTCCGGCGCGGAGGTGACTCTCACCGACAGCCAGGGCAACCACCTGAACACCATGACCACCGGCGAGGATGGCGCGTACCGCTTTGGCCAGCTGCTGCCCGGTACCTACGCCATTGGTGTGAATCTGCCTGAGGGCCAGGTGGTGGTGGAGCCGGACGACGAGCGGCTCACCTCCGGCGGCATGCGCAGCGTCATGGTGAACTGCTCCGGCCGCAGCGGCTTGTCCGGCGCCATTGAGGTGCGTATGGGCGAGGATCAGCTGGATCTGGACATCGGCAGTGTGCTGCCCGGCCGCCTGGGCGATCTGGCCTGGCTGGACGAGAACGGCAACGGCCTGCAGGATTCCAATGAGGGCGGCATTCCCGGCGTACAGGTGGAGCTGGTGCGGGGCGATACCGTGGTGGCCCAGACCGTCACCGACCAGTACGGCTTCTACCTCTTTGACGAGGTGTACCCCGCTGCATACACCCTGCGGGTGACGGCTCCTGCCCAGGTGAAGCCCACGAAGCTCCGCACGGACTTCCCGGGCATTGTATCGGTGCTGCAGGAGAATGACGGCGACGTTTTCACCTCCCTGGAGGTGTCCGTGACCAGCAACCGCAGCAACTACAACGCGGATCTGGGCTTTGTCCTGCGCAAGGGCGGCGATTACCCCGCCGGCTATGGCCAGGGCGCAACCCAAGACTGGACGAAGATTCCCGCCAATTAAGGGCATACGCAAGCGCGCCGGCCGGGCGATGAACCTGGCTGGCGCGCTTTTGCTTTGGGCATATGCAGTTTTACATTAGCCCCCGCTGCTGGCACTCGGCAAAGAGGGCGGGCTGAATCTCCGGGTAGGTCATGCGCTCGGGCAGCGCGTCCATCAGGTGGATGCGGGCGATCTCGCTGTGAATCCCGCCCAGCTCGGTCACATCCGCCAGGCACAGCAGGCCGTAGGACTGCCCGCCCTCAGGCTGAGCGCGGGTGGGCCCGGTGACGGAGTAACAGCACACCGGTGACAGTATGAAGGCTGTCGCGCCGGTTTCCTCCTGCAGCTCCCGACGGGCGGTGTCCAGGATGGCCTCGCCGGGCTCGCGGTGGCCGCCGGGCATCTCGAGGGTGTCCCGTTCCCGGTGCTGGCAGAAGATGTACCTGCCCTAATACCGGGCCAGAATCACCGCGAAGCGCAGCAGGCTGTCGGGCGCATGGTCGTGAAACTGCACGGTCAGCATGGGTCAGTCCTCCACCTTCACATAGCGGCGCTCGTGGATGGTCTGTCCGCCGATGGGGAAGCTGCCCTGGTCGGTGGTGGGCTTGAAGCCCTCCCTGCGGTAGAAGCTGTCGGCGGCATGGTTGTGCTCCAGCGCCCACAGGTAAAAGCGTTTGTAGCCCTCATGGCGCATGCGGGACAGGGCTTCCTCCAGGGCGGCGTGGCCGAAGCCCTGCCGGGTGCTTTCGGGCAGCAGGTACAGGGAGACGATCTCGCCCCAGTCCTCGTGGCCCTCGTCCCGGCCGCGGCCATAAATGCAGCAGCCCACGGGCCGCTTGCCGTCATAAATCATCAGCGCGGAGAATCGCCCGCTCTCCAGCCAGGAGCGGACGGAGGGCACCCAATAATCCTCCGGGAGCCGGTCAAGATAATGCTGGGGAACAATGCCGCGGTAGGCCCTGCGCCAGCTGGTGGCGAAAATATGGCTGATCAGCTGGGCGTCGGCAGCCTCCGCGTCGCGAAAGGCAATCACAGGACTTCACCTCCTGGGGGTATTATGACGCGGCATGCCCGATCTGTCAAGGCGAACAGGGGAAGTGTTACGATTGACAGGCCGGGGCGGGCATGGTATAATCATACTCAATGCGATGCATGAAGGAGTGGGTCTGCATATGCGTAAGTAATTCCGTCGGTTGTTTCCCCTGACAGGGAAAGGCAGGGCAGCTGGCCGCAGGATGGTTCAGCCTGTTTTGTCGCGGCGGAAAACGCGCATCATGCAAGAGTCGCTCTTTTTGTGTGCCTTTTTGCGCCTCCCTGGGACCATGTGGAGGTATATTGAAACCCATGCAGCTGAAAATACAGGATCTTTCTTTTACCTACGAGGGCAGCTATACCCCCGTGTTTGACCATGTGCACATCAGCTGGGACACGTCCTGGCATCTGGGTCTCATTGCCCGCAACGGCCGGGGCAAGACCACGCTCCTGCACCTGCTGGAGGGCCGTTATTCTTATCGCGGGAGGATTGACTGCCCCCTGACGCCGGTGTATTTCCCCTTCGACGTGGCGGATACGGAGCAGCTGACGCTGTTTGTCATGCAGCAGGCGGCCCCCGACAGCCAGGACTGGCAGCTCATTCGCGAACTGAACCAGCTCCGCGTGGACGAGGACGTGCTGTACCGGCCCTTCCATACCCTCAGCCAGGGTGAGCAGACCAAGGCTCTGCTGGCCGCGCTGTTCAGCCGGGAGGATGCATATCCCCTCATTGACGAGCCCACCAATCACCTGGACGCCCATGGCCGCGCCCTGGTGGCGGACTACCTCCGCCGCAAGGACGGCTTCCTGCTGGTCAGCCATGACCGCGCCTTCCTCAACCGCTGCATCGACCATGTGGTCAGCCTGAACCGCGCGGACATCTGGGTGATGCAGGGGGACTACGACGCCTGGGAGGCCCGGCTGAACCTGCAGACCGAGACGGAGCAGGCCCGGAACGAGGAGCTCCGCCGGGATATTCGCCGCCTGGAGGAATCCGCCCGGCGCACCGCCGAGTGGAGCGCCGCTGCCGAGAAGGGCAAGTTCCACATCGCGCCCAGCGTGACTGCCGCCGTTGACCGAGGCTATGTGGGCGCCAAGGCTGCCGCTGTGATGAAGCGCAGCCTGAACACCCTCCGCCGTCAGGAACGGGCCATTGAAGAAAAAAAGACCCTGCTGCACAATGTGGAGCGGGTAGGGGAGCTGAAGCTGACCACCCTGCGCCACCCCAAGGACGTGCTGGTGTCCGTGCAGGACGCGTCGGTGGTCTACGACCAGCGGACGGTGTGCGAGGGAATCGGTTTTCAGGTGCGCCGGGGCGACCGGGTGGCGCTGACAGGTCCCAACGGCTGCGGCAAGTCCAGCATTCTGAAAACGCTGGTAAGGGAGTCCGACGCGCTCCGGGGCCAGGTGCATCTGGCCAGCGGGCTGATTGTCTCCTATGTGCCCCAGCAGACCAGCGGGCTCCACGGGGACATGCGGGCCTTCATCCAGCAATCCGGCGCGGACGAAACGCTGTTCAAGGCGATCCTGCGGAACATGGACTTTACCCGGGATCTGTTCGACCGCCCGCTGGAGCAGATGAGTCAGGGACAAAAGAAGAAGGTGCTGCTGGCCCGCAGCCTGTGCACACCGGCGCACCTGTACATCTGGGACGAGCCGCTGAACTACATCGACGTGTTCAGCCGCGTGCAGCTGGAGGAGCTGATCCGCGACAGCGGGCCGACCATCCTGCTGGTGGAGCATGACGTGCGCTTCCTGGAGAACCTCTGCACCCGCCCTGCCATCGCCCTTGCGTGAGGAATACGCGCAAAGACCTTGCCAAACCGCGGAAAATGTGCTATCATACATCTGTTGCCCATGATGCCCCTTCGTGCTGCAAGCGATCATGAAGGGGCGGAATGGGTGAGGTAAAGCGTCCGCGCCGGATATCTTGATCGGCAACCTGTTTTCTTCCGCAGCTCTCCGAATATCCGGTGAGCGCGGTGAAAATAAAACATGGAGTGGTATCGAAGCGGTCATAACGGCCCCGACTCGAAATCAAAGCTCCATTCTGGAAGCCGATCAGTGTGAACCCCTTGAAATCCTTGGGATTTCAGGTCATAAGGGATGTGGGAAATCCCTCATATCTCTCCTGCGCATCTCTCCGATTTCCGGAGGGTGATGAGGGGGAAAATAGCATGGAGTGGTATCGAAGAGGTCATAACGGCCCCGACTCGAAATCGTGAATCCCTCGCGGAACACGGCTGCGGAAAAATCCTGACGCCGCAAGGCTTTGCGGGCAGCTAAGACTCGAATTGAATAAACTGTTCTCTCCTGTTGTTCTCTCCGATTTCCCGGGGAGTGCGGCAGAGGATATATACGGAGCGGTATCGAAGCGGTCATAACGGGGCAGACTCGAAATCTGTTGACCCTTCCGGGTCCGTGGGTTCGAATCCCACCCGCTCCGCCACATTTAGCCAAGTGACATGTGTTGCTTGGCTTTTTCATACTATTGGGAATTGCAAAATAACGTGCGGCGAGCACCGAGCAGCTCTATTTTTCATAGCTGTTCGGAAGTGGGAGCGGGCACGGCCCGCTTTTCCTTTACGGGCTCGAATCCTCCGGGGATGCGAAGCCCAGACCGCGCAGCATGGCGTCCGCCGTGCTGCTTTTGCTTTGCGCATCCAGATGCGCGTAGATGTTCGCCGTGGTACTGAAATCGCTGTGCCCCAGCCACTCCTGAATCTGCTTGAGCGGCACATGGTTTGCAAGCAGGAGGCTGGCACTTGAGTGCCGCAGATCATGGAAGCGGATGCGGCGCAGGCCGTTCCTCTCCAGCACCTGCTCAAAGTGGCAGGACAGGTACTCTGGGCGGATGCGCGCGCCCATCTCACTGACGCAGATGTAGCCCTCGTAGCCGCGGATGTAGGAATCCCCGCAGAGCCGCCGGTTCTCCGCCTGCTCTGCCCTCAGCCGGAGCAGCAGCTCCCGAATGGGCGGCGTCAGCGGCAGCGTGCGCCGGCTGGACTTGGTCTTGGTCGTGTCCCGCGCGACGATGGTGTAGCATCCGTCCACGTTGCAGCCGGTCACCGTGTGCTGAATGGTGATCGTCCCGCTGTCGAAGTCGATGGCGTCCCACTTGAGGCCAAGCACCTCGCTGCGGCGCAGGCCGTAGAAGGCAGCCAGCTTCACCGGCGCTTCGATCAGCAGCCCACCCACGCAGTCGAACAGGCGGTTCATCTCGTCCTTGTCGTAGAAGCCCGGCTGGAAGCCGTTCTTCCGGGGCCTGTCCACCTTGTCCGCAGGGTTCACGTCGATCAGGTCGGTCTTGACCGCGTACTTGAGCGCCCGGTGGATGACGGCGTGGTAATGGATCACCGTGTTCGGCTTCACCCGCTTCATCTGCGCGGAGTAGAAGTCCTGAATGTGCCGGGCCGTCAGCCCCTTCAGCGTCACGCCCTTCTCCCGGAACCACGGGAGAAGCGGATATCGCAGCATCCCCTCGTAGGAGCTGTACGTCGTGATGGCGATGGTGCCCTTGGCGATCTGCAGCCACCGTTCGAGATAGTCCGCAAACAGCTCGTCCGGCGCTGCGGAGGATACGTCCTCCTCCGGAATCTCGAAGGCCTTGCGCTGCTCCGTCAGGAACGCTTCGGCCTTCTTTTTGTTGCCTCTCACGGGATACCCCGTGGGAATCCACTTGGTTTTGCGCTTGTTGCTTGAATCCTTGTAACTGAGAACGGCGTAGAAGTAGCCGTTCTTCTCCTGCAGGTGTCCTGCGACCATGCTTCCTCCTTCCCGCTCCGCAGGAAACGCACCCGCCGTTGGCCTGCCAAAAGGATAGCACGTTTGGAGGAGCTGTGCAAGGGGAAAGATGGCGATCAACGCTTGTTATGGCAGTAATCTTCGTACTTCCTTAAGGGTTTCATGTAAAAGTTTTCAATAGAATTCCTCGTCGGATGATACCCCGCTATCCATTTGTGGTCAGAAGTGGCATCTCGTATTTCCGCTAATTGCTTCATCGAGCTGAATTCGTGGCTACAACATATGATTACAGTAGGATTGATCAGCTCGATTTGCTGGCACATGAGATCCTCAAAAGGTTTGATATGGTCCGAATAATGAAGAGTGGCTTTGGAAAGTGGACTGCCCGCCGAAACGCCCCCGCCAATCTTCTTGATGTCCAGCACGGCAATCCTATCCATTGTATCATTGTAGGCGCAATTGTCTGTTCTGGCTCCATATTTATAATCCTTTCCAAGATAACCCTTTATTGAGCCAGTATAGACTTCATTGCCCCTCTTATAGGCAAATTCACGGATATTATATTCTCGAATTCCGTCGCCGTTGTATACAGATTCCAGCCCTTTTGCCAGTGCAGCAATCTTCCTCCACATCGTAAAGCAGCCAATTCGTATATCATCAAACGGATTTTCGACAAATTCATAGGTTGTTTTATTCCCCCATTTGTCAAAGTAGTCATCCAACTCATTCAGCGATTCTATTCCGAGGCTCACTTCTTTCAAAAGGAACAGAGGACGGAAATCATTTCCATCTGCAAACCATTTTTCAGGACAGACAACGCCATCCCGAAAGAACGGAATTCTCTCTGCCAGTTCTGTGTCCACGCCCATATCCTCAACCAGCCATCGGCGAACTCTGCGCTCATATTCGGTGAGCAGTACAATGTTCTTTGTGCGGTACTCGGAAGCTGTGATCATTTTTCCACCATCCTTTTGAATCTCCAAAGCAGGAAACTGCTGAACGCAGGCGAATTGATGCTTTACTCACAGGGCACACATGGGTTATGCAATCTTTCAGAAAGGATTCGATGGGTATGAAAGAGATTCCTTCTTTGATCGGTCGTGTCGGGATTTTCTTCTTCGCAAATGGAACGCTCCTTTTGCACACCTGCCCTTTCTCTGACGCTCTGCCATATGGCGATTTTCTGAACTATCCCTTGAGCCATGACGATGTCTGGATCAAGCGCTATCAAGCCCAATACAAGGTGGACTTTGATTACTGGCCGCGTGGTCGAATCATCTACAATACGAAGGAGAACGCCTATACTGTATTCTACGACAGCTGCATGGCGCAACAGATTCCCCTGCTTATTCAATCGTTCGGAGACCAGAAGGTTGTTCTAAAGAGGGACGAGCATTATCAGTGCCACATGTGCAATCCATTTTATTCTTTTATTGAAGCCGGTGTATGCGATGATGAATAGGTCGTGCCTGCTCCGGCTAAAATACGATTGCATCGTAAATTAGCCGAAATCCGACTTGCCCTGAGAGCGCCTATCTCCCGCACGGACAACCAATCGGTCATCCCACGAGATTTCAAGCGCTCTCAGAGCAAAAGCACGTTTTTGTATACCGTATATAGTGCTGAATAAACGTTTGTAAACACCGCATATGGTATGCTTTTCACTCATCAAAAACCCGGGCGCTTTTCCCCGCTCCGCTTCCGCCATCCAGCCTCAGCGCCTCCTCCATCACCGCTGCCGACCGCTCCTTGCTCTTCACGTCGAGGTGCGCATAGATGTTCGCGGTCGTAGCGAAATCACTGTGCCCCAGCCACTCCTGAATCTGCTTGAGCGGGATGCCATGCGCCAGCAGGAGCGTCGCGCTGCTGTGGCGCAGATCGTGGAAGCGGATGTGCCGCAGACCGTTCTGCGCCAGCGTGCGGCTGAAGCAGTTTGACAGATACGCCGGGCGGATGCGCTCGCCCATCTCATTGAGACAGATA
>JAXEEE010000148.1:0-4377 GCA_034104265.1 Eubacteriales bacterium | reverse complement strand
CCTTCGCGAGCCGGGCCTCCGCGCAAGTCGCAGAAGGCTCCACGCGCATTCGGTATGACCGAAGGCACACAACTCAATCGCGAGCCGGGTGTGGGCACTGCCCACCTTATTGCATCTTCAGGTAAGCCGTGACGAAGCCCTCAATGTTGCCGTTCATCACGTCGTCAATGTTGCCAACCTCGTAGCTGGTGCGGTGATCCTTCACCATGGTGTAGGGCTGGAAAACGTAGGAGCGGATCTGGCTGCCCCACTCGATCTTCTTCATCTCGCCCTTGATGTCCGCCATCTGCTGCTCCTTCTCGCGCTCGCGCAGCTCCAGCAGCTTGGCCTTCAGCATCTTCAAGCAGGTCGCGCGGTTCTGCACCTGGTCGCGCTCGGTCTGGCAGGCCACCACAATGCCCGTGGGATAGTGCGTCATGCGCACGGCGGAGGAGGTCTTGTTCACGTTCTGGCCGCCCGCGCCGGAGGAGTGGTAGGTGTCCACGCGCACATCCTTCATGTCGATGACGATGTCGTCGCCCTCGTCCTCCAGAATGGGCGCCACGTCCAGGGACGCAAAGGAGGTGTGCCGGCGGGCGTTGGCGTCAAAGGGGCTGATGCGCACCAGCCGGTGTACACCCTTCTCGCCGCGCAGATACCCGTAAACGTGGTCGCCGCTGACCTCGAAGGTCACCGACTTCAGGCCGGCCTCGTCGCCGTCCAGCATGTCCAGCACCTTCACCGTGAAGCCCATCTGCTCACAGTAGCGGGTGTACATGCGGTAAAGCATCTGCGTCCAGTCCTGGGCCTCGGTTCCGCCCGCGCCCGCGTGCAGGGACAGGATCGCGTCGCTGTCGTCATAGTCGCCACGCATGAGCGTTTCCAATTCAAGCGCGTCGGACTGCTCCTTGAGCGCCGCCAGCTCCGTGCCCACCTCGGCGGCCATGTCCTCGTCGCCTTCCTCCTGGGCCAGGTCCATCATCACCTCAATGTCGTCGGCGGTGGCCAGCAGCTTTTCGTAGTGCGCCAGCTTGCCCTTCAGACGGCCCAGCTTCTGGTTCACGTGGGAGGAATGCTCCAGATCGTTCCAGAACTCCGGCTGATTCATTTCCTCGTTCAGCTCGTCAATCTGCTCGCGCATGTGGTCGATGTGCAGCGCCTCGCCGGACTGCACAACGGACTTGCGGATGCCCTCAAGATCCTTCTTGTACTGATCAAATTCAATCATGTGCTGATACCTCTGTTTCTTGTCGTGTGGGGGAAAGGGGAGGGAGATCCGCAGCCGTCACGTGAAGCCCGAGGTGGGCGGAAGGTTCCTTCAGGCGTCGCTCCGACCGCAGCAGTTCTTGTACTTCTTGCCCGAGCCGCAGGGGCAGGGATCGTTGCGGCCCACCTTCTCGGAGGCCTTCACCCGGCGGGGCTGACGGGGGCCGTCCCCGGCGGCGCGGGCCTCGGTGGGCTGGGCGGTCTGCACACGCTCCGGCGTGCGCTGCACCTTCGCCTGATACACCCGGCGCACCGTGTCCTCCCGGATCAGGTGGTTCAGCTCCTCGAACATGTAGCCCGCCTCAATCTGATACTCCGTGACGGGGTTCTTGCCGCTGTAGGCCCGGTAGCCGATGCCGTCCCGCAGCTGATCCATGGCGTCGATGTGATCCATCCACCGCTGATCCACAGCGCTGAGCAGCATCACCCGCTCGAATTCCCGCATGTCCACGCCGATCTCGCTCAGCAGCGTCTCACGCTCGTCGTAGAAGGCACGGGCGTCATCCTTGAGCGCCTGCACGAAGGCCGCCTTGTCGCCCTCGTCCAGCAGCTGCTTGTGCTGCTCCACGCAGCCGGGATGCACGCACAGCGTCTCCAGGTACTTGCGCAGCTGCTCCAGGTCGCAGTCCTCGCCGTCGTCGCTGGCGCAGTAGCGGCTGATGGCCGCGTCGATCAGCTTGCCCGCCATGCCGATGATGTTCTCCCGGACGTTCTCGCCCATGAGCACCCGGCGGCGCTGGCCGTAGATCACCTCGCGCTGGCGGTTCATCACGTTGTCGTACTCCAGCACGTTCTTGCGGATCTCAAAGTTCCGGCCCTCGATGCGCTTCTGGGCGGACTCGATCTGCTTGGTCAGAAGACCCGCCTGCAGGGCCTCGTCATCCTTCAGGCCCAGACGCTCCACCATGACGGAAATGCGCTCGGAGCCGAACAGCCGCAGCAGGTCGTCCTCCAGGGAGATGAAGAACTGCGTGCTGCCCGGGTCGCCCTGACGGGCCGCGCGGCCGCGCAGCTGGTTGTCGATGCGGCGGGACTCGTGCCGCTCGGTGCCGATGATGTGCAAGCCGCCGGTCTGCAGCACCCGATCGTGCTCCTGGTCGGTGTCCTGCTTGAAGGACTTGTACAGGGCCTGGTAGGTGTCCCGGGCCTCCTGCACCTCCTCGGTCACGTCCTCGCTGTGGCCGGTGGCAGCCTCGATCATCTCATCGTCGTAGCCGTTCTGACGCATGGCGCGGCGGGCCAGGAAGTCCGGGTTGCCGCCCAGCAGGATGTCCGTACCGCGGCCGGCCATGTTGGTGGCGATGGTCACCGCGCCCCAGTGGCCCGCCTGGGCAACGATCTCCGCCTCCTTGGCGTGGTTCTTGGCGTTGAGCACCTCATGGGGGATGCCCTTGCGGCGCAGCAGGTCGGAAAGCATCTCGCTGGTTTCCACGGTAACAGTACCCACCAGCACGGGCTGACCCTTGGCGTGATGCTCCTCGATGGAGGAGAGCACCGCGGCGAACTTGGCGGTCTTGTTCTTGTAGACCATGTCGTCCAGGTCCTTGCGGATGTTGGGCTTGTTGGTGGGGATCTCCACCACGTCCAGGGCGTAGATGCCCTGGAACTCCTCCTCCTCGGTCTTGGCAGTACCGGTCATGCCCGCCAGCTTCTCATACATGCGGAAGTAGTTCTGGAAGGTGATGGTGGCCAGGGTCTTGCTCTCCCGCTCCACCTTCACATGCTCCTTGGCCTCGATGGCCTGATGCAGGCCCTCGGAGTAGCGGCGGCCGATCATCAGGCGGCCGGTGAACTCGTCCACGATGACCACCTGGCCGTTCTGCACCACGTAGTCGATGTCCCGGCGCATGAGCGCGTGGGCGCGCAGGGCACAGTTGATGTGGTGGTTCAGCTCGGCGTTCTCGGGATCGTTCAGGTTCTCAATGCCGAAGGCGTTCTCTACCTTCACCGCGCCCTCGTCGGTCAGGGCGCAGGTCTTCTTCTTCTCATCCACCTCGTAGTGGACGTCCCGCTTCATGGAGCGCACCACCGCGTCGGCCTTCTCGTAGAGGATAGTGCTCTTGTCGCCCTGGCCGGAGATGATCAGGGGCGTGCGGGCCTCGTCGATGAGGATGGAGTCCACCTCGTCCACGATGGCGAAGTGATGGCCCCGCTGCACCAGGTTCTGCTGGCGGATGACCATGTTGTCCCGCAGGTAGTCGAAGCCCAGCTCGTTGTTGGTACCGTAGGTGATGTCGCAGGCGTAGGCCTTGCGGCGCTCGTCCGGCTCCATGTCATGGACGATCAGACCCACCGTCAGCCCCAGGAAGCGGTACACCTTGCCCATCCACTCGCTGTCGCGGCGGGCCAGGTAATCGTTGACGGTCACCACGTGCACGCCCTTGCCGGACAGCGCGTTCAGGTACGCAGGCAGCGTGGCCACCAGGGTCTTGCCCTCGCCGGTCTTCATTTCAGCGATGCGGCCCTGATGCAACACCAGACCGCCAATGAGCTGCACCCGGTAATGGCGCATGCCCACGGCGCGGCTGGCCGCCTCGCGTACCGCCGCGAAGGCCTCGGGGAGGATGTCGTCCTCCGTCTCGCCCTTGCACAGACGCTCGCGGAACTCGTCCGTCTTGTGGCGCAGCTGTTCATCGCTGAGCTTCATGTAGTCGTTTTCCAGCGCTTCAATGGCGTCGACCGTCTTGTCCAGCTTCTTCAGCTGTGCATCGTTGCCGCCGCCCAGCAGCTTCTTGATCCATTCCATCATATCGGTCATTTCTCCTTGCCCGTTCGACCGGCGCATTTCATCGTCATGCCGTGTCCGGCATTCTTTCGCTTCTGA
The DNA here is from genome assembly GCA_034104265.1 of Eubacteriales bacterium. GTDB lineage: Bacteria > Bacillota > Clostridia > Christensenellales > Aristaeellaceae > UBA11524. The sequence continues at coordinate 308 of JAXEEE010000148.1, read as the reverse complement.
CCGCCTTTGCATAAAGGCGCAGAATATTATAGCATGATCCACCTTCCTGTTGCAAGAGGGGACGCGAGGGGCTCCGCCCCTCGACCCCGCCAGAGGGCTGCATAGCCCTCTGGACTCCCATTCTCGCGAATGGGTTATAGTCCCTTCGGTCGCAGCTGTGCGCGCGTGGGGCTGTCATGCGGTTGCGCGGGCACGGCGCGCGGAGGGCGCGCCGCGCATGCGGGGGTCACGGTGCGCAACAGGCGCACCGCGACGCACTCGTGCAGGTTCCCCAGGGGGGGGCCGGCCCCCCCGGGCCCCCCGGGACC
>JAXEEE010000147.1:0-5599 GCA_034104265.1 Eubacteriales bacterium | reverse complement strand
GCCGCCTTCACCGCGGCGGACGAGATGGGCATGCTCATGCAGCCCGAGCTGAGCCACTGGAACCCCGAGACGGCCTTTGAGTCCGAGGAAAGCTACGCCTACTACGCGGCCGAGCTGCGGCAGACCCTGCGCTGTCTGGCGAACCATCCCTCCTTCGTCATGCTGACCTTCGGCAATGAGCTGGCCAGCGGCAGTCTGGGCCATCAGCGGATGGAAACCCTGCTGGCCCTGGCCCACGGCATGGACGCTACCCGCCTGTACGCCTGCGCCTCCAATCCCCACTACGGCTGGTACGGCAGCATGGACAGCAGCGACTTCTACACCTCCTTCAAGCTGCGGGATACGGAGCTCCGCGCCACCTACGACAGGATGATGGGGTATCTCAACCACCGTTACCCCAGCGCGAAGAACGACTATGAGGAAGCTATGGCCATCCTCCGCCGGGAGTGCGGCAAGCCCGTGTTCTCCTTCGAGGTGGGGCAGTTCGAGGTGCTGCCGGACTTCGGCGAGATCGACGAATTCCGGGGCGTGACCCGGGCGGTGAACTATGAGCTGATCCGCCGCCAGGTGCAGGAGAGCGGCATGATGGACACCTGGGAAAAGCAGGTCGAGGCCACCGGTGAAATGGCCAACCTGTGCTACCGGGAGGAGGTGGAGGCCGCCCTGCGCACGGAGGGCTACAGCGGCATCTCCCTCCTGGGCATTCAGGACTTCCCCGGCCAGGGCACCGCGCTGGTGGGCATGCTCAACGCCCACCTGCAGCCCAAGCCCTATCCCTTCGCCCAGCCGGAGCGGTTCCGGGCCTTCTTCCGCAGCGTGCTGCCCCTGGCCCTGCTGGAGAAGTACACCTACGACAGCAATGAGACCCTCGCCGCTCAGGTAAAGCTGGCCAACTACGGCAAGGCCCCGCTGACCGCCCGCCTGACCTGGACGCTGGCGGGGAAGAACCGCTGCCTCTCCGGTGAACTGGCGGAGGTCACGGCCCCCGCGGGCGGGCTGACCGTGCTGGGCAGCATCGCGATTCCGCTGGATGCCTTCGACCGGGCGGAGAAGCTGACCCTGACCGTGCGCTTTGGCGAGGCGGAGAACACCTATCCCGTGTGGGTGTACCCGCCGGTGGAACCTGCGTGCCCGGCGAATGTCCACGAGTGCCGCAGCCTGGACGATGCGGCGATGCAGGTGCTTTCCTCCGGCGGCACGGTGTACCTGGCCCCGGACAGCACCGGGGAGGCCCTGCCCCGGTCCATCCAGGCGCAGTTCACCCCGGACTTCTGGTCGGTGGGCACCTTCCCGGCCCAGGCGGGGGGCATGGGCCAGCTGATTGACGCGGAGCACCCGGTCTTCGCCGGCTTCCCCACGGAGCATTACACCAACTGGCAGTGGTGGCCCATGGCCAGCCAGCGGGCGATGATCCTGCCCCGGCGGATGCAGGCCATCGTCACCGAGATGGACAGCTACGCCTACCTGCGGCCCATGGCCCAGCTGCTGGAGTGCCGCTGCCTGGGCGGACGGCTGATGCTCTCCTCCCTGGGGCTGCACCGGCTGCAGCAGTATCCCGAGGCCCGGGCGCTGCAGCAGGCGATTTACGCCTACCTCTCGGCGGAGCGTCCCCTGCCGGAGCAGGAGCTGACCGCGGAAGAGGTCCGCGGGCTGGTGAAGTAAGTTTCCCCCCAAAAAGAATATCGGCCCTGCGGGAAATCCGATCGACGGATGCCCGCAGGGCTTTTCCTTTGGTGGAAAACGGCATTGCCTGCCATCGTTCATTGCGTGGCATGGAAACCGTTTCAGCAGGCGGGTGGAAAGACTGCCCGGGGCGGATTAACATGGCGGCAACAATTTTCTATGCCTTTGGCAACAAAGGGGCGGTATGCTGGAAGCGGGAGAGAAAGACGCTGAGGCCGTCTGCGCTTTTGGGCCCTTTGCGGCGGAGAAGCCGATTCTCCCGCTGCCGCCCGCCGGGTCAGGGCGCGCCCATTCACGCAAGGAGGACAAGCCATGAAGGACTGGAGGCAAATCGGGAAGCGGCTGCTGTTTCCCGGCAGGGCCGTGCTGCTGGCGGGGGTACCCCTGGCGGCGGCGCTGCTGGCGTACGCCTTTGTGGTGGAGGGCGGGGAGGGGATCCTGTCCTACGGGGCCTTCGCCTTCTCGGCGTACATGACGGTGGCGGTGTGCGCCTGCCTGCCCCGTTTGGTGCGGGAGGCTTCCGCCAAGGCCCACCGCACGCCCTGGCTCCACCGCTACCTGACGGATGCCCATGTGCGCATGCATGTGTCGCTGCAGCTGTCCCTGGGGATCAACATGCTCTACGCGGTGATGAAGCTGCTGATGGGCGTGTACTGCCGTTCGGTGTGGTTCGGGACGCTGGGTGTGTACTACGCGCTGCTGACGGCGCTGCGCTTTATGCTGCTGCGGTATGTGCGGCGGAATGTCCCGGGCAGGGCGATGGCTTCCGAGCTGAAGCACTTCCGGCTGTGCGGCGCGGTGCTGATTCCCATGACCATCGCCCTGACCGGCGTGGTGATCCTGGTGATCGACAGGAACGAGGGGTTCCAGTATGCGGGATACCTGATCTATGTGGCGGCCATGTATGCCTTCTACGCGGTGATCAGAGCGGCGGTGAACCTGGTGAAGTACCGCCGCTACCAAAGCCCCGTGATGTCCGCGGCCAAGGCGGTGAGCCTGGCATCGGCGCTGGTGTCCGTGTTCGCGCTGGAGACGGCGATGCTGTCCCAGTTCGGGCAGGAGCGGGATCCGCTTTTTCGCCGGATCATGACCTCCGCCACCGGCGCGGGGGTATGCGCGTTCATCCTGGGCATGGCGGCGGTGATGATCATCCACGCCACCCGGCGGCTGAAGAAGATACAGGCTGATACCTGAGGGGAGGTGCAGCCAGGGGCCGGAGCCCGGGGGTTCGGGGGGACAGTGTCCCCCTGGCCCAGGGGGTCTGGGGGGCTGATAGCCCCCCGGGGGACGCGACAAAAGCCTCCAGCCGAAAGGCAGGAGGCTTTTGGGCATGATCCGCGTCGCGGCGCGCCCGTTGCGCGCCGTGACCCCCGCAAGCGCGGCTCGCCCTCCGCGAGCCGTGCCTTCGCGCAAGCCGCATGCTGGCTCCACGCGTGTTCAGCATGACCGAAGGCGCGCAACCCAATCGCGAGCCGGGTGTGGGCACTGCCCACTGACTACTTGCAAATGGGTACGGGGGATGATATAATAAGCGTTGCGAATCCAATAAAGCGAGCTTTATTTGCCATACCGAAGGGAGTCACAGCGTCATGAAGCAGATCACCTCCGCCCAGCTGCGTGAAATGTTCCAGAAGTTCATGGAGTCCAAGGGCCATCACCGGATTCAGTCCGCCTCCGTCATCCCGGAGAACGATCCTACCGTGCTGTTCACCACCGCGGGCATGCATCCCCTGGTGCCCTACCTGATGGGCACGCCCCATCCCGCCGGCACCCGCCTGACCGACGTGCAGAAGTGCATCCGCACCGGCGATATCGACGATGTGGGCGATCCTTCCCACCTGACCTTCTTTGAGATGCTGGGCAACTGGAGCCTGGGCGACTATTTCAAGAAGGAAGCCATCTCCTGGTCCTGGGAGTTCCTGACCAGCCCTGAGTACCTGGGCCTGGACAAGAACCGGCTGGCCTTCTCCGTGTTCGCGGGCAACGAGGACTGCCCCCGGGACGTGGAGTCCCATGACCTGTGGCGCTCCATGGGTGTGGAAGAGGATCACATCTTCTACCTGCCCAAGGAGAACAACTGGTGGGGCCCCGCCGGCATCACCGGCCCCTGCGGCCCCGATACCGAGATGTTCATCATCACCGACAAGGAGCCCTGCGGCCCGAACTGCTCTCCCGCCTGCTCCTGCGGCCGTTACCTGGAAATCTGGAACGACGTGTTCATGCAGTACAACAAGCAGAAGGACGGCTCCTTCCTGCCCCTGGCCAAGAAGAACGTGGACACCGGCATGGGCCTGGAGCGCACCATCTGCGTGCTGACCGGCAAGAAGACCGTCTATGAGACGGACGCCTTTGCGGACATCCTGGCCAAGATCGCCGAGCTGTCCGGCAAGACCTACGGCGAGAGCGAGGAGGTCACGAAGGCCTTCCGCATCATCGCCGACCATATGCGCACCTCCACCTTCATCCTGGGCGACGACCGCGGCGTCAGCCCCTCCAACACCGACCAGGGCTATATCCTCCGCCGCCTGATTCGCCGCGCCGTGCGCTACGGCATGTCCCTGGGCATGGCCGAGGGCTTCACTGCGCAGATCGCCCAGGTCATTATCGACCAGTACCGCGAGGTGTACCCCGAGCTGGAGCGCAACAGCGCCTTCGTGCTGGAGCAGCTGCAGCTGGAGGAGGGCCGCTTCGCCCGCACCCTCAAGCAGGGCGAGAAGGAGTTCGAGAAGGTCTACGCCAACGCGGTGAACACCCGCGCGCTGCTGGAGAGCATCCTGAATGCGGAGGACAAGGCCGCCTTCGCCCGTGAGCTGGCCCAGCAGAAGAAGCTGCGCCCCTCCCCCGACATGCTGCCCATCATCGAGGCGGCCAACGCCGGTGACGAATCCGCACTGGTGGCCGCGCTGAACGCCCGCATGGCCACCCTGGATACCCTGGACGGCCGCAGCGCCTTCAAACTCTACGATACCTACGGCTTCCCCATTGAGATGACCATCGAGCTGGCCGCCGAGAAGGGCCTGAAGGTGGACGAGGCGGACTTCGCCGAGCGGTTCAAGAAGCATCAGGAGTTGAGCCACCAGGGCGCGGATCAGAAGTTCAAGGGCGGCCTGGCGGATCACAGCGAGCAGACCGCCAAGCTGCACACCGCCACCCATCTGCTCCATGCCGCCCTGCGCAAGGTGCTGGGCGACGAGGTGGCCCAGAAGGGCTCCAACATCACCGCTGAGCGCCTGCGCTTCGACTTCTCCTTCGGCCGGAAGGTCACGCCCGAGGAGCTGCAGCAGGTGGAGGCGCTGGTGAACGAGGCCATCCAGGCCAAGGCCCCCATCGTGTGCGAGGAGATGACTGTGCCGGAGGCCAAGGCCAAGGGCGCCATCGGCCTGTTCGAGAGCAAGTACGGCGAGAAGGTTCGCACCTACAGGATGGGCGAATTCTCCTTCGAGATCTGCGGCGGCCCCCACGCCACCAACACCGGCGACCTGGGCGCGTTCAAGATCATGAAGGAGGAGTCCTCCTCCGCGGGCGTGCGCCGCATTAAGGCCGTGCTGAAGTAAGACCAACGCCAAGGGAACGCGAAGCGAAAATGGGTCAAGGGGTGAAACCCCTTGCGCGGGTGCAGGGGCGGCGTTAGCCCCTGCGCAGGTCTGGGCGGCAGCCCAGCGTCCCCCGTTTCCCCAAAAAAACCCGAGTTTCCGGGCAGAATGCGCAGCATTCTGCGATGGAAACGGCATGACCGAATATCAGCAAGGAAACGAACAAAAGAGCCGCTGACAAACTGAAGTATTCCGTTGAAAACGGACATTGAAGAAAAGCACCTCTAGTTGTAGGATAACTACGACTGGAGGTGCTTTTGCATGAAGATCAAACAGTATGGACCCAGAATGGAAGAACTAAAGCGAGAAGGCAAGACATATCG
>JAXEEE010000146.1:0-10027 GCA_034104265.1 Eubacteriales bacterium | reverse complement strand
GGGCGCGCCGCCCGGGGCGGCGGGGGGCCCCGGGGGGTGGGGGGGCGCCCGGGGCGGGCCCGGGCCCCCGCGACGCGGAACCTGCGAGGCTCTCCCTATCCGTCACGGCTTGCGCCGTGACACCTTCCCCGCTGGGGAAGGTTTTTTTGTTGCGCGCGCTCGGGCGGGGCTCCCCTACGGTCGCCCCGCTTCGCGTGAGGCTTGCGCACTCCGTCATGGTCGAGAGAGGCGGCGTCCTCCTGCGGAGGCCGACGGAGGCTACTCCTGCTCCTCCGGCCATGCAGCGGGTACGGTAAGATACAGCCTGACATTCCCGTTAGTAATGGGAACGATGGTGCTGCGCCACTTTCTCCGGCCTGCCACCCACGCATCATAAAGGCCCACGGACGATAATCGTCCGCGGGCCTTGTTGTGTTACCAGTTGACCTGCCAGCGCTGGCTGTACTTGCCCTCAGGTGCCTTCTGACGCTTGCCCTCCTTGTAGGCGGAGGTAGCTGCGCGCTCCGCCAGCAGGCGGTCGAACAGCGCGGTGTCCATGGGCAGCTCGATGGGCTGGTTGCCCGTCCACTGGGACAAGTAGGCTGCGTTGGAGATGGTCAGCTCGTTCAGGCCGTCCCGGCCGGGGGACATGAGCGGCTCGCCATGGAGAATGGCGTTAGCCCAGTTCTGCAGGATGCCCGCGTGGGCGGTCTCCTTCTCCTCCTGGACGATCTCCTCGTAGTCGTAGGGGATCTGGGCGAAGTTCTCCTGGGACTCGACGCGCACCTTGCTCTCGCTTTCCCGGAGCCGCCACCACTTCAGCACGCCGCCTTCCAGCACCAGCTTGCCGTCCTCGCCGGTGATCTCCAGGCGGTTGGTGCCGGGGCTTTCGCCGGTGGAGGTGATGAACACGCCTGTGGCCCCGTCCGCGTAGCGGGTGAGGATGGTCACGTCGTCCTCCACCTCAATGTTGTGGTACTTGGCGATGTCGCAGTAGGCCGTCACCGACTGCGGCATACCGCAGATCCACTGCCACAAATCCAGGTTGTGGGGGGCCTGGTTCAGCAGCACGCCGCCGCCCTCCCCCGCCCAGGTGGCGCGCCACGCGCCGGAATCATAGTAGTGCTGGGTGCGGTACCAGTTGGTGATGATCCACACCGTGCGCTTCATTTTGCCCAGCGCGCCGCCCTGCACCAGCTCCCGCGCCTTGCGGAACAGCGGATTGGTGCGCTGGTTGAGCATCACCGCGAAGACCCGGCCGCTCCTGTCCGCCGCCTCGCACAGCTGCCGGGCCCGGGACACAGCGATGTCCACGGGCTTCTCCACCAGGGTGTGCAGGCCCGCCGCCAGGGTTTTTTCCGCCACGTCGCTGTGGCAGGGATGGGGCGTGGCCACAATGGCCGCGTCCGCCGCGCCTGCCGCCAGCAGCTCCTCCACGCTGGCATAGCAGGGTACGCCGGGGAACATTTCCTTAAGCTCCGCCCGGCGCGCTTCGTCCACGTCGCACAGGGCGGCAAGGGTCATGCCCTCCACCCGGCCCTGGGACAGGCAGACCGCATGGGCCGTGCCCATATTGCCCACGCCGATGACCGCTGCCCGGATCGTCGACATCACACTCACCTCTTACCTTTCTTCCCATCCGAAGATACGGGCCGGCGCAGCGAAGGCACCGGCCCATGGACGGCTTTTTCCCGATTACTTGGTAACCTTGCTGCCGTAGCTGGAGGAGGTGTCCATCACCACGTCCACGTCCTCCTTGTGGCGGGAGGTGGCGCGGCGCTCGTTGAGCAGCTGCAGGAACTTCTCCTCGTCAATGGGCAGGGAGACGGTCTCGCCGGTCCAGCCGGAGAGGTGAATAGCGTTGGACAGCATCAGGCCGTTGATGCCCTCGCGGCCATCGGCCACCAGGGGCCCGCCATGCTCGATGTGGTCGGCAAAGGCGTTGAGTACCGCCACATGCTGCAGGTTCTGGCCGTCGGTCTCCACGGGCACGCGGGTCACGCCGGGCTTCTTGAAGCCCTCGGGGCAGGTGACGCACCACTCGCGTTCGTCCATCTCCAGCTTGTCATAGACCAGCTCGTTGTTCTCGACGATCAGGCGGCCCTTGGTGCCGGTGATCTCCAGGCGGTTGGTGCCGGGGGCGTCGCCGGTGGTGGTGACGAACACGCCCGTGGCGCCGTTGGCGAACTCCAGGTACGCCGTCACGTCGTCCTCCACCTCAATGTCGTGCCACTTGCCCTCGTGGGTGAAGGCATGCACCCGCGCAGGCAGGCCGCACAGCCACTGCAAAAGATCCAGCTGATGGGGGCACTGGTTCAGCAGCACGCCGCCGCCCTCGCCGGCCCAGGTGGCGCGCCACGCGCCGGAGTCATAGTAGAACTGGGTGCGGTACCAGTCGGTGACGATCCAGTTCATGCGCTTCATTTCGCCGATGGCGCCTTCCTCAATCAGCTCCTTGGCCTTGCGGTAGAGGCAGTTGCTGCGCTGGTTGAACATCATGCCGAAGGTCAGCTCGGGATGCTTGTCGGCAGCGGCCATCATTTCCCGCACCTGCAGGGTGTACACGCCCGCGGGCTTCTCGCACATCACGTGCTTCCCATGCTCAAAGGCCTCGATGGCCAGCGGGGGATGCTGGTAGTGGGGCACAGCCAGCAGCACGGCATCGCACGCGTCACTGGCGATCAGCTCGCTGCCCTCGTTGAAAATGACCGCGTCCGGCAGGACTTCCTTCGCCCAGTCGCGGCGGCTCTCCTTGCGGTCCGCCACGGCGGAGACAACGATGTCGGGGCACTTGCCCTCCAGAATGTTCCTGATATGGCCCGAGCCCATGTTGCCCGCGCCGATAATGCCAAGCTTCAGCATTGTCTGATATCCTCCTTCAAAACAGGGTGCTCATGCGTCGTGTCACAGCTTCGCCAGGATGTCCTTGAGCGCGGAGCAGGCCGCGTGGAAGGCCGTCCGGCTGTCGGGATAGGACTCGTGATGGGTCAGCGCCTCGCCCTGCAGATCGCCCAGGCCCGCGAACACCGTCAGGTGGGGCTCCACCGTCAGGATCACATCGCCCTCGCGCTCGGCGTTGAGCTTGCCCAGCAGCTCCGCCAGATGACCGTCGCCATGGCCCGCAGCCACCACCGCGCCATCGGCCATGATGGCGTCCTTGATGTGCATGTAGGTGATGCGGTCATGGAGCTTCTCGTAGGCCTCCGGGGGATTCACGCCGCACTGGATGAAGTTGGCCGGGTCGAAAGCAAAGCCCATGCGGTCGCCGAAGTGATCCAGCAGGTCGATGCAGCGTTCGGTCACATCGCCGTAGATCTCCTTCTCGTTCTCATGCACCAGCTGGATGCCGGCCTCCTCGGCCAGGTCCAGCATGATGGTCAGGCGGCGGATGACCTCCTCGCGCCAGGAAGCGGGATCGCTGCCCGCGGGCGGGAAGAAGCTGAACATGCGGATGCGCTTGCAGCCCAGGTGCTTGCACAGCTCCAGGCCGTGACGGAACAGCGCCAGATGCTCATCAAAGGGTTCGTCCAGGGGGGCCTTGCCGTAGGGGGAGCCCAGGGCGGACAGGGCAATGCCGGCAGCATCCAGCCTGGCCTTCACCGCGTCGGCCTCCTCCAGGGTCAGCTTGGCGCAGTTCTTGCCGTCCACGCCGCGCAGCTCAATCAGGCTGATGCCCTCTTCCTTGAGCGCCTGCAGCTGCTCGTCCAGCGAGGGGCTGGCCTCATCCGCAAAGGCAGAAAGAATAAAGCGAGCCATATGCGTTTCCTCCTTCAAAGTATGAATTTGCCCATTCCGGCTCCGGCCTCCCGCCGGGGCGGAAATGCGCAGAACCTGCTACTGTTAATGATACATGAACCGGGCCGGAATTGCAATGCGAATCTTCGACGAAAAGATATAAATTGCATAGAAAAATTGCATTCAGCCCTCTGTCCACAGGCAGACCGCCGCCGCCATGTCTCCCTCGTGGGTGATGGAGAGCAGGAAGGCCCCCGGCAGGGCCTGGGCCGCACTGCCGTGCAGGCGGTAGAAGGGCTCCCCCGCCGGGCCGTGGCAGACCTCGATTTCCCTAAGCGGCAGGGTCAGACCCCGGCCCGCGGCCTTCAGCAGGGCTTCCTTGGCGGCCCAGATGCCCGCCATGGACTGGGCAGCGCCCGCGCCGCGGCTGCGGATGTAGTCCGCCTCCGCCCCGGTGAAGTACCGCTCCAGGAACCGGCCGTCCGCCAGCAGCGGCTCCATGCGGCTGATCCCGCACAGATCCAGCCCCAGCCCCTTACACATAGCCCATCACCCCGCGCACCGACACGTCCCCGGACAGCACCCGGTGGAGCACGCCGTCCTCCGTGCGCACCAGCAGCGCGCCGCCCTCGTCGAGGGCCTCCGCCGTGCCGGTCAGGTTCACCGCGCCCACCACGTTCACCCGGCTGCCCAGGGTGCAGGAGCGGGCAGCGTATTCCTCCGCGATGCCCGCCATGCCCGACTGCTCCAGCCGGGCCAGGGCGTCCTCCAGCGCGGCCAGGTAGTGGGTCAGGATCGTCCTGCGCAGGGGCGGCCGGGTGAATTCCGCAATGGCCGCAGCCCTGTCCGCCAGCTCCGGCGGATAGGCCCCCTCCAGCACGTTCAGCCCCGTGCCCACCACCACGTACTCGATGCTGTCGGGATCCGCGCTGATCTCCAGCAGAATCCCGCACAGCTTCCGGCCCTCATACACCAGGTCGTTGGGCCACTTGATCTGCGCGGCGATGCCCGAGGTTTCCTCCACCGCCCGGGCCATGGCCACGGCGGCGCACAGGGTGATCAGCGGCGCGCGCTCCGGGGAGAGCTTCGGCCTAAGCAGCACCGACAGCCACAGCCCCTTCCCCTCGGGGGACGCCCAGGCCCGGCCCAGCCTTCCCTTGCCCGCCAGCTGCTTTTCACTCAGGCACAGGCTCCCGTGGGGCGCGCCGGACAGGGCCATCTGCTTGACCTCCGTGTTGGTGGAGCCGGTCTGCTGCAGGTAGCGGTTCTCCCCCCGGCCCAGGCTCCGTGTGGTCAGACTGCAGGTCCACAGGGCCGGCTCGAGGGTATCCCCCGCCAGCAGGCGGTAGCCCCGCTTCCCGCCGGACTCGATCTGCCAGCCCGCCTCCCGCAGCGCACCGATCTTCTTCCACACCGCCGCCCGGCTGACCCCCAGCACGCGGCTGATGGCCTCGCCGGAGACGTACTCGCCCGGGGCGAGCATCTCCAGGATGGTTTTCATAGGGTGTTTCCTCACTTTATGTCAATTTTGTTACAATTTCTTCAGAGGCCGCAAACCCGCCTCCCGCCTTGCTATTGTACCGCATCAGCCCCCGCTTGGCAAGGAAATATGTGTCCGGATGCTTGATTTATCGTCACATATTGGTTATACTATGGTGAAATCTTTTTGTGATTTGGAGGCATCAGGTATGCAGCAGCAGCCCAGGAGGATGATTCAGGCCTTGCAAAGCAACATTGGCAAGGCCATCGTCGGCAAGGAGGAGGCCATTGAATATGCGCTGATCGCCCTCTTGTGCAAGGGCCATGTCCTCATCGAGGACGTGCCGGGCGTGGGCAAGACCACTCTGGCCAGCGCCCTGGCGAAGTCCCTGGACTGTTCCTTCCGCCGCATTCAGTTCACCCCCGACCTGATGCCCTCGGATGTGACGGGCTACACCCTCATCAACATCAAGACCGGGCAGATGGAGTTCAAGGAGGGTGCGGTGATGAGCCAGGTGGTGCTGGCGGACGAGATCAACCGCACCAGCCCGAAGACGCAATCCTCTCTGCTGGAGGTCATGGAGGAGCACCAGGTCACGGTGGACGGCATCACCCATCCCCTGCCCAAGCCCTTCATCGTTCTGGCGACCCAGAACCCCAGCGAGTTCGTGGGCACCTATCCCCTGCCCGAAGCCCAGATGGACCGCTTCTTCCTGCGCATCTCCATCGGCTATCCCACGGTGGAGCAGGAAATGGACGTGCTGGAGCGCTATTCCGGCGCGGTGAAGCCCATGGAGACCATTGAGCCCGTCTGCACCGCTGAGGACGTGATCGCCCTGCAGGAGATGGTGACCCAGGTGTACTGCTCGCCGGAGGTACGCTCCTACGTGGCGACCATCGCCGCCGCCACCCGCCAGGATCCCGCCCTGCAGCTGGGCATCTCCACCCGCGCGGCCATCGCGCTGATCCACGGAGCCCAGGCCTGCGCCCTGCTGGACGGGCGGGACTTCATCCTCCCCGAGGACGTGCAGCACATGGCCCTGCCGGTGATGTGCCACCGCGTGTCCCTCAACCCCGAGGCCCGCATGAAGGGCATCACCCCGGAGCAGGTGGTCATGAACATTCTGAAGAACGTGGCGGTGCCTGTCAAGCTATGAAAGTACGCCTGACCCTGCCGCTGGCGGTTGCCTTCGCGCTGCTGCTGGCGGCCTTTTCCACCGGGAGCCCCATCTTCCTCTTCGGCGGCGTGCTGATCCTGCTGGCCATGCTCAGCGGGCTGATCGCCGTGGAGTGGGCCTCCCGGACGATGACGGTTTCCTCCGGGCTGTCCGGCCGGGCGGTGCAGCGCGGGGAGAGCGTCACCCTGGAGGTGACGGTGCGCCACAGGGGAATTCTGCCCATCGCGCCGATTCTGCTGGAGCTCTACGCCACGCCGGACACGCCGCAGACCCAGGTGCGCCTCAAGGACGCCCCCGGCAAGACGCAAAGGCTCACCCTGCCCTTCCACGCCGCCCACGTGGGCGTGACCTGCCCCGGCGTGCGCTCCTGCACGGTGGAGGACGTGTTCGGCATGTTCGCCAGAACCGTCATTCCCAAAACCGGCACGGAGGAGCTGCTGGTGCTGCCCATGCCCTTCTCCGTGGAGGCGCTGAAGTTCGCCCCCGGGGATCCCGGCTCCGAGGTGATGGCCCGGGCCACGGAGGACGTGTCCAACCCGGCGGACTTCCGCAATTACCAGCCCGGCGACGCCATGAAGAAGATCCACTGGAAGCTCTCCGCCCGCAAGGGCGACCTGATGGTCCGCCGCTACGAGGAGCCGGTGCTGTCCGACGCCCTGGTGCTGATGGACTGCTCGCCGCCGCCCTCCTGGGGCCACCCGGAGGCCGAGGCGGACATCCGCGATACCCTGCTGGAAACCGCCGCCTCCATCATGGCCAGCCAAGCCGGCTCCGACCACGCGGTGCGCCTGCCCCTGATGGGCGCACACCCCATCGAGCTGGAGAAGAACATGGGCATGCCCCTGATCCTGGAGAACCTGGCCCGGGTGGACTTTTCCGAGACGGACAAGTTCGAGCGGGTGCTGCTGCTGGAGACCCGCCGCATGCGCCGCGTTGGTGCGACGGTGGTCATCTCCGCCCGGCTGTCCAGCCGGATTGTGGACGTGATGATCCGCATGAAGCGCATGGGCCCAACCGTCCGGCTGTATCTGGTCACCTTCACCCCGGACGATCCGCTGGTGCTGGGCATGGTCAGCAAGCTGCAGCAGGCGGAGGTGGAGGTCTGCTACGTCACCCCCGCGCCGGCGTGATGCGGGCGCAATCCGATTTTTTCTTCTATATGATGAAAGGAGGTCATCCGGCTGAACAGGCGCAAAGCATCCTCCGTTGACTGGAGGGGTATTCTCGTACACGGCCTGATGGCCTTTCTCTTCGGCTTCGGCCTGGCGCTGACGCTGCTGGCCGTGCTGGAGCTGACAGCCTACGCCTATCTTGCGGCAGCACTGACCCTGGGGATTACGGCGGTATGCGCCGTCTGCTCGGCGCGGAAGTGGAGCGCCATGGCCCTCAGCAGCGCGGTGGCTGTGGGCTTTGCCTCGTGGCTGACGTTCATGGACGGCACAGTGACGCTGCTGGATATTCTCCGGGCGGCCACGCTGCACATGACGGGACTTTTCTCCGCCCTGCCCCTGGTGGGCATGGAGACCGCTGCGCTGCTTTCCGTGCTGTGCGCTCTGGCGGCCTTTGTGCTGACCAGCCGCTCCGCCGGGGCCTATCCGGCGCTGCTGGTGCTGGCGCTGGCCATTGTGCTTTTGTGGCTGGGGGATCGCCCCGGCGCCATGGTATACCTGCTGCCCTCGGTGGTGGCGGCGGTGACGCTGCTCATCCATGCCCAGCATGAGGGGCTGCCCCTGCGGCGCATCCTGCCCATGACGGCGGCGCTGGCCCTGGCGGCGTACCTGATCGTCCCCTCCGGCGGGGTGGCCATCGCCCCCCTGAAGGACGCTGCCGACAAGCTCCGCCAGACCATCTTCGACTACCTGTTCTTCACCGAGCCCCGCAACGTCTTCACCCTGGCCACCGAGGGCTACTACCCCCAGGGCCAGTCCCAGCTGGGCGGCCCCGCCTCCCCGGACGACGACCCGGTGATGCTGGTCACCACCCCCAAGCGCACTTACCTGCGGGCCACGGTCAAGGATGAATACACCGGCCGTATCTGGGTGGACACCAAGTCCGGCCGGCGGTACCTGTGGGTATCGCCCCAGTGGCGCAGCGAGCGGGACAGCGTGTACAACGCTTTTCTGCCCGGGGGCGCCCTGGGCGGGGACACCGGCCTGATGGCGGTGCATCCCGTCACGGTACGGATGGTATCCTCCAGCGCCAGCAGCCTGTTTGTGCCCCAGCGCATCCGGGATCTGCAGCCCGGGGGCGATCTGGTGCCCTACTTCAATTCCTCCAGCGAGGTATTCGCCACCCGGGATCTGCAGCCGGGGGACACCTACACGGTTTACGCGCCGCTGATGATCGGCGGCGAAGCGGGCCTGGGCACGCTGGTGACCGCCTGCGCCGAGAACGACGACCCGGCCTACGAGGCCATCCTGCGGGACTACACCCGTCTGCCGGATCATCTGCAGCAGGAGCTGTACGACCTGGCAGCCAAAATCACTGCAGACGCAGCGACCCCCTACGACAAGGCCAACGCCCTGCAGACCTACATGGGCCGCACCTACCGCTACGCCATGGACGTGGAAATACAGCCGGGTAATGTGGACTTTGTGTCCAACTTCCTGCTGAACACCAAGGAGGGCTACTGCACCTACTTTGCCTCCGCGATGACGGTGCTGTGCCGAATGGTGGGTCTGCCCGCGCGGTACGTGGAGGGCTATCTGGCGGAGCCGGACGCAAGCGGCGTTGCCCGGGTGACGGGTCTGGACGGCCACGCCTGGACGGAGGTATACTTCGAGGGCTTCGGCTGGCTGACCTTCGACGCCACGCCGGTGCAGCGCAGCAATGGCGCGGGACAGAGCGGGCAGGATGATTCCTCCGACGATGAAGAGGATCCCGACGAGCTGCCCACGCCGCCGCCCCAGGATGAGCCGCCCGCCGCGGACGAGGAGCCCACGCCCACGCCATCCCCCGCGCCGGAGGACGAGCCCACACCCACGCCCGAAGATCAGCCCCTGCCCCCGCCGGAGGACGATCAGAATCCGCCGAACCTGCTCTGGCTATGGCTGCTGCTGTTGCTGCTGGCGGTCGCGGCAGCTGCCGTGCGGATTCTGCTGACGCAGCCCAAACGCATGGCGGATCGTCAGAAGAACGAGCTGGGCCGCTGGAGCGTATGGATGCAGGCGGTATACGACTGTCTGCGGATTCAGGGCCTGTCCCGGCAGGCCAGCGAATCGCCGATGGCGCACATGCGGCGCATTGACAGTCTGCGCCGGTTGAGCGTTCCCCTGCTGCCTCTGGGCGAATGCGAGGCGCTGGTCTTCTATGGCCGGCTGGATCCCGAACCTGAGGAGACTGCGATGGCGATGGACGCGTACAGCCGGATAAAGGCGG
Source organism: Eubacteriales bacterium (assembly GCA_034104265.1). Lineage (GTDB taxonomy): Bacteria > Bacillota > Clostridia > Christensenellales > Aristaeellaceae > UBA11524. The sequence continues at coordinate 278 of JAXEEE010000146.1, read as the reverse complement.
GCTTGAAGTGGTATCAGGTTGTTCATTTGACGCTGCTGCGGGCCTTCGTTACTCTGAAGAAGCGCGACTTCACCCGTTGATGATCGGCCCTCGCGGTATGCGGGGGCTGATTTTATGGGCAGGAATCGGGGGACGCTGGGGCTCCTCGGTGGGCAGTGCCCACACCCGGCCCGCGATTGAGTTGCTCGCCTTCGGTCATGCTGAACACGCGTGAAAAGTGGGAGACGCTGGGGCTCCTCGCCCCAGACCCTCGCCAAAGAGCCTTCGGCTCTCTGGAC
>JAXEEE010000145.1:0-18975 GCA_034104265.1 Eubacteriales bacterium | reverse complement strand
GCGAAGTCCTGCGGCAGGCCCTGAGGCGCCACGGCGCGGATGGAATCTTCCACCGTGCCCACCACCTTGGAAGCATGCACCAGGCAGGTCATGTCGATGTTCATGTTGTGGTTCAGCATGTACTCGCCGGTGTAGGCGCCGTCGACCACAGGCAGGCCGTCCTCGCCCATGGTGTAGGTCACGCCTTCAACACCGTTCTCCAGCACGAACAGGTTCTCGGGCTGGATCATCCACTCCATCAGCATCCAGGCAGCCTTCAGCTGCTCGGGGGTAGCGTAGGAGGAGAAGCCGACGATCATGCCGAACGCGTTGTCAGCACGGTTGCGGGCCACAGCCACGCCCTCTTCTTCCACAGCGTAGGCGGAAGCCAGAGCCAGCTCGGCGTCGGGGTTGTTCTCATAGAAGGCGGTCAGCCAGTTCACGTTGGCGGCCATGTAGCCGGAGTAGGAGAAGGTCTTGCCGTTGATGAAGTCGGTCTGCATCTGATCGGTGGAAGCGCCGCCGGAGTTCTCGGCCAGGTCGAACTCGCTGGAATACCAGCCCTGGTTGTACTCAGCGTTGGTGCGCTTCAGCAGACGGTAGGTGGGCTCCCAGGTCAGGGAAGCGGTGCCCAGAGAGCAGTGCATCGCCCACTCGGCCTCGTCCAGATCCTCGTCATGGAAGGCGAAGTTGGCCACATAAGCGCTGGTGGGAATGCCCAGGCCCAGAGGAGCCTGGTCGGTCAGGCCGGCAGCGATGATCTTGTTGATGGCGTCGGAGTACTCGGCATAGGAGGTGGGCACATGGTCATAGCCGACTGCGCGCAGCCAGTCCATACGCACGAAGGTGCGCCAGGTGTAGCCGGTGTTGTAGTAGGGACGCTCGCTGAGCACGAAGTAGGTCTCACCGTTGATGTCGGTGTAACCCAGCTGGTTGTTCTCAACCATCTTGCCATAGTAGGTGGGAGCGACCTTGGCGAACTCGTCCAGGTCGATGACCTGCATGGCGCCGTCGTTGGCCCACTGGGCAACCTTGGGATAGTCATACTCCATCATGATGGTGGGGGTGTCGCCGCCAGCAATCAGCAGGGAGTACTTGGTCATCACGTCGCCGCGGGGGATGGCAACGTACTGCACGTCGATGTTCCACTTGTCGCCGAACTCGGACTGGATCCACTTGGTCCAGTAGTTGTCGTCAACAGCGGGATAGCCGGCCTTGGAACGGTCGTACACGGGCACGGTGATCTTCACCCGCTCCGCGAAGGGTTCCCAGGCAGCCATGCCGGTGGCTTCTTCCGCGCTGGCGAAAGAAACCAGACTCAGCATCATCACCAGCGCCAGGGCCAGGGAAAGGATGCGCTTCATACTTTGGTTCCTCCTTGATGTTTATTGATAACGGCAAGGACGTATCCCCGCCATTATTCCGATGGAATGGGGCTTCCAGCCCGTGTGTGCAATCAGCCCTTCACAGCGCCGATCATCGCGCCCTTGACGAAGTACTTCTGCACGAAGGGGTAGACCATAATGATAGGCAGGGTGGCGAACATGACCACGGCGGCCTGCAGAACCTCAGGGGTGCTGGAGGCGGCGGCAGCCTCGGACAGGCTGATTGCGTCGCTGCCGGAGTTCAGCACCATGTTGGACAGCAGGTACTGCAGGGGCTGCAGGGCCTTGGTGGTAATGTAGTACTTTGCGTCGGCGTAAGCGTTCCAGCGGCCCACGGCGTAGAACAGCGACAGCGTGGCGATGATGGGCTTGGACAAAGGCAGCACCACCTTTGTCAGCACCTGGAAGTGGTTGGCGCCGTCCAGGTTGGCTGCCTCGTAGAGGCTGTCCGGGATGGTTGACGAAATGAAGGACCGCATGATCAGCATGTTGTAGGGGGAGAAGGCCAGGGGCAGCACCAGCACCCACATGGTGTTGAGCAGGTGCAGATCCTTGTACAGCAGGTATTCAGGAATCAGGCCGGCGCTGAAGTACATGGTGAACATCAGCAGGAAGGCGAAGAAGGTGCGGCCCTTGAGGTGCTTGAGCGCCAGGGGATATGCCGCCAGGGTGGTCACCACCATGCCCACCAGGGTGAATAGCACCGTCACCACCACGGTGTAGCCCATGGAGTAGGTCAGCTGACCATCGCGGAAGATGGAGGCGTAGGCGTCAAAGTTGATGCCCTTGGGCCACAGGTACACCTGCTTGGACATGACCGCGGTGTTGGAGGAAATACTCTTCGCCGCCACATGGATGAAAGGAATGATACACGTCAGCGACAGCAGCAGGATCACAAAGGCGATCACAAAATCGCTGACACGCACGCGGTTGATGCCGCTCCAGATGGAGGGCTTCTTTTCGACGACCTTTTCGGTTGCAGCCATGATGCTCTCCTCCCTTCCTTACAGCAGTCCGTCTTCGCCGAGCTTCTTGGACGTCCAGTCCGCCGCCAGCACCAGCAGCAGACCCACCAGCGACTGGAACAGACCCACGGCGGTTGCACGGCTGAAGTTGGAGCCCGCAAGGCCCTTTTCGTAGATGTAGATGGCCAGCTGATACTGGAAGTCCTTGACCTGCACGTTGCCGAAGGAGTCAAGGCGCTCGAAGTTGGAGCCCATCACGCGGCCCAGGTTCATGATCAGCAGGGTGACCATGGTCCCGCGGATGCAGGGCAGCGTCACATTCCAGATCTTGCGCAGGCGGCCGGCGCCATCGATGGTGGCAGCCTCGTAGAGCTCGGCGTCAATGCCGGTGATGGCTGCCAGGTAGATGATGGAGCCCCAGCCCATGTTCTGCCACACACCGATGATCAGGTAGGTCACGGCCCAGTGCCACTTCTCCGTCAGGAAGGGGATACCCTGGTCGATAACGCCCATATTCTTGAGCATGATATTGACCAGGCCGGTCTCGGGCTTGAACAGGTTCAGGGCCACACTGGCGATGATAACCCAGGACAGGAAGTGGGGCAGGTACAGGATGGTCTGGGAGACCTTCTTGTAGCGGTCAAAGCGCAGCTCGTTGAGCAACAGGGCCAGGATGATGGGCACCGGGAAGCCCACCAGCAGGTCCAGGAAGTTGAAGGCCAGTGAATTCTTCAGCGCGCGGATGAAGTCCTTGTCGCGGAAGATCTTCTCGAAGGTCTGGAAGCCGACCCACTTGCTCCCAGCATAGCCCTTGGCGGGCTTGTAATCCATAAAGGCGATTCGCAGGCCCGGATAGGCGGCATACTTGAAGACGATGACGAATACCACCGGCACCAGCAGCATCAGGTAGAGCTGCCAGTTATTGTGCAGATAGACGCCGAAGAGCCGCAGCTTCTTCTTGCGCAGATCCTGCGCGGCAACCTTGTTCTCCATATGGAAACCCTCCTGTTCGCATTGATGAGGCTGTACAGGATGCACGAATATCAATCATTTGTATTATATAGCGCGCAGAATGACCGTTCCAGTATAATTCAACTGTAAACTTCTCAAAAATGACCGTTTATACATGGTTGCATCGGTGGTCTATGGCAGCAAATCTCCCACATATTCCATACTTTCTTGTGCAGAATGAACAAGAGCCCTGTGTGTTCCTTCCTTTTTGATAACGATGCATCGCCAATGATAATCGGTCAGCCACGCGGGACGCCGCACAATTCCCCCGTGAAACGCACCCTTGCATCCTGGCAGGCGCAAGGCGTGGCTTCCACATCCTGCCTGCATCAACCCTTCCTGCCGCGCCATACTATGGTTGAAAAACCATCAAGGGAGGCCATCGTATCATGCGCGCAACTGGTATCGTTCGTAGGATTGATGAACTGGGCCGGGTCGTCATTCCAAAGGAAATCCGCCGCACCCTCCGGATCCGCGAGGGCGACCCGCTGGAGATCTATACCGACAGGGACGGCGAGGTCATCCTCAAGAAGTACTCCCCCATCGGCGAAATGTCTTCCTTCGCCAAGGATTATACCGAGTCGCTGTTCCGCTCCCTGGGACACATCGCCTGCATCGTGGACAGGGATCAGGTGGTGGCTGCCAGCGGCGTGAGCAAGAAGGAGCTGTGGGACAAGCCTATCTCCCGGGATCTGGAGCAGGCCATCGCCTCCCGGCAGACCGTGGCCCTCAACCGGCAGCTGGGAGGCAAGACCATCGCCGTGGCCAATGATGAAGACATGACACAGCAGGGCTACACCGCCCAGGTGATCTCCCCTATCATTGCCGACGGCGAGGCCATCGGCGCGGTGCTGCTGATGAGCCGGGAACAAGGTGCCCGCATGGGCGATACGGAGCTGAAGGTCGCTGAAACCGCCGCGGGCATCGTCGGGCGGCAGATGGAGCACTAACGGATTCCTGACAGCATGGAAGCCTCCGGCGCACGGATGCCGGGGGCTTTTCCTGTCCTTCGGCGCAGAATTTACATTCGGCATGGACAGCAGGGCGGTTTTTGTCGTATAATGCTGTTCCATGGTCCCCATGATGATTTTCCGCAAAGGAGGCGCTGCGCCATGCGATCTTCCCGCCGCCGCCATTCCCTGCCCGTGATGCTGCTTTCCGCCATCGGCCTGGTCACCCTCTTCGTGCTGGCCATGCGCTACGCCATCGTACCCCTGCTGGTTGTGCTGGGGGGGATGGTATGAAGGCGCTGCTGAAATGGCTGGGGCGCACCGTGGGCTCTGCGCTGACGCTGGTGCTGGTCATTGTGCTGCTGCCCCACGCCTCCCGGCTGATGAACAGCATCCTGCCGGATCTCTCCGGCGCAGCTGTCACCGCCTCGGCCACCCTGGCCCGTAACCTGCAGCAGTCCGCCCGGCTGGAAACCGCCGTTGCCCAGGAGGAGGGTGTGCTGGAATCCGGCACGGAGGCGCTGTTCCTCGGGCAGGTGCAGAAGGTCACCGTGCGCTACACCTACCACGCCAGCCTGGGCATCGACCTGCGCAAGGTACAGGTGAAGGTCACCGGCAATACCATCACCCTGCTGCTGCCGGAGATGGAGGTGCTGTCCGACAGCCTGACACCGGAGGAAATCAGCAAGGATGATTTCTGGTATCCCCTGACGGAGGAACGGCTGCAGGTGCTTCTCAGGCAGGAGCAGGAACGCTGCCGGGCCTACTATCTGGAAGAGCACGCGCAAACTGAGCAAGCCTGGGCCGACACCGTCGCCGCGCTGGAAAGCACCGTCAGCCAGTGGATCGCCCTGGGCAATGACAGAATCACGATTGAATATGCACCACAGACGCAGGCCGGGGACATTTGATCCCCGCCTGCATTTTCTTTGCACTGACGCTTGACAACCGCCCGGAAGCGCGTATAATAGAGGTCGCATATTTATGCATATTCTTCGCATAAGCGAGGAGGCTTATCATGGCGACCACCATTTTCATCGACGGCAAGGAAGGCACCACGGGGCTGCGGATCTTCGACAGGCTGGCTGACAGGGCGGACGTGAACCTCATCACCCTCGAAGAGAGCCGACGCAAGGACCCCGCTGCCCGGCAGGAATGCATCCACGCCGCCGACGTGGCGATTCTCTGCCTGCCCGACGCCGCCGCCCGGGAATCCGTGGCCCTGGCCCAAGGCAGGAAGACCCGCATTCTGGATACATCCACCGCCCACCGAACCATGGAGAGCTGGGCCTACGGCTTCCCGGAGCTGTCCATCGGCCACCGGGACAGCATTGTCCACGGGCAGCATGTGGCCGTCCCCGGCTGCCACGCCAGCGGATTCATCGCGCTGGTGGCGCCGCTGGTGCGCTGCGGGCTGATTCCCAGGGACGCGCTTTTGTCCTGCTTCTCCCTGACGGGCTATTCCGGCGGAGGCAGGAAGATGATCGCCCAGTACGAGGGCGATGCCCGCACCGCCGATCTGGACAGCCCCCGGCAGTACGGCCTCACGCAGAGCCACAAGCATCTGCCGGAGATGCAGCATGTCACCGGGCTGAACGCCGCGCCCATCTTCGCCCCCATTGTGGCGGACTTCTACAGCGGCATGGAGGTCACGGTGCCCCTGTTCCCCGGCCAGCTGCGATGCGGAAAGCATCCGGTGGAGGAAATCACCGCCGCCTTGCGGGAGCACTACTTCGGCAGCCCGGTGGTGAAGGTGCTGGGCACGGAGGAGACTGCCGCGCTGAACGGCTTTGCCGCCGCCAACGCGTTCTCCGGCCTGGACGGCATGGAGCTGATGGTGCTGGGCAACGATGAGCGCCTGCAGCTGGTGGCCCGCTTCGACAACCTGGGCAAGGGCTCCTCCGGCGCGGCGCTCCAGTGCCTGAACCTGATGCTGGGCGCGCCGGAAACCACGGGGCTGAACCTGTAAGCATATTCATTCAATCAAGCAAGAATACGGAAGGAGAAATACAGTATGGAACACATCCAGGGCGGCGTTTGCGCACCCAAGGGCTTTACCGCATCCGGCGTGCACTGCGGCATCCGGAAAAACCGCACCAAGCGGGATCTGAGCATGATTTACAGCGAGGTGCCCGCCTCGGCTGCGGCGGTTTACACCAGCAACCTGGTCAAGGGCGCGCCCATTTATGTGACCCAGCGCAACCTCCAGGACGGCGTGGCCCAGCTGGCCCTGTGCAACAGCGGCAATGCCAACACCTGCAATGCCGACGGTGAGGACGTAGCCTGGCAGATGTGCGTCCTGGCGGCTGAAGCTGCGGGCGTGAAGGCCGAGGACGTAATCGTCGCGTCCACCGGCGTGATCGGCCAGCCCCTCGACATTGCGCCCATCGCGGAGGGCATGGGGGCCCTTGCCGCTTCCCTCTCCCCCGAGGGCAGCAAGGACGCCGCCGAGGGCATCATGACCACCGATACCCGCCTGAAGGAGGTTGCCGTGTCCTTCACCGCTGGGGGCGTGACCTGCCGGCTGGGCGGCATCGCCAAGGGCAGCGGCATGATTCACCCCAACCTGGCCACCATGCTGGTGTTCCTCACCTGCGACGCGGCCATCACCCCCGCCATGCTGCGCAAGGCTCTCTCCGCAGATGTGAAGGACACCTTCAACATGGTGTCCGTGGACGGCGACACCTCTACCAATGATATGGTGTCCATCATGGCCAACGGCCTGGCGGGCAATCCCCTCATTGACGGCGAGGGTGCAGACTTCGACGCCTTCTGCGCCGCCCTGAACGAGGTGACCTCCACCCTCTGCCGGATGATCGCCAAGGACGGCGAGGGTGCGTCCCGGCTGCTGACCTGTGTGGTCACCGGCGGCAAGACCATGAAGGACGCCAAGCTCTGCGCCAAGGCCGTTGTCTGCTCCAGCCTGCTCAAGGCCGCCATCTTCGGCGCGGACGCCAACTGGGGCCGTGTGCTGTGCGCGCTGGGCTATTCCGGCGCGGAGCTGAATGTGAAGGCGGTGGACGTGGCCTTCCGCTCCAGCGTGGGGAGCATTACCGTGTGCCGGGATGGCGCATCGGTGGACTTCTCCGAGGAGGAGGCCAAGAAGATCCTTCTGCAGGACGAGATCGACGTGGTGGTCACCCTGCATGACGGCGACGCCTCCGCCACGGCCTGGGGCTGCGACCTGACCTACGACTATGTGAAGATTAACGGCGACTACCGCTCCTGAGCATATGGAGGAGGATGAACCATGACGACCGGTTTGAGCAACGCCCAGCGGGCCCAGGTGCTGGTGGAGGCGCTGCCTTATATTCAGAAGTATTACGGGAAGATCATCGTGGTGAAGTACGGCGGCAACGCCATGATCAACGAGGAGCTGAAGCACGACGTCATGCGGGACATGGTGCTGATGAGCCTCATCGGGGTCAAGGTGGTGCTGGTACACGGTGGCGGGCCGGAAATCTCAGCCATGCTCAAACGGGTGGGCAAGCAGTCCACCTTCGTGGATGGGCTGCGGGTCACGGACGAGGAAACCAGCGAGATTGTGCAGATGGTGCTGGCCGGCAAGATCAACAAGAGCCTGGTGGGCAAGCTGGAGATGCTGGGCGGCAAGGCCATGGGCATCTGCGGCATGGACGGCGGGCTGATCGAGGCCAGCCAGGTGGACGAGCGTCTGGGCTACGTGGGTGAGGTGGGCAAGATCAATCCCCAGCCCGTGCTGGATCTGCTGGAGAAGGGCTACATCCCCGTGGTGTCCACCATCGGCTATGACGCCTCCGGCCACGTGTACAACATCAACGCCGACACCGCCGCCGCGGCCATCGCCGCCGCGCTGCATGCGGAGAGCCTCATCTCCATGACGGACACCATCGGCCTTCTGCGGGATCCCAGCGACCCCTCCTCCCTCATCCGGCGCATCGACCTTCGGGGCGTGGAGAAGCTCAAGGCCGAGGGTGTAATCTCCGGCGGCATGATCCCCAAGGTGGACTGCTGCACCCGGGCCATCCGGGAGGGCGTGCGCAAGGTGTTCATCATCGACGGGCGGGTGTCCCACGCGCTGCTGATTGAAACCCTCACCGACGAGGGCGCGGGCACCATGTTCAGGAAGGAGATCTGACATGCAGACCAGGCAAGCGGATCAAACCTATGTGGCCGGCACCTACGGCCGCTTCGACGCGGCGATGGCCTCCGGCTCCGGCGCGTCCTATCAGGATGAGGAGGGGAAGACCTATATCGACTTCGGCACGGGCATTGGCGTGACGCTCTTCGGGGCCTGCGATCCGGAGTGGGTCAAGGCCGTCACCGACCAGCTGACCACCCTGGGCCATACCTCCAACCTGTACTACACCGCACCCCAGGCCCAGCTGGCGGAGCTTCTCTGCCAGCGCACGGGCATGAAGAAGGTCTTCTACGGCAACTCCGGCGCGGAGGCCAACGAGTGCGCGCTGAAGGTGGCCCGCCGCTACGGCGAGGATACGGGGCGCAGCGTGATCGTCACCCTGCGCAACAGCTTCCACGGCCGCACCATCGCCACCCTGGCCGCCACCGGGCAGGACAAGTTCCACGCCCACTTCGGGCCCTTCCCGGATGGCTTCCGCTATATCCCCGCCAACGACTACGATGCGCTGGAAGCGGCCCTGTCCCGGGGGGACGTGTGCGCCATCCTCATGGAGATGATCCAGGGCGAGGGCGGCGTGATTCCCCTTGACAAGGCCTATGTGCAGCTGGCTGAGAAGCTGTGCCGGGAGAAGGACATTCTCCTGATGGTGGACGAGGTGCAGACCGGCAACGGCCGCACCGGCAGCCTGTACGCCTACATGCAGTACGGCGTGCAGCCCGATGTGGTCACCACGGCCAAGGGTTTGGGCGGCGGACTGCCCATCGGCGCATGCCTGCTGGGGGAAAAGTGCGAGCATACCCTGGGCAAGGGCGACCACGGCAGCACCTTCGGCGGAAACCCCGTGTGCGCGGCGGCCGCGCTGAACGTCATCAGCCGCCTGGATGACACGGTATTCGAGGGCGTGAAGCAGCGGGAGGCCTTCATCCGCAGCGAATTGACGGGTGTGCTGGGCGTGAAGAGCATCACCGGCATGGGCCTGATGCTGGGCATCGAGGTGGAGAAGCCTGCCGCCGGAATTGCCGCCGCCTGCCTGAAGGACGGGCTGATGGTGCTCACCGCCCATGAGAAGGTTCGCCTGCTGCCCCCGCTGAACATATCTTTCGATCAGCTGCGGCAGGGAATCGCCATCCTGAAAAAGAATCTATAACCATGCCTGCATGAAAAGCGCGCTGTCCCATGGGCAGCGCGCTTCATGCTGATCATCACATGCCTGATGGAGGTACTTTCCTTGCCTGAGCGCATATCCTTATCCGAAGGCAGCCTCTCCCCTGCCGAGGCAACCTTGGCCCGGCGGCTCCGGCCCGTGCTGGACGCCGTGGAGGCCCTGCAGGGCCGGGATCGGCTGCTGATCGCCATTGACGGCCCCTGCGGCAGCGGCAAGACCACCCTGGCCGCACTGCTGTGCCGCATTTTGTCCTGCCCCTGTGTCCACATGGATGATTTCCACATGCCCCATGCCCGCAAGACCCCCGAGCGCATGGCTCAGCCCGGCGGCAACAGCGACCGGGAGCGGCTGATGGCCGAGGTGCTGCTCCCCTGGAGGGAGGGACGCTCCCTCACCTACCGCCCCTACGACTGCGCCGCCGACGGCCCAGGTGGGCCCATCTCCCTGCCTGCCAGCCGTGTGCTGGTGCTGGAGGGCAGCTATGCCCATCATCCCGACCTGGCACGGCTGACGGATGTGTCCGTTTTTGTCCGGGTGGAGCGGGAAGAGCAGCTTCGGCGCATTGCCGATCGCAGCCCGGAGAAGCTGCAGCAGTTCATCGACCGGTGGATTCCCCTGGAGGACAGTTACTTCGACGCATTTCAGCTGCCCGCGCCAGGCTCCGTTTTGGTGGATAACGGCCCCGTGCAGGGTATGTAATCGCCGGTCTGTTGGCGGGCCTGGTTCATCCGTCGGATGACGGAATCGTACTGCCCGTGGCGGATCACCGGCGCGGGCACGGGGGACAGCTCTCGCTGAACCTCCACGGCCTCCGGCAGAGGCTTCGCTTCCGGCAGCGGCCTGGGGGGATCCAGCGGCTCCTCCATGACCGTCTCCCCTTCCGGGTGCTGGCATTGCCACCAGATCCACTGCTCCTTCTGTTCCCTGGGATTCAGGGCGGCAAAGGGCGATACCTTCGCGCTTTCCTTCATGCTGACCAACCTCCTGTTCTGTTTCCTGCCTGCATCCTATGCGGCACATGGCCCGGAGGTGCATACCATGCTGACCCCCATGAGCGTTCCCATGACCGTTGAAGGCCGGGCGATTTTTTTCCGCAACCAGCGGCATCCCGGCTGGACGCACCCCTACCCCTACCTGGGCAGGGAAACCCTGCACACCTCCGGCTGCGGCGTGTTTGCGCTGTGCCACTGTCTGCAATGGCTGACGGGGCAGGTCTGGCCGCCGGAGGACATCGCCGACCTGTCCGTCGCCTGCGGAGGCCGGGGCGACGACGGCACCGACCGGCCCGGGCTGCTGTCGGGGCTGGAGAGGATCGGCATGGCGGAACGCATGGGCTTTGCCTGGCTGGGCAGCGGGCTGGAAAACGATCTTCCCCGGCTGTACGCCTTTCTCAGGGAGGAACAGGGCGTTGCCATGGCGAATATCCGACCAGGACATATTGTGGCGCTCCTGGCGGCGCGGGAAACGGAAGGCACGCGACAGCTGCTGGTCATCGACAGCTTCAGCGAGAGCGGCGATCCCCGGGTGAAGCCCCGCGTGACCAGCCTGGTTCCCGGAACCTGCACGTCCTTTGACCTGCCAATCCCGGAAGTCGGACCTTCCCTGCGCATGGAGGGACATGCCGCCTACTGGGTTGGGGCAGACTGTCCCCGGGACTATACCCTGCTTCACCGGATCTGATGATCCTGACAATGCAAAAGGAGGAATTTCCCATGGCCAACATTCGTCTCAGCAACGGTACCTGCACGGCGGAGGTTCAGCTTCGCGGCGCGCAGATGGCGTCCTTCAAGGGCCCCGACGGCCGCGAGGTCATCTGGCAGGCCGATCCGGGCGTCTGGGCGCAGCACGCACCGGTGCTGTTCCCGGTGTGCGGCTCCGTCGCGCCGGAGGGCATCCGCATTGACGGTACCATGTACCCCATGACCAAGCACGGCTTCACCCGCAACCCGGACTTCACCGTGGTCAAGCAGGGCGATGACTTTGTGGAGCTGGCCCTCACCCCCACCGAGGAAAGCAAGCCCATGTATCCCTTCGACTTCGTGTTCCATGTGACCTACACCCTGCTGGAGAACGGCTATACCACCACCTTCACCGTGGAGAACAAGTCCGACAAGGTGATGCCCTTCTGCGTGGGCGGCCATCCGGGCTTCTGCGTGCCCATGGAGGAAGGCGCGGCCTTCACGGACTACCAGCTGGTCTTCCCCCAGGTGGAGGAGGGCAAGAACCGCCTAGCCCCCGGCGGCGGCCGTATCGACGGCTATGAGTACCTGGACTGCTTCCACAACAGCGACACTCTGCCCCTGTCCTATGACCTGTTCGACCAGCGGGATGCGCTGATCTTCACCGAGCTGAAGAGCCGCAGCGTGAAGCTGGTGCACAAGGTCAGCGGCAAAGGCATCGCCTTCTCCTTCCCCAAGATGGAGGTGCTGGCCGTGTGGACCATGCCCAACAAGCATGCGCCCTACCTGTGCCTGGAGCCCTGGCACGGCATGCCCGGCGAGGTGGGCGAAAGCGGCAACTTTGAGGACAAGCCCTTCGTGACCATGCTGGCCCCCGGCCGCAGCTGGCAGGGCAGCTTCACCACCACACTGATCGACTGATGTGCGGACGGTATTTTCTGGAGGTACGGGACATGCCAGCGGCGCTGGTGGAGCTGCTGAACGACCTTGAGCAGCGGGAACGCCGCCGCGACCCGGCCTTCAGCATCAAGCAGGGGGAAATCTTCCCCGGGGATACGGCTGCGGTGCTTGCCCCCAACAGGCAGCTGACTCCGGCGGCCTTCGCCATGACCTGGGGTTTCCGCCTGGAACGGAAGCTGGTCTTCAATGCCCGGTCGGAATCCGCCATGGACAAGCCCATGTTCCGGGACAGCTACCGGCGGCGGCGCTGCCTGATTCCCGCCAGCGCCTACGTTGAGTGGGATCACCGGCAGAAGAAGCCCGCCAGGTATCTCTTTCAACCGGAGGACAGTCCTATGCTGTACATGTGTGGGCTTTACCGGGTGGAGGACGATCCCCGCAGGCCCGCCTTTACCATTCTGACCCGCGACGCGAGTGAGGAGCTTGCCAGCATTCATGACAGGATGCCTGTCATCCTGCCGCCGGACATGGCCATGGACTGGCTCCAGCCCGACGCCGACCCCGGCGCCATCATCCGCAGCGCTCTGCTGCACATGACCTTCACCCCGGCGTCATAACACGCATAAAGCCCTCCCCTCCGGTTCATCCTGTAACCGGAAGGGAGGGCTGTTCATGTTCCGTGCTTTATGGCGTTACCTGTGCCGCAGGCAGCTGCTCAACGCCCGCATGCGGGATTTTGAGCGCAGCGGCATGCACTTTGTTCCCGGGCGGCGGTGCTGATGCATGCCTGACTCTTTTCCCTGTGGATACCGCAAAGCCCTCCCCTCTGTCGCCAGATGGGAGGGCTGTTCTTATCCATGGTTCATGTGCTGCATGCGCAGCGACAGCAGGCACGGCCTGTTTTATGCTTCCGGGTGCAGATGATGCGGCTTATTCGCCGGGCTGTTCCTCCGCAGGCTGCTCCTCCTCAGCGCTCTGCTCAGGGGCAGGCTCCTCAGCGGGTTCTTCCTCCTGCACCTGGATGGTGGGGACAGGCTCCTCCGCAGGCTCGCTGTCCGTCTCCTCAGGCACGGGTTCCTCCGCGGCAGGCTGCTTGTCGCCGCTGACGGCTTCCTTCACATGATCCACCGCTTCGCCGATGGCGCCTCCCACCGTGGCCAGCACGTCCTTGACCCTGTCTGCCAGCTCATCGGCCTTGTCTACCAGGGGAGCTTTTTCAGCCGCTTCCTCCGCAGGCTGCTCCTCGGGCTTGGCCGCGGCAGCGGCAGCCTTGGCGGCCTTCTCCGCGCGGATTTCGTCCAGGGCGGCGTCCAGCTGGCTCAGCTCCTTCAGCAGCGCGTCCAGCTCCGCCGGGAACTGCTCGCCCTTCTGCCACAGCCCGTAGGCCTTCTCGCCGAAATCGGAGAGAATCTCGCGGCGGCGGTTGATCATGTTCATCTCGTTGACCTTGTAGCGGGTGTTGGAGGCAATCTTCGTCGCCGTATCGCCAATGGCCTCCATGCCCTTCAACCAAATGCCCTTGAAGCCCTTCGGATATTCTGCCATCGCGTTTCACTCCTTCATCTTGATAACAGTATGCTCAGCGCTCTGTGTTTGATCATAGTATTCGCTGGCGCTCCATATCTTTCCTGCACGGAATTGTAAATTTACCAGTACAGCATCAGCCTGCCCGGCTGCACAGCAAAGGATGCGGCGTCCAGGGACAGAATCTCCCCGTCTACATTCAGCCGCATGCCGGGGCTGACGATTTCCACCTTCCGGCAGCGGCAATGGCTCGTCACGCCGAAGGTGAGCACCTTCCCCATCAGCAGGCCCGGCAGGTAGAAGGGAATCATCCACCGGGGCCGGGTTTCCACCACCACCAGATCCAGCAGGCCGTCGTCCGGTGCGGCCTCGGGACAGATGGGAATCCCCCCGCCGATGAACCGTCCGTTGGCCACCGAGCAGATCAGCACATCGCGCTCCTGTATCTGCCCGTCGGCCTCCATGCGCACATGCACGGGCTTGTAATGAGCAATCGCCCGCACCAGCCCCACCAGGTAGGGCAGGATGCCCCGCACGTACTTCTTGGCCTCCACGGTGTAGTCCAGCACGGTCACGTCAAAGCCGGTGCCGCACACGTTCAGGAACAGCCGGTCGTTCATGCTGCCCACATCCACGGGCCGGGGTGCGCTGGAGAGAATCTTCTCAAGGGCCGCCATGGGCTTGCGGGGAATCCCCACCGTCTTGACGAAATCATTGCCCGTGCCCGCAGGGATCACGCCCAGGGCCGCGCCTGTGCCCATCAGCCCGCAGGCCACCTCGAAGGCCGTACCGTCCCCGCCCACGGACACAACGCCCGTGCAGTCCGCCGCCTGTGCGGCCTGGCGCGCCAGGGCCGTGGCATGACCCGGGTATTCCGTGCGCAGGATGGTATGGGGCACGCCCCTTTTCTCCAGCTCCTGCCGGATGGGTTCCTCCATTTTCAGTGCATAACCGTTTCCAGCCGTCGGGTTGACAATCAGCGTCAGCAAACTCACACAGCCTTCCTCTTCCGTATCCTCGACCCTTATATCCTATCCTGTTTCCGCCTTTTTGGCAAGAGGGCCGGGCGGATTTTCCCGGGCTGTCCGCCAGGAAGGTTTCCTGCATTTTTATGCAACTTTTTGTGAATATTCTATTGACAATCCCGGGGATGGGATGTATAATCGTCATCGTTCCCCAACGAATAAGGAGGTTGTTCCTATGAAAAAGCTGTTTGCTGTCGTCCTGTCCATGATGATGCTGCTGACCAGCGTGTCCGCGCTGGCTGATACCCTGACCATGGCCACCAACGCTTCCTTCCCTCCCTATGAATACTGGGACGGCGACCAGATGGTCGGCATCGATGTAGAAATTGCTGAAGCCGTGTGCGCTGAGATGGGTTACGAGCTGGATAAGCTGGACATGGACTTCAACGCCATCATCAACGCTGTGACCTCCGGCAAGGCCGACTTCGGCATGGCCGGCATGACCGTCACCGAGGAGCGCCAGCAGAGCGTGGCCTTCTCCATCTCCTACGCCACGGGCGTGCAGTCCATCATCGTGAAGGAAGGCTCCCCTATCGCCTCCTATGACGACCTGGCTGCCGAAGGCGCTACCTACAAGGTGGGCGTGCAGATGGCGACCACCGGCCACATCTACGCTGAGGACGAGTTCGGCGTGGAGCGTGTTGTGCTCTTCGACAACGGCAACGACGCCACCATGGCCCTGAAGAACGGCAAGGTTGACTGTGTGATCATCGACAACGAGCCCGCCAAGGCTTACGTGGCCGCCAACGAGGGTCTGGTAATCCTGGATTCCGCCTACGCCGTGGAGGACTACGCCGCCTGCTTCGCCAAGGACAACACCGAGCTGGTGGAGAAGTTCAACGCCGCCCTGCAGAAGCTGATCGACGACGGCACCGTGGCGGGCATTGTCGCCAAGTACATCAAGGCTGAGTAACCCCATTGGCTTCATGGAAGGGAGCGGCAGCGGTCGTTCCCTTCTTTTCCATGTATTCCCCCGCATGCAGAGGAGGTTGACAGGTTGGACGGTATCCTCGCCTGGTTCGAAGGCATCAAGGCAGACTTCATTCTGAATTTCATTGAGAAGGATCGCTGGCTGATGCTGGTCAAGGGTCTGGGCAACACGCTGCTCATGACCACCTATGCCACCATCATCGGCGTGATCATCGGCATCATCATCGCGGTGATCCGCTGCACCTGGGATCTGAACGGCAAGCGCATCAAGAATCCCCTGGCCCGAGGCGTGCTGGCGGTGCTCAACCGCATTGGCGTTATCTACACCACGGTGCTGCGCGGCACGCCCATGGTTATTCAGCTGCTGATCCTGTACTACGTGGTCTTCGCTTGGTCTAGCAACGGCCTGCTGGTGGCGTCGCTGTCCTTCGGCCTGAATTCCGGCGCGTATGTATCGGAGATCTTCCGCAGCGGCATCATGTCCATTGACAAGGGCCAGTTCGAGGCCGGCAGCAGCCTGGGCTTTCACTATATCCAGACCATGTGGTACATCATCGCCCCGCAGATGTTCAAGAACGTTCTGCCCACCCTGGCCAACGAGTTCATCACCCTGCTGAAGGAAACCTCCATCGCGGGCTACGCCACGGTCATGGATCTGACCTTCGCGGGCAACCGCATCCGCGGCGTGACCTACTCCCCCTTCATGCCGCTGATCGCCGTGGCGCTGATTTATCTGGCCATGGTCATGCTGCTCACCTACTTCGTCGGCAAGCTGGAAAGGAGGCTGCGTCAGAGTGATAACCGTTAACAGCCTGCGCAAGGACTTCGGCGACCTCCAGGTGCTCAAGGGCGTGGACATGCACATCCGCAAGGGCGAGAAGGTGGTGCTCATCGGGCCATCCGGCTCCGGCAAGACCACGCTGCTGCGCTGCCTCAACCTGCTGGAGGTGCCTACCGGCGGCACCATCACCTTCGAGGGCGAGGACATCACCTCCCCCCAGTGCAATATCAACCGCATCCGCATGAAGATGGGCATGGTGTTCCAGCAGTTCAACCTCTTCCCCCACCTGACCATCATGGACAACATCATCCTTGGCCCCACCAAGCTCAAGCATCAGAGCAAGGCGGAGGCCCAGGAAAACGCCATGCGCCTGCTGACCCGCGTGGGTCTTCAGGACAAGGCGAAGAATTACCCCCGGCAGCTTTCCGGCGGCCAGCAGCAGCGCATCGCCATTGTCCGCGCACTGGCCATGAACCCCGATGTGATGCTCTTCGACGAGCCCACCTCCGCCCTGGATCCCGAGATGGTCGGCGAGGTGCTGGACGTGATGAAGCAGCTGGCGGACGACGGCATGACCATGGCGGTTGTCACCCACGAGATGGGCTTTGCCCGGGAGGTGGCGGATCACGTCATCTTCATGGACGAGGGCGTCATTGTCGAACAGGGCCATCCCGACGAGGTTTTTGGAAACCCGCAGCAGCAAAGAACCAGGGACTTTTTAAGGAAGGTGTTAAAATGAAGTATTCCGATGATCGTCCGGACATCAAACCCGGCATTTACCGCCATTTCAAGGGCGGCCTGTACCAGGTGGTCGGCGTGGCCACCAATTCCGAGACCGGCGAATACATGGTGGTCTACCGCGCGCTGTACGGCGAAAAGGGCCTGTGGGTGCGGCCTGCCTCCATGTGGACGGAAACCGTGGAGCGGGATGGCCAAACCTACCAGCGCTTTACCCTGGAGACTGAGGTTGAACTGTAAGGCAGACAGAACAGGCGGCACGCGTGAGGGAATCATGCGTGCCGCCTGCTTGTTTATGCATCCTCCGTGAACATCTCCAGGTACTTCCGGTAGACTTTGAAACCCACGGCCTCATAGAAGTCCTGCGCGCCCTCATTGAAGGCCCACATGTCCAGCTCCAGCCGGGTGTAGCCCGTCTCCGAGGCCAGGCTGCGGAGCCAGTCCATCAGCTCCCTGCCCACGCCCTGGCGGCGACATGCCTCATCCACACCGAATTCCTCAATGTGCAGAAAGTGCTGCGGGTGCCTGTAGGGCGATGCGGGCTTGTCCACATACAGGATGGACGCAAAGCCTTCGATGACGCCGTCCCGCTCGCACACGGCGATGCCCGCGTCCTCCCGCCGGATCAGCTCCCCTGCCCTGTCCGCCAGCGCCTGGCTGAAGCCGTGGAACACGTCCGGCCTGCCCTGCACGTGCAGGTCGCTGACCTGTCTGCGCAGCACGTTGATGCGCGGTATATCCGCCTCATTTGCCCACCTGACCATAATAATCTCCTCCCCTGCCGAATAGAAAAGGGCGGCGTTCCCCGTATGTGGAAGGAACGCCGCCCGCTTGCTTGTCGCTTACGCCTTCAGGATGCGCTCGGCAATCTGCGCGCCGGTGAGGCCATAGGCCTTCAGCAGGTCGGCAGGCTTGCCGGACTGGCCGAACACGTCGTTGATGCCGATCTTCTCGAAGTGCTTGAGGCCCATGCCGCACAGGGAAGCCGCCACCGCGTCGCCCAGGCCGCCGATGATGGAATGCTCTTCCACCGTGAAGACCTTGCCGCACTTGGCCGCATAGGCGCGGGTGATTTCCTCGTCGAAGGGCTTGAGGGTGTGATGGGACACCAGCGCCGCGTCCACGCCCTGCTCCGCCAGGATCTGCACAGCCTCCAGGCAGTGCTCCAGCATGATGCCGCAGGTGAAGATAACGCAGTCCTTGCCGTCCTTGATCACGTTGCCCTTGCCCACCTGGAAGGGCCGCTCGTCATACACGGGGGAAGGCAGACGGGCGGTACGGATGTACACGGGGCCGTTGATCTCCGCGGCGGCCTCCACGCACTTGTAGCACTCGTTGGCGTCGGCGGGAACGAACACGGTCATGTTGGGCAGCACGCGCATGATGGCGATGTCCTCGATGGCCTGATGGGAACCGCCGTCCTCGCCCAGGGTGATGCCCGCGTGGGAGAAGCCGAACTTCACGTTGAATTTGGGGTAGCACACGCCGTTGCGGATCTGGTCATAGCTGCGTCCTGCGAACACGGCGAAGGTGGAGCAGAAGGGAATCAGCCCCATGGTGGACATACCGGCCGCCATATCGACCATGTTGGCCTCAGCGATGCCGCAGTCATAGAACCGATCAGGATAGGCCTTCTTGAAGCCGTTGGTCATGGTGGCGGCGGCCAGATCGGCGTCCAGCACGACCACCTTGTCGTTCTTCTCGGCGAGCTTCACAATGGCCTCGCCGTAGGCCACGCGGATTGCTTTCTTCTCCATGATCCTCAGCCCTCCAGTTCCTTCAGTGCCGCAGCGGCCTGCTCAGCGTTGGGCGCCTTGCCGTGC
>JAXEEE010000144.1:0-79724 GCA_034104265.1 Eubacteriales bacterium | reverse complement strand
CTGACCCAGCTGCAGGCCACAGGTCGCGTGGACATCAAGACTCTGCAGAGCATCGCCGGTCATTCCAAGATTACCATGACCATGAACACCTATGTCCACCGGGAGGTAGGCAACGTGGAGAAGGTCAGCCGGGACAATGCGGGACTGTTCACCAGAACATGACTGCATAAAGTTGCAATCATATGCAGACGGACGGACACACGATTTTGCACGGATTTCAAGGCTGAAAAATTCATGAAGTGCCGATGAAACAAGGCTTTCCGCTCCCTTAACACAGCAGCATCCTTTGCAGGGAACTGACTGCATAAAAGAGAAAACCCATGGCTGATTGGGCAGCCATGGGTCGGAAAGCCTTGATTTGTACGGGTTCTCAGCGCTTGGAGAACTGAGGCGCACGACGGGCAGCCTTCAGGCCGTACTTCTTGCGCTCCTTCATACGAGGATCGCGGGTCAGGAAGCCAGCCTTCTTCAGGGCGGCGCGCAGCTCGGGATCAGCCTTGCACAGCGCACGGGAGATGCCGTGACGGATGGCGCCAGCCTGGCCGGCCAGACCGCCGCCGCACACATTCACCATCACGTCGAAGTTGGTGGTGTTGGTCAGGGTCAGGGGCTGACGGACGGTCATCTTCAGGGTCTCCAGACCGAAGTAGTTATCAATATCGCGCTTGTTGATGACGATCTTGCCTTCGCCGGGAACCAGACGGACGCGGGCAATGGCCTTCTTGCGGCGGCCAACAGCGCTGTAATCAACCTTAGCCATGTTTATTTACTCCTTTCCGCCTTACAGCTCGATCTTCTCGGGATTCTGAGCGGCATGCTCATGCTCGGAACCGCTGTACACCTTGAGCTTCCTGGCCATCTGACGGCCCAGGGGGCCCTTGGGCAGCATGCCGACCACGGCACGGCGGATCGCAAACTCGGGCTTCTCAGCCAGCAGCTTACGGTACTTGGTCTCCTTCAGGCCGCCAACGTAGCCGCTGTGATGATAGTAGACCTTCTGATCCAGCTTCTTGCCGGTCATGACGATCTTGTCAGCGTTGATGATGATGACATAGTCACCGGTGTCCACATTGGGGGTGTAGATCGGCTTGTTCTTGCCGCGCAGGATGGAAGCCACCTGGCTGGCAACACGGCCAAAGACCTGACCCTCGGCATCGACAACATACCACTTGCGGGTAATGTCAGCCGCTTTCGGCATAAACGTCTTCAAAGGTATTCCTCCTCAGAATGGTGGTTGAAAGAGTACGTGCCAGAGCGCTGCTCTGACGCTGCGGCGGGTATGATGGTCGCATACCGTCGCTCACTTCAATAGTTACCGGGGCAAGCGGAGCTATTGATGCCATCGACTATTGTACGACATATTCCTGAAAAAGTCAAGCGGATTGCGGTCTTTCCGCACGCTTTTTTCCAAAGGATTTCATGACGTTTGCATTGTTACAATACACAGAATCATTTGACAAATGAAACAAAATGTAATAGAATTGAAACAGATGTACACATAGCAAGGAGGCTGACCATGAAACGCGCGGGAATCCTGATGTGCCTGATGGCGCTGATATTGTGCGTGCTGCCGGTTTCGGGGAGCGCAGTGTCCATCGCCTCAGAGGAGGAGTGGGGGCTGTACTGCCTGTACACGGCGCAGTCATCCGCCACGGTGTATGAGCTGCTGATCCAGGAGGTGGCGGACGGGGAGGACAATCTGGCCTCCGGCACCGACCTGACCTACGTCTTCAACCCCATTGGCTCGATTGCAGCGGGCGCGGCCATTTCCCCCACCGGGGAATCCGCCCAGGGGAAGACGGAAATCGCCTACTGGAACGGCGCCAGGTGCTACGGCTTTGTGGACGCCTCCGTGGTGGGTTATGCGGCGAAGAGCGTGACCGCCTCCAACGGCAAGAAATACACGCTGCCCAGCCGCGTGCTGAACAGCGATGCGCTGCTGCGCCGCAGTATCGCCCTGCGCTATCCCGGCGAGGACGCGGAAATGATCATCGCCGCGCTTAACGGCAATGGGGGCAGCTCTTCGGGCGGAACCGGCGAGGGGGGCTCATCCTCCGGCTCGGGTTCCGGCTCCTGGAAGGCGGCGGTGGAAGCCTCCGGCCTGTCCGCACCGGTGACCCTGGTGGGGGAGGATGGCGAGGAGCGTCCCGTAACCGTGAAGACCCTGGGCCTGGTGACCTCGCTGGTCCGGCTGGACGGGGAGGATGTCACCGTTGATACCGCCGACCTCCGCTGGGAAACCAAGGTGAGCGCGGGCAAGATGATGGCCATCATCAATGCGCCCCGCACGGGCAAGGCCACCCTGCATGCCAAGTCCTCCAGCAAGAGCGCGGTGCTGGGCAAGTGCGACACCAACCGGGTGGTGCTGGTGCTGGCCTCCGGCAAGAACTACACCAAGATCTCCTACGACAATACCGTGGGCTACGTACTGACCAGCGCGCTGAAGTTCTACCCCGTGGGCGGCGTGGACGAGGACGAGGAGCCGCCAAAGCCCGGCTGGGTCAGCTTCCGGGGCAAGCTGAACAGCAAGAACACCATCAACATCCGCATGAACGGCAAGAACGGCAGCCGTATCCTGACGGACTTCATCGCCGGGACGCCCTTGTGGGTGTTCAGCCAGACCGACCGCTGGACAGAGATCGACGTGGGCGGCTACCACGGCTACATCCTCAACGAATATGTGACCCTGGACGAGAGCGGGGAGGAATAACCCGCCCGCCGGACAAAGAAAACCCTCCGCATGCATGAGCGCATACGGAGGGTTTTGCATTGCGTCACAGGCTGATCCAGTACCGCTGGATGATCCCGCTGCTGCCCAGGCCCACGTCGTCGGGCACCTCGTTTTCCAGCAGACCGCCGTTTTTCACAATGGTGCGCCGTGAGGCCTCGTTGTCCCTGTCGCAGGTGAGCAGCACCCGGCTTTCGCCGCTGGCCCGGCAGATGGGCAGCAGCTGCCGCAGCATTTCCCCCGCGTAGCCCTTGCGCCGCTCGGAGGGGCGGACGCTGTAGCCGATGTTCCCGCCGCAGCGCAGCAGGAAGGGCGACAGGGGGTGTCGGTAATCCATGATGCCCACCACCCGGTCGTCCTCCAGCCGAACAGCCAGATACACCCGGGAGGGCACGTAGCCCTCGCCGTACTTGCATTTCAGGCGGCGGTCAAAGTCCACCCATTCGTCGAAGGAGCGGACGTCCTCCAGACCGGCGCATCCGTCCAGGCTGTCGCCGTTTGCCAGCATTTCCGCCCGGTAGGCCATGACCTGCTCCGCATAGGGCCGGCTGGGTGGGATCAGGGTAATCGGCATGGATAACGCCTCCTTCATTTCCGCCGCTGCACGCCCGCCGTGGCCTGCCAGCTCATGTCCAGCAGGGCCATGATGCGGCTGTCCTCCACGGTGCCGTCCAGTGCGACGGTCAGCCAGTGCTCCCGGTTCATGTGGTAGGCGGGGAAAAAGCCGGGCTCCTGCCGCAGCGCGCCGATGATCAGCGGGTCGCCCTTCAGGTTGAGGACGGTCAGCGTGCCGTCCCCCGTAAGACCCAGGCGGCGGCGGGGGAGAACCATCATCAGCGCGAACCACTTCCGGCTGGCCGGATGGCGGAATACCTCGCTGTCCGGATCCCGCGGCCACGGATGATCCGCCTTCGCGGTGTAGGTTTCCAGGATGTACTGCTCCCACGCACTGCGGGTCATGGCGGCCTCCCTTCAGTCGGGGTGACAGACCTTCCGGGCCTGCACGCTGCGGAAGGCGGCGGCGCGGCCCAGGCGGTTCATCACGGCCAGGCCCATGCCCTCAGGGGGCATGACCTCGCTGAAAATCACGTCCATGCGCTCCTCGTCCAGGCGGCGCAGGGTGTCGAACAGCCGGTGGGCCACCTCCTCGGGATGATGTATGCTGCCGATGTCATGGGGCTGGCAGTCCGCCAGGGCGGGCACGTGCTCCGTGAAGCACATGACGCAGGCGGTGTGGCCGTTCTCCCGGGCGTGGCGGCAGAGGATGCCCAGGGCCTCCACCACCTCCGGCTCCTCGCCCTCCACCAGGGTGACCTGGCCGTCGGGGGAGTAGTGCCTGTAGCGCATACCGGGGGACAGGGCCTTCTCGCCCGCCTGCAGGGGGCGCAGCACACTGCCCGCCACTTCCACCGGGCCGACCACGGCCTCCAGCATGTCCCGGGTGACCCCACCTGGCCGCAGGATGCAGGGCTTGCCGTGGCACACATCCACCACGGTGGATTCCAGGCCCACGTCGCAGCTGCCCCCGTCGATGATCAGCGGGATGCGGCCGTCCATGTCCTCCAGCACGTGCCGGGCGGTGGTGGGGCTGGGCTTGCCGGAACGGTTGGCGCTGGGGGCGGCAATGGGCAGATGGCAGGTCTTGAGCAGCGCGGCCGCCACGGGGTGGGAGGGCATGCGCACCGCCACGGTGTCCAGCCCGGCAGTGACCGCGTCGGGGACGGCAGGACGGCGGGGCATGATCAGCGTCAGCGGGCCGGGCCAGAAGGCGTCCATCAGCGGGAGCGCCGCCTCCGGCACATGGCACAGGCCGTCCAGCTGGCTTCTGTCCCAGATGTGCACAATCAGCGGATTGTCCGCCGGACGGCCCTTGGCAGCAAAAATGCCCGGCACTGCCTGGGCATTGAGGGCGTTGGCGCCAAGGCCGTAGACCGTCTCCGTGGGGAAGGCCACCAGCTGCCCCTCCGCCAGCAGGCGGGAGGCCAGGGCCAGGGAGGCTTCGTCAGCAGGGAGCACCTGCGTGTTCATGGGAAAACCTTCTTTCGTCAATGGGTCAGGGCTCCTGGGCCATGAGCAGGCGGGCCTGCTCCTCCCGGCGCAGCGCGTCGATGATCTCGTCCAGGTCGCCGTCCACAATCTCGTCAATGCGGTACAGCGTCAGGCCAACGCGGTGGTCGGTGACCCGGCCCTCGCGGAAGTTGTAGCTGCGGATGCGCTCGCTGCGGTCGCCGGTGCCCACCTGACCACGGCGGTTGGCGGCGTAGGCCGCGTCCTTCTCGCTTTGCAGCCGCTCCAGCAGCCGGGCGCGCAACACCTGCATGGCCTTGTCACGGTTCTTCAGCTGGCTCTTCTGATCCTGGCAGGTGACCACCAGCCCTGTGGGCAGGTGGGTGATGCGCACCGCGCTGTCGGTGGTGTTGACGCACTGCCCCCCGTGGCCAGTGGAGCGGTACACGTCCACGCGGATGTCCCTGGGGTCAATGCGCACCTCGACCTCCTCCGCCTCGGGCAGCACGGCCACGGTGCAGGTGGAGGTCTGAATCTTGCCGTTGGACTCGGTGACGGGCACCCGCTGCACTCGGTGCACCCCGGACTCATACTTCAGCCGGGCATAAACGCCCCGGCCCGCCACGGCGAACACGGCCTCCTTGATGCCGCCCAGCTCCGTCACGCTGGAGGAAATGGGCTCCACCCGGTAGCCGTGCCGCTCCGCCCAGCGGGTGTACATGCGCACAAGCACCGCGCCGAACAGGCAGGCTTCCTCGCCCCCTGCGCCGCTGCGGATTTCCATGATGACGCTGCTGTCCTCATGGGGGTCACGGGGCAGAAGGAGAATCCGCAGCTCCTGCTCCAGGGCCTCCTTCTGCGGGCGCAGCGCGTTCAGCTCGGCCTGCGCTTCCTCCATGAGGTCCGGGTCGTCGAGCATCTCCTCCGCCTCCGACAGGTGCCGCAGCAGGGCCTGATAACGGCCCCAGGCCTCTACCTGGGGCTCCAGGGCGGCCCGTTCCCTCAGGCAGGCTTGATAGCGGTCGTTGTCTGCCAGCACCTCCGGCTGGCTGATGGCCTCGGACAGCTCCTCGTAGCGGCCCTGAATCCATTCATACTTGTCGAACATGTCTCCTCCGTCAGAGCCGGGCTTCCACCATCCGGAGGATGCCCTGGAGATCCACGTGCGCCCTTGCTTCCCGGAAGCCGGCTTCCCGCATCAGCGCGCAGACGGCCTCCGCCTGATCCCAGCCCACCTCCAGGAAGACCATGCCCCCTGCCGTCAGGTGCAGGGGGGCTTCCCGGGCGATGCGCCGGTAGAAGTCCAGCCCGTCCGCGCCGCCGTCCAGGGCCATGACGGGCTCGCGCAGCACCTCCGGCTGCAGTTCAGGGCACTCCCCGGCGGGAATGTAGGGCGGGTTGCTGACGATCAGGTCGAATTTCAGCCCTGCCACCGCAGCGAACAGGTCGCCCTGATGCAGCGTCACATGCGCACCCAGGGCCTCGGCGTTGCGGCGGGTGACGGCCAGCGCATCGGAGGAGAGATCCGCCATGTGCACCTGCGCCCCGGGCACCGCCAGCGCGGCGGAGACGCCGATGCACCCGCTGCCGCAGCACAGATCCAGCGCGGCGGGCGTGTCCATGCGCCGCAGGGCCTCGATCACCCGCTCCGCCAGCAGCTCCGTCTCCGGCCGGGGGATCAGCACCCGCTCATCCACGTAGAAGCTATGGCCCTGGAAGGGCTGCTCATGGGTCAGGTACTGCAGGGGGATCCGCTGGAGCCGCCGTTGCCGCAGCCCGTCGAAGGCTGACAGCTCCGCCTCCGTCAGGGCGGTGTCCGTGTCCAGACGGAGCAGAAGCGGCGCGCGGCCCGTCACATGGCTGAGCAGGGCCGCGCTGTCCACCTCCGGGTCGGGGATGCCGGCATCCCGGAACTGCGCGGCGGTTTCGCGGATTAGCTGACGGGGATTCACTGCTCCGTCGCCTCCGCCGGGAAAACGTAACCGGGCTCGCTCTCCTTGTAGGAGTGCAGCACCGTGTAGCCCTCGGGGGTCTTGGGGGCGTTCTCGGGCAGGCCGTGGAGCGCCACATTCATGGACACAATGGCCACCTCCAGCATGCCCAGGTCGGGCTGGCGGGTGGTCAGCCGCTGCATCTGCAGGCCCGGCCAGCGCAGTGCGCGGACGATGGGGCCGTCGGCATGGGCCAGGCCCTTGAGTACCTCATAGCTGATGCCCGCCACCACAGGCAGCAGCGCCAGGTGCAGCAGGAAGCGCCAGATGTACACGCTGATGCCCCGACCCACCACCAGGAACAGCAGCATACTGATGATGAACACAATCAGCAGGAAGGCCGTGCCGCAGCGGGGGTGCAGGGTGGTGAACTGGGCGGCGTTCTCGGGGGTGAGGGGCAGGCCGTTCTCGTTGCAGTAGACGGTCTTGTGCTCCGCGCCGTGGTACTGGAAGGTGCGCCGCACGTCCGGCACAAAGCCGCAGAAAATCATGTACCCGATGAGGATCAGGATCTTCACAATGCCGCCGATAATGGTGGCGGGGGTGCCGGTGACGCCCAGGGCCATCAGGCCGCTCTCCACCGCCGCGGGGATCATGATAAACAGCCCCACCGACAAAAGCACCGCCAGAATCACCGCCACGCCCATGACGATCTTGTCAATACCCTTGCCCAGCTTTTCCGCCAGCCACTTCTCGAACCTGGTGGGCTCCTCGTCCATAATGCCCAGCATCTCCGTGGATTCCTGCAGGGTGGACATGCCGGATGAGAGCATCATGCCCATGTTGACGACGCCGCGGATGATGGGCCAGCCCATCCAGGGATGCTTCTTGGCCAGGGGCGTGTACTCCTTGCGCTTGACGACGATGGAGCCGTCGGGCCGGCGGACGGAGATGGCGATGGCGTCGGGGGCCTTCATCATGACGCCCTCCATGACGGCCTGACCGCCGATATCCACCCGGGGGCAGGCATTTTCCTTCTTGGACATGGCTGCGTACCTCATTTCTGCACGGAATGTGCGCTGTCGTTGACTCAATGTGCGCGGCTTCGTATAATAAGCCAAATTTGAATATTCGCCATATCCGGGGAAAATCCCTGCCGGAGGGCCATGAAACTGCGGAAGGAATATCCGGCGGCATCAGACAGGGTACCGCCAAAAGAAAAAAGAAAACAGCGCGCACAGGCACGCTGCAATGTTCCGGATGCGTCGAAGGATCTGCAGACCCTTCGACTGTCATCGTATCCCGGGGCGAAGCACATCGAAGCGGAACCCGGGGGAGGGCAGATGCATCGAATCAAAAAGAAGCGCAAAAGAAAACAGAGCGCGTGAACGCTCTGTCATCTTTTGCATCAGGCCAGGCCGAAGCGCTTCTTGAAGCGATCGACACGTCCGCCGGTATCCACCAGCTTCTGCTTGCCGGTGTAGAAGGGGTGGCACTTGGAGCAGATATCCACCTTCAGCTCCTTCTTGGTAGAACCGGTTTCAAACGTCTCACCGCATACGCAGCGAACGATGCACTTGCCGTATTTGGGATGGATCTTTTCCTTCATTGCGATTTCACCTCTTTCGCGTATGCAATGATCGGCATATCGCCGCATGGGCTATTGTACCATAACCGGGGTGGGAATGCAAGGACTTTTTTACGCGGGCGCAAATTTTCTTGCGCACCCGGGAAAGCGGGCTGTCAGGCCCGTCAGCGGCCCTTGTTCATCAGCTCCACCCAGTCCTTGATCTTCACCAGCAGCTCGTCGTTGGTGGCGGCCTTGTCCATCATGGAAAGCAGCTGGGGGATGGCCGTCACCGACCGGGCGGAGGTCATGATGGAGCGGATCAGCTTCAGGCCCTCCAGCTGGGGGGCGGTCAGGAGCATCTCGGCCCGCTTGGTGCCGGAGAGCTGCAGGTTCAGCGCGGGGCTGACGCCTGCACGGGCCACGGTGGAATCCAGCCACAGCTCCATGTTGGCTGTGCCCTTGAATTCCTCGATGATGGTGTCGTCCACCTTGTTGCCCGTCTCGATGTTCATCGCGCCGATGACGGTGAGGCTGCCGCCCTCCTTCAGGCACCGGGCCGCGCCGAAGAGCTTCTTGGCCCGGAAGAGGCTGGTGGGATTCACCATGCCGGGCATACCCCGGCCCTGCTGGGCGGCAGTGGTGGTGTAGGCCTTGACCAGGCGGGTGAGGCTGTCCACCAGCAGCACCACGTCCTTGCCCTGCTCCACCAGGCGCTGGGCCCGTTCCTGCACCATGTCCGCCAGGCGGAGATGGTTCTCCGGCGGCTGATCGAAGGTGGAGGCCAGCACCTGGCACTTCACCTGATCCCGGAAGCAGGTCACGTCCTCGGGGTTCTCGTCAATGAGCAGGGCCATCACCGTCGCCTCGGGATGGTTGGCGGTTATCACGTTGGCGAAGTCCCGCAGAAGCTCCGTCTTGCCGGTGTCCGGCGGACAGAGCAGCAGCCCCCGCTGGCCGAAGCCCAACGGCGCGATCAGATCCACCAGGCGCATGTCGTTCAGCGGCGCCCCGTCATGGGCCTCCAGGTTGATGCGGCGGGTGGGGTAGATGGGCGTCAGCTCCTCAAAGATGGGGCGGGGCAGCGCCTGATCCGAAGCGACGCCGTTGATCTCCGTGATGTAGAGCATGGCGGCGTACTTGTCGCCCTCCCGCTGGGGACGGGTCTTGCCGGTGACATAGTCGCCCGTGCGCAGCCCGAAGCGGCGGATCTGCGCCATGGAGACGTAAATATCCTTGCTGGAGGGCAGGAACTGTTCCGAGCGCAGGAAGCCGTAGCCGTCGGGGTGCATTTCCAGCACGCCCGCGCCATCCAGGCAGTCCCCGGCGGCCAGCAGATCCGTTACGCCGGGATTGGGCGCGGCAGGCTCCTGGGGCGGGGCATAGGGATCCCGGCGGGGCGTATAGGGCCGCTGCTCGTAACGGGGGCGGGACTCATACCCGCCGGCGGGCCGCTGCTGATACCCCGTGTCATAGCCGGGATCGCTGATGCTGCGTGCATTGCCGCCGTCATAGGGCCGGGGCGCATCGCCGTAGCTGCGGCGCTCCGGCGTGCCGGGGCCAAAGCCCGTGGTGCGGGGGGCCTCCTGCCGGTAGGGGCGGTATTCCTCCTCCTGACGGGCGGGGGCGGCAGGGGCTTCCTCCGCTGCGGGGCCGAAGCGGGGCGTATAGCCCGTGGGCCGGGTCTGGGCGGGCCGGGGCGCGTCGGCGGTGGGCTGACGGCTGCCCTGCCAGCTGCTCTGCCGGGCGGGATAGGCGGGCGCCTGATAAGCGGGCTTGCTGCTGTAACGGGGGGAGGGATTGTGCCACGCGGCGCGATACTGGGTCTGCGCAGGCTCCTGCCGGGGGGCCGGAGCAGCGGCTTGTTCAACGGGCGCGGGGGCGGCGGCTTCCGGGGCGGGCGAGGCCTCTGGCGCTTCCTGCGGGGCGGGAGCCGCCTCGGGTGCGTCCTCCATGGGGCCCAGGGCGCTGGTCAGCTTGGCGATGATGCTTTCCTTGTTGACGCCCGCACCCAGGGTTACGCCATGCTCCTTGGCCATTTTGCGCAGTTCCACCACCGTCTTGGACGAAAGATCAAGGGTTGCCAATGTGATTTGCCTCCTACTTATGGGTCGGTTGAAAGGTCAGTATACAATATAGAACGAGGCATTCGAGGAAATTATTCCCTCCGCGCGACCACGACGTCGCGGGTAACGGCTTGCTCCACGAAGTGCTCAAAGTCTGCATAGGGCGCATCCGTCAGCACACGGAAGCCTGCGCCCTCCATCAGCTCCATCAGGGTCTTGCGGGGCAGCGTCAGCGTGTTGAAGCTGACGGCGGCAGCGCCACCCGGCTTCAGTGCGTCCCGCCAGGCGGGCAGCACCCGGCGCAGCATGGCGGTGAAGCTCTCCGGCTTGCGGCCGTCCTGGGGGGCATGCTGGATACCGTAGGGCAGGTCGGCCACCAGGATGTGGGCGGGGGTCTTGCGCATCAGCTCGCCCGTGAGCCCGGTGTCGCCCTGCAGCAGGCGCAGGGTGCGAACATCCCCCTGCTGATAATGCTCCCGGGTGTCCGCCAGGGTGTAGACGGCCTCGGGCACGGCGGATTTGCGCACCGTGCGGGAGGACTGCTGCAGGCCGTGCTTCAGCTTGTGATACTGCAGGTAGCGGCTGAAATAATCGGCGGCCTCCTTCAGATCCCGGCGATCCAGATCCAGGCCCACGGCGTTCATGCCCTGCTGCAGCGCGCAGAAGCAGGTGGTGCCCCGCCCGCACAGGGGATCCAGCACCGTGACGGGAGCCTCCTGCAGGAAGAAGTCGCTGGCGGTCAGGGCCAGGTTGATCATCATGGCGGTGAAGACCGCGCTGGTTTTGCCCTTGTACTTGAGCACCTCCGCCAGATCCCGGGGGAGGTAGCCGGGCCGGGGCACTTCCAGGGGACGCAGCAGATTGCTCTCCTCGCGCACACACATGAGCAGCATGGCGCTGTGCCGGGCCAAATGGGCCAGCTGGGCGGGCGTCAGCTCGGGGGCGGTGAAGGACAAAAAGGCCGCGCCGCCCACGCGCACAGGCGAAACCTCTGCGCCGGACAGCCCCAGCGCGTGCAGCAAACAGGCCAGTTCAGATGTGCCGAGATGATCCTGAGATGCCTGATAACGAATGTTTGCATGGGGGAGCAACTGGAAAAGATAGACCATATTCTGCTTCATCCTACCCAAAACATATTGATAAATGTAGTATAACAAATGCGGACGCAATCCGCAAGAGAAAAAAACGTGAAAATTCCGAGAATACCCATGAATGGCGAAGAAAAAGAAAACCCTTCCTGTCCGGAGACAGGAAGGGACGTTCGACGAAAATCAGTACTTGCGCTTGCGTGCAGCCTCTGCTTTCTTCTTGCGCTTGACGCTGGGCTTCTCATAATGCTCGCGCTTGCGAACCTCCTGAATGACGCCTGCGCGGGCGCACTGACGCTTAAAGCGCTTCAGAGCACTCTCCAGAGATTCGTTCTCGCGGACGCGTACCTCGGACACTGTTATCCCTCCTCTCGCTCATCTCGCCTTGACATCAGCCGGCTAAGACGGACGGATGGCGAACCGTATTGCTATTATATCGCCTTTCGGGGCCTGCGTCAATGGGAAAATTTCATTTTTCTCAACAAAATTGTGAGAAATCGTATTTCCCCTGCCGCAAATGAGGCTGTCAGGCCATGTTTTCGCCCATCTTCCGCCCGCCCAGCACGTGAAAGTGCAGGTGACGCACGGACTGGCAGGCGTCCTCGCCGCAGTTGCTGACCACGCGGAAGCCCCGCTCCGTCAGCCCCTCCTGGACGGCGACCTTTTTGCAGGCGCGGATGCAGGCGGCCAGCGCGGCATCGTCCAGGCTGTCGGTATCGGCCACGTCGGCCACGTGGGTCTTGGGCACCACCAGCACATGGGTGGGGGCCTGGGGGTTGATGTCCCGGAAGGCGTAAACCATCTCGTCCTCATACACCCTGGTGGAAGGAATATCGCCGGCGATGATCTTGCAGAACAGGCAGTTTTCCATGGTTCAACATCCTTTCATTCTATATGACGATCCGGATGCTCTCTTTCATCCGTTGTCAGCAGAAAATTTCTCCGGCCATGCCCTCGTCCCGCAGGGCGGTGAGCCGCACGTCCAGAAGCAGGCCCTGGCGGCAGGCGGGGCAGTCGGGCAACGTCACCTGGATGTACTCCGGCGTATAGCCCACCCAGCCGTCTTCCGTGCGCTCCTCCAGCAGCACCGGCGCGGTCAGGCCCAGCCAGCTCTCCCGGTAGGCCCGGGCCGTTTCCTCGCCCAGGGCGATCAGCTCCCGGGCCCGCTGCTCCTTGAGGGCTGTGGTCAGCTGACCGGGCATCACGGCGGCCTTCGTCCCCTCCCTGGGGGAGTAGGGGAACACGTGGATCTTCGCGTACCCCACGGTGCGGATCATCTGCCGGGTCTGCTCATACTCCTCCTCCGTCTCTCCGGGGAAGCCGGTGAGCACGTCGGTGGTGAAGGCCGCGTGGGGGAACACGGCCCGCAGGTTGTCCACCGCTGCCAGGTACATGCGGGTGTTGTAGCGGCGGGCCATGCGGGCCAGCACCGTATCGCTGCCGGACTGCAGCGCCAGGTGGAACTGGGGGCAGACCTTGTCCATCTGCCCCAAAGCCTCGGCAAAGGCCGGGGTGGCGATGGTGGGCTCCAGGCTGCCCAGGCGGATGCGCCGCACGCCCTCCACCGCCTGCACCCGGGCGATGGCGTCCAGCAGGGTGGAGCCGTCCTTCAAATCCCTGCCGTAGCTGGACAGGTGGATGCCTGTCAGCACCAGCTCCGTGAAGCCGGCTTCCGCAAGACGCCGGGCCTCTTGGTCAATCTCCTCCAGCGGACGGCTGCGGATGGGCCCCCGCACGCTGGGGATGATGCAGTAGGTGCAGCGGTTGTTGCAGCCCTCCTGGATCTTCAGGATGGCCCGGGTGTGATCCTCCTGGTCGGTGATGGTCAGGTTCTCGAAGGGGGACTCGGTGGTCAGCTCGTCCACGGCGCACAGCTGCACGTTCTCCCGCACAGCCTTCTCCAGCAGCGTGACCACTTCGCTCCGCCGCTGGGTGCCAAGGATCAGCCGCGCGCCGGTGGAGAGCAGCTCCTCGCCCTTGCGCTGGGCCAGGCAGCCGCACAGGATCACCTCGCTCAGGGGATGCTCCCGCCGCAGCCGACGGGCGATTTGCAGGGACTTCTTGTCCCCCGTGCCGGTGACGGTGCAGGTGTTCACCACATACACGTCCGCCTCGCCCTGGAAGGGCACAACGGCATACCCCGCTGCCCGGAACAGCTCCAGCATGGCCTGGGTGTCGTACTGGTTCACCTTGCACCCAAGGGTGTGGAAAGCAACAGTATTCACGGTATTCTCTCACTCCATCTCGCCGTACAGGCACATCAGCGCGCTCAGGGCGCACAGCCCCGCCGTCTCCGTGCGCAGGATGCGGGGGCCAAGGGTCACGCTCCGGCAGCCTGCCTGCTGCATGGCGGCTACTTCCTCCGGGGACATGCCGCCCTCCGGGCCGATGACCACCGCCAGATTCGTGATCTCCGGGTGCTCCCGGTGAAAGGCCGTCAGGCTGTAGCCCCGGGCGTCCTCCCAGGGGACGATGGCCCCGTCGTGGGCATTCAGCAGCTTCGTCAGCTGCCGGAAGGAAACCGGCGCGTCCACCGCCGGGGTCAGGCACCGGCCCGACTGCTTGCAGGCCTCCCGGGCGATCTTCTGCCAGCGCTCCTGCTTCTTCGCGCCATCCTTGGCGTTCAGCTGCACCACGCAGCGGCTCATGGCCACGGGAACAATCCGCTCCGCCCCCAGCTCCACTGCCTTCTGGATGATCAGCTCCATCTTGTCGGCCTTGGGCAGGCCCTGGTACAGGGTGATGCGCAGCCGGGCCTCGGTGGAGGGCAGCTCCGCCACGACCCTGCAGGCGACGCTCTCGCCCTCAATGGCGACGATTTCCGCGGCATAGCGTCGGCCGCCGGCGAACAGCTCCGC
Source organism: Eubacteriales bacterium (assembly GCA_034104265.1). Lineage (GTDB taxonomy): Bacteria > Bacillota > Clostridia > Christensenellales > Aristaeellaceae > UBA11524. Next base: position 65,479 of record JAXEEE010000144.1, on the reverse strand, counting down.
CTTGTCCCCGGGCTGCATCCGCAGAACGCGGATGGCGTGGCGGGCGTCCTCGGCGCTCAAATACGCCGTGCTTTGGGGCGATACCTCGCCCTCGGCATAAAAGCGGTGCATCAGTCGTGCCTCCGGGACAGCATGGCCACCCACTCGCCCTTGCGGCGGATGTCCAGGATGGTGTAGTCGGCGGCGGTCAGCGCGTCCACCACATCCTGCTCCCGCTCCTTGATGATGCCGGAGCAGATGAACAGCCCGCCGGGAACAATGTGGTCGTTCAGCGGCGCAGCGAACATGCAGATCACGTCCGCAATGATGTTGGCCACGCACAGGTCGCACATCACGTCCAGGTGATCCAGCAGGTTGCCCTCCAGGGCAGTCACCTTGTCCTGCAGGCCGTTGTGCTCAATGTTCTCCCGGGCGACCTTCACGGCCATGGGGTCGATGTCGATGGCGGTGACTTCCTTCGCCCCCAGCAGCGCCGCGCCGATGGCCAGGATGCCGCTGCCCGTGCCCACGTCGATCACCCGCTCGGCGCCGTGCAGGGCATCCTCCAGCAGCTCCATGCACATGCCGGTGGTCTCATGGGTGCCGCTGCCAAAGGCCATGCCGGGGTCGATTTCGATGACCTTGTCCCCGGGCTGGGCGTCGTACAGCTCCCAGGTGGGCTTCACCACCAGATGATGGCCCGCGCGGAAGGGCTTGTAGAACTTCTTCCACACCTCCGACCAGTCCTCGTCATGGACGTTGGCGGTGCCGATGTCCAGGGTGCCCATGTCCATGGCGGCGGAGGACGCCAGTTCCGTCATGCGCAGCCGCAGGGCTTGCAGCTTGTCGGCGAAGGACGCGTCCGGCTCAAACCAGGCGTGCACCAGCACGTCCTCAGGCATGGCCTCGATCAGCTTGGGGTCGATGATCTGCCAGATGCCGTTGGGCTTGGTGGGGTCGGGGATATCCGCGCGGTCCTCCACCATGGTACCGGTGGCGCCCTCCTGCATCAGCGCCTCGGAGACAAGATCCGCGCCTGCGGTGGTGGTGTGGATGGTCAGTTCAATCCATTCCATGTGCTATCATCCTTTTCGTGTGTGATGGCGCGCCTGCGCGCTTATTCGTGGAAGGTGTCGATGCCCCGCAGCAGCTCGTACTCCCGCACGTCGCGCACGGTGGTGTACATCCTGCGTGTCAGCACCGAGCCCGCCCGGTAGTACAGGCAGATGAAGGGGCAGTCCTCGGCAAACTTGGTCTGGATCTTGTACAGCGTGTCGGTGTAGCTGCCCTGATCGGTTTTGGTGCGCAGATCCTTGCACAGGTCGGTCATCTCGGTGGAGCGGTAGCGGGTGTAGTTGCCGGTGTTGCCGCTCATGAGCATGAAGCCCCAGTCCGGGCAGGGATCCATGGCGTAGGCGGCCAGGGCCAGCTCATAGGAGCCGGCGGACAGGCGGGACTGCATGTTGGCGAAGGTGACGGTGGAGGTGGTGCAGTTGATGCCGATGGCGGCCAGGCTGGTGGCGATGCTCTCGGCCACCTCCAGGCGGACGTTGTTGTCCGGCTCCTCATAGACCCGCAGCGTCAGCGAAAGCGTCTGCAGCTCGCCCTTGTCGTTGACCTTGTCCAGGTAGCCGTCCTCGTTGCTGTCCTCCCAGCCGTCCTCCGCCAGGAGCGCCCGGGCGGCGTCCAGGTCGGTGACAAAGTAGGCGTCAAGGGCGTTGTTGTACATCCAGGTGCCGGGGATGGCGGGGGTGTCGGTGCGCTCCACCATGCCCATGTACACGGTGGAGGCGATCTTGTCCACGTCAATGGCGTATCGGATGGCCTTGCGCACGTTGATGGAGTTGAGGGGCGCGGCTGAGTGGTTCATCAGCAGCACCTCCAGCTGGTTGGTGCGGTAATCGAGGGCCAGGGAGGTGGTGCCGCTCTTGTACTGGGCGGCGGAGATGGAACGGGTGAAGCAGGCGTCCACCCGGGCGTATTCGTAGCTTTCGATCACGTCGCCGGGGGTGTTGTGGCACACCACCATGATTTCCCTGACCTGGGGCTGGGTCTGCCACCAGTTGGTGTTGGCCTGCAGCCACAGGTAGTTGGCCGGCTCAAAGGTGGAGACCACATACGCGCCGGTGCCGGGAGGATTGTCGCTCTCCACATACTCGGCAGGGAGCACCGGGAAGGTCATGGCATAGAGCAGTCCCCAGTACTTGCGGGCGGCCTTGACCACCACGGTGGAATCATCCTTGGCGGAAATGCTGGAGACGAAGTAGTTCAGGTTCGCATAGAAGCCCTTGTCGGAGGAGTTCTCGTCCTGGGCACGGCGGAGGATGTACTGGGCGGTGGCCACCACGTCGTTTGCGGTCAGGGGCGTGCCGTCGGAGAAGGTCACGTTCTCCCGCAGGTGGAAGGTCCAGGTCTTGCCGCTGCCGCTCTCCTCCCAGCTTTCGGCCAGGCCGGGCTGGGGGAGGTAGTTGTCATCGATGGTGACCAGGCTGTCGTAGAGCAGGTCGTAGATGCTCATCATGTCCCGCTCCTGGGGATCCAGCGGACGGATGGCCGTGGTCTTGGTGGACTGAATGCCCACCACCAGGCTGTCCTCCACGTTGCTGGCCTCAGCGGCGGGCAGACAGGTCAGCAGACACAGACACAGACCCAGTGCCGCCACGCTCCTCAGGGTCCTGGTTGAAAACATGGAAGTAAAGCGCGTCATAAATGCCATAATCCTGCGTCACTCTCCCTGCGTAGGTTTTCGTGGGGCCGTTGGGCAGATTCTCCAGGGGAAGGGTTATGCCGTCGGGGGAAATGCTCCTGTCGCTCAGCCAGGAGGCCACGGTGCTCTGCCCTGCGTGATAGGCGCAGGCCACCGCCACCGGATCCCCCCGGAACAGCTTCGACAGATAGTTCAGGTACCAGGTGCCGAAGCGGATGTTGCTCTCCGCGTCATACATGCGCTCGAAGCTGTAGCCGCTCACATCCAGCTTGCCCGCGATCCACTCGGCGGTGTCGGGCATCAGCTGCATCAGGCCCCGTGCCCCCACGTTGGACTCGGCGTCCGTGCGGAAGGAGCTTTCGTTCAGGATGATGGCGGTGACAAAGGCTGGACGCAGGTTGTACTCCTCCGCGTAGCGGGCAATCAGGTCGGTGTAGTACATGGGGTGGGCGTCCACTACCGCCTGATAGGCGGCCTCCCGCTCCTGCTGACGCTGGGTCAGGTAAGCCTGCATCATGTTCTGGGCGGCCAGCAGCGCCAGGGAGACAAACATCAGCCCCACGATGCATGCGGTGATCCACCAGGGCATGCGGTAGCCCGCTTTGCGCCGCTTCTCCGGCGTGGGGGCGGGGCGCTTGGGCCGGGCCATGGCAGGCGGCGCGTCCTCCTGGGTGAACAGGGGCGGCGGAGCCAGGCGGGTGGCAGAGGCTTCGGCAGTCACAGGCGCAGCGTTCCGTGCGGAGCGGGGCGTGCGCTGATAAGCCGGGGCAGGTGCAAATTCGGTGGCAGGGGACGGGGCGTAAGGGGCCGCGTCCTGTTGCTGATATCGCTCAGCGCGCCGATGGCGCTGGATGGGCGTCTGGGGATTCTCCATGGGGTCCTCCTTCGTCAGGGACGTCGCTGAGCCCAAGCTCCTGGGCGTACAGGGGCGGGATCATGGCTTTAGTGTAGCCGATAGAGCCGCTGGTGTCAATGACCACCTGCGCCCGCCGGGCTTTTTCCAGGGCGGGAAGCTGGCTGCGCAGCCGGGCCTCGGCCTCCTCCCGGGTGAAGCCGTCCCGCGCCATCAGCCGTTCGATCTGCGTCTCCCGGGGGATGTACACGCACCACACCCGCTGGCACAATGCGTCCAGCCCCGCCTCATAGAGCAGGGGCATGTCCAGCACGCACAGGGCCGCGCCGCGCTGCCGGGCCTCGTCCATGCGGCGGAGGATCAGCTTGCGCAGCATGGGCTGCATGATGCCGTCCAGGGCGGCGCGCTTTTCGTCATCGCCAAAGACCACCGCGCCCAGCGCCCGGCGGTCAAGCGTGCCGTCGGGATGAAACACCCCGTCGCCGAAAGCCTCGCGGATGGCGGGCAGCGCCTCGCCCCCGGGCTGTGTCAGCGCCCGGGACAGCACGTCCCCGTCGATGATCACTGCGCCAAGCTGACGCAGCGTGTCGCTGACGTTGCTCTTGCCGCAGGCAATGCCGCCGGTCAGACCAATGACCCGCATGACGCGCGCCTCCTTCCATGAGTAGAACGATTCCCGGCGGGAAAAGACTCCCGCGGACACAACGGGAGCCCGGCAGGCCATATTGCATGCCTGCCGGGCGGGAAAATCAGTCGTGGTCCCACAGCTTCCACAGTCCCAGCGCAGCCAGGATGGAGCTGAAGGGCATGCAGCCGCATCCGCAGCCGCGGCGGTCGTCCCACCGTCCGCGCCCGCGCCCGCGGCGATGGCCCCGGTTGCCGAAGATAATCATCAGCAGGAACACCGTCAGGATCACCTTGCCCAGGCTCAGGCCGGAGTCCTCGTCCTCCTCGGTGACCCGGCGGGCGGGGGATTCGGTGGCCTCGGGCTCGTCACCCCGGCGCGTCAGCCAGTCCTCCACGCTCAGGGGCGCAGCGGTGGCCGTGGGGGTGCCCAGCAGCCCGGACAGATCCACCTCCGTGCGCCATGCCTTGGCGCATTCCGTGATCAGCGCAGGGACAAAGGCCCGTACCGCCCCATCGTAGTCCTGGCGGAGGAAGGGGCCTTCCAGGTACGCGCTGAGCAGCTTCTGCTGGGTGGCGGAGGGCAGGCGGTCGGTCACGTCATCGCCGGGGAACAGGCCGAACTTGTCCTCGCCCACGCACAGGAGCAGCAGCAGATCCTCGTCCCCCAGGCCCCAGGCAGCGCGCAGGCCCTCGCCGTAGCTCTGCAGGGACGCGCCGTCCAGGAAGTCCACCGTGGCCACGGTCAGGGTCACACCGGCGGCCTTCTGCAGCCGCTCGGAGGCCTTGGTCAGGTCGGTGACCACCGAGGCGTTCAGTACGGCGGCGGCGTCGGTGACGCTGCCCTGGCTGGCAGGGTAGCGGGGCGCGGCCAGCGCGGTGGATGCAAGCAGCATGAAGGCCAGCGCAAGGCAGACGAAAACGCGAAGAAGATACTTCATGTCGCCGCCTCCTTTACTGTACCGCCAGGGGTTCAACCCCCAGCAGCATGGCCAGCCTGCCCGTCAGGGAGGAAGCCAGCCTGTCGTTGAAGCGCTGCGCCGCGGCGGCGTAGGCAGCGGCGGAATCCGTGCCCTGGGCAAGGGTGCGGGTCAGGGTGGAAATGTACACCTGATCCCGGGCGCTGCCCTGCACGCTGTCCAGAAGGGGCAGGGACGCGGCCAGCTTTTCCGCCAGAGCGGTGAGCTGCCCGTCGGCCCGTGTCTTGTCGGCGGCGGTGGCGGATGCATCCGTCAGCACCGCGCGGATCTCCTTCAGGGCCGTCAGGTTCGCGTCGCCCTCCGGCAGATGCCGGGACGCCACCACGATCAGGTTGGCCGCGTCCATGGCACGCTCCTCCAGGGCGGAGGCCAGCTCGCCGTCGGCGGATACGGTGTGGAGCGCCTCATCCCGCTCGCGGCTCCAGCCGCGGTAGGCTCCCAGGCATACCGCGCCCGCTGCCAGCACAATAGCGCACAGGATGCAAAGGATGGTCGTCAGTGTATTTTTCATCAGAAAGCCTCCGGGGCTTGTCGTGAGCGGTCGGTTAATTGCGCAGCGTTCCCTGGTCGAAGCTCAGGGCCATGTCCAGGCTGGTGGACTCCGCCATGACCAGCTTCACCCGGTTGTCCCCGGGCAGGGCTGTGAAGCGCAGGGTGGAGGTGGTCACCTCGGCGTCCGAGGAGACCTCCAGCAGGGTGGTCACCGTGCCGTCCGGGGCGATGTGCGCAAGCTTCGCCCGCCCGGCGGTCACCGTCAGCGTGCAGTCGATGGTGACGGGCGTGTCGGCTGTTGCCTCCATGCTCCATACGGTCAGCGTGCCGGTGGAGCCCTTCATGCTGCAGTTCAGGGTGTTGTCCGACAAACTGTGCTGCCAGTCGTTCATGGTGTACCAGTCGCCCTTGCGGGCCATGATCGCGTCATCGGTATAGGCGGCGGCCTGGGTGGAGCCGCCGCAGCCGGTCAGCAGCAGACACAGGGCCAGCAGCAGGGGGAGAAGAGTACGTTTCATGGGGGATCAGCTCGCCTCCGGGAGCATTACAGGTTGGTCTGCAGAAGCTTCTGCTTCAGCTCGCCCTCCATGCGGTAGAGGGTCTTTTCCGCCTCAATGCGCTTGGCGTGGCCGTCCCGCTGGATGTTCATGACTTCGTTGATGGTGTCGATGAGGCTCTGGTTGGTCTGGATCAGCGTCTCGATGTCGATGATGCCGCGCTCGGCCTCCTTGGCGGTCTCGATGGTGCCCATCTTGAGGGTCTCGGCATTCTTCTTCAGCAGCTCGTTGGTCATGTTGGTGACGGCGGTCTGGGCCTTGAGGGCCTGCTGGCTGTTGTGCAGGCCCAGGGCCAGCACCATCTGGCTCTTCCACAGGGGGAGGGTGTTGCTCAGGGTGGACTGGATGCGCTCCACCAGCAGGCTGTCGTTGTTCTGCAGCAGGCGGATCTGCGGGGCCATCTGCATGGATACCTGACGGGTCAGCTTCAGGTCGTGGAGCTTCTTTTCAAAGCGGTCGCACTGGGCGGCCAGGTCGTTGGCCTTCTGAGCGTCCATGGCGTCGCCGGAAGCCTCAGCCTTGCGGCGCAGCTCGGCCAGCTCGCCCTCGCGAACCCGGGCAAGCTTCTCGTCGCCGGCGATGATGTACAGCGTCAGCTGGCGGAAATACTCGCTGTTCTGGTCGTAGAGCCGGTCGAACATGGCCACGTCCTTGAGCAGCTGGGCCTGGTAGCTCTCCAGGGAGTTGGCGATGTTCTCCACATTGCCGCTGACCTTGGTGTAGCGGGCCTTCATCTTGGTGATGCGGCTCTCGGAATTGCTGAACAGCTTGCGCAGACCCTTGGGTTCCTCCGCGTCGGCCTCAAAGCCCTGCAGCTCGCCCACCAGGTTCACCAGCATGTCGCCCACCTCGCCCGTGTCCTGGGTCTTGACGGCCTCCAGGGCGGTGTCGGAGAAATCGGCGATCTTCTTCTGCGCGTCCGCGCCGAAGAGCAGCACGTGGTCAGGGTTGGTCACATCCAGCTTCTCCAGGAAGGCCTCAATGGCCTTGCGCTCAGCGGGGGTCAACTGGCTGTCATCCAGGCGGGGGGCACGCTCAGCCGCGGGGGCGGGAGCGGGCTGCTCCTGGATGGAGCGGGCCTGGTCGGCGGAAGGCGCGGCAGGCTCGGGCATTTCAGGGGTCAGGGAAAGCATGGGGGTACGGTTCTGCTCGCTCATGGGGTGATCCTCCTTCTATCTTCCATCATACGCGTTGTATCAGTTCTTGCGATCCTGGCTGTAAAAGGACACGAAGTCGTCGTCCTTGCCCGCGCCGGGGGTGCGGAGCACGGGCGCGCCAGTGTCGTTCATCTGCTGGGCAGCGGCGGTGGCGGAAGCCTTGCCCGCCCCAGCGGGAACCTGGCCCAGGCCGCCGTCGGCATAGCCGTCGCGCTTGAGCATCTGCTCCAGCACGTCGATGTCCGTGGACACGTCCAGCATGGTGTCCTTGTAGAGATTGTCCAGCTGCTTCTGGCAGGCGGTGAGCACCATGCCCATGCCGCGGATGGTGGTGGCCCGGGCCTCGGTCATGTCGGTGACGGAGACGCCCCGGTCGTTCATGGTGCGGTAGGAGGCCAGCATCTTCAGGGTGGTGGGCAGGTAATAATTCATGAACTTGCGGATCTGCGGGGCCTTGTGGGGCTTTTCCGCCACGGTGGTGAAGATCTGCACGCACAGCCGCTCCAATTCGTCCATCTGCCCGGAGAGCACCTCGTCGGTGATGGCATCGTTCTCGGCGCGGATGGTGTGGAGCATCTCCTGCCCCTTGGCGATGACCGCGTCGGCCTCGCCGTTGCCGGAGAGGGGCAGCTCCTCCACGGGCTTGGGCTGAGCCTTCTGATCCTGCTTGTTGTGGGTGGTCAGGTCAAGCCCCTCGCCCATGGCGCCGATGACCTTGCCCGCCAGCAGCGCCAGCAGACCGCAGATGACAAAATCCGCGATGCGGTACAGCGGGAACAGCAGGGCGTACAGAACAACCGTGACGCCCGCGGCGATGATACCGGCCTTGCGGCCCTTGCGCTTCTTCTGATCCTTCCTGACGGACTTCTTCATGGCGACTCCTTCGATCTATCAGATGGTTCTTTGGGCTTGACAGCATCCATGGTACAGGAAAGAGAAAATGTGCGCAAGACGTCCCTGCGCAAAAATACGTTTTCCCGCCCGAAGGCATCCTGCCATGCGCTGAATCCGACGATTCGTCTATCATTATAGCACACCCCCAGGCCCATGGAAAGTGAGAATTTCATGAGGATGCGCTGGGAAAACAATACGCCGCCGCACCCGGAACGAGGGTGCGGCGGCGTGGATGGCGGCTGATTACCGGCGGGGGCCACGGGAGGCAGTGTCCAGCTCCACCCGGCGCTTCCAGGAGGCGGAGCGTTCCCGGGTCTGGCGGAAGCTGACGTTGGCGTCGGCAATGGCGTCGTACTGCAGGGACACGCCCGGGGCGTCCGCCATGGCGGTGACAGCCCTGTCGGCATGGATGCCCATGTCCTCGGCCACGGCAATGGCGTCCATGTTCGCCCCCAGGAAGAGGAAGTCCCAGCCGTCCTTGTCCTGCCGGTCGCGGATCATCTGCTTCACCCGCTGGGCGCTGTATTCCTTGCTGGCGTTCTCCAGCCCGTCGGTGATGATGACGAACTGCACCTTGCCCGCCCGGTAGTCCTCGGCGGTGTGGGCCATCACGTTGTCAATCTTGCAGATGGCCCGGCCCACAGCGTCCAGCAGGGCGGTCATGCCGGCGGGGGAGTAGTCCCGCTCGGTGATGGGCGCGACGGAGCGGATGGGCTGCCGGTCGTGCAGGATGGTGTAGCGGTGATCGAAGAGGATGGTGGTGATGTTGGCGTCCCCGGGCAGGGCCTTGTTGCGCTCCAGTACGCTGTTGAAGCCCCCGATGGTGTCCTTTTCCAGCCCGTGCATGGAGCCGGAGCGGTCCAGGATGAAGACCAGTTCAGTCAGATCATTGCGCATGGTTTGTGACCTCCTTCATTTGATGGCATGAGTATACCACCCGGCGAAGGCCAAAAGGTCGCCTGCCATGCGACACTTTCACGCGCCCAGGCCCGGCAGGTCCAGCTCGAAGAGGGCCACGTTGATCTGGTGCACGTCGTACACGCCGTGATTCAGGCAGTATTCCACCGTCAGATCCAGGCGGCTGGAGCGGGTCAGGGCGTAGCCCGCCTTGCGCAGGAGCATGTCCGCGTCCTCCCGGGAAAGGTGCAGCGCCAGGCAGAAGGCCAGCACCGTGGGCTTGCCCGGCTGATAGTGGGGGTTGGAGCGAATCTTGGAGAACAGGCGGCGATCCACATTGGCCCGCTTGTAGATGGTGGAGTCCTTCTCCCCGGAGGCGTCGATGAGACGCAGCAGGCACTGGGAGAAGGTCTCCTCCCGGCGGAAGCGGTCGCCCGACCAGCGCTTCAGCCGCCGGGCCAGCTCCTCGTCGGACATGTGCGCCGACGGTGCGGACTTCGACGCGCAGGGCGGGGCAGCAGCTTCCTGCATATCTTCGGGAGCCGGGGCCTGCATCGGGGGCATGGCATCCGCCTGCGGGAAGTTCCACAGCGCCTCCTCACGGCGGCGGGTGCGGGACTCAGCGGTATAGTGCTGATAGGCGGGGCTGTTCTCGTCCAGGTAGGAGGCGATGCGCCCGTAGAGCGTGCTGCCCTCCCGGTAGCTGCAGCGGTCGAACAGCGCCAGGGTCACGTCCAGGTCGGGGGCGTCCTCCCGGGTGAGGAAGGAGCCGATGGCCTCCGCCGCCACGCGGATGGCCTCCTGCCGGGGATAGCCGTAGATCCCGGCGGAGATCAGCGGGAAGGCCACGGAGGTCAGCTGATGCTCCGCCGCCAGGGTCAGCGCGGACAGGTAGCAGGAGCGCAGCAGCGCTTCCTCGTTGGCCTGGCCGCCCTGCCACACCGGGCCCACCGTGTGGATGACGTATTTCGCGGGCAGCGCGAAGCCCGGGGTGATCACGGATTGCCCCGTTTCGCAATGGCCGATGCGGTCGCAGGCGGATTGCAGCTGCGCTTCTCCCGCGGCGCGGAAAATCGCCCCGCACACGCCGCCGCCCTGCTGCAGGCGGTTGTTGGCGGCGTTGACGATGGCGTCCACGCGCAGTTGGGTCAGGTCGGCACGGATCAGGCGGAATGGCATGGCGCAGGCCCCCTTTTGAAATGGATAGGCATAGTATACCATATATCCGCCCGGGGTGGAAAGGGGTTCTATCACCGCGGGAGGCCGCATAGCCTTTGGCAGACGGAAGGGGGACACGCCATGGATATGCGATTGCTCAAGGAAAGCGTACAGCTGGAACGCCTGGCCGCCCAGGGCGAGAGCCAGGCGGTGGTGGAGGGGGAAATGACCCTTCCCGGGGGATTGCGGGAGGAAGCGCGGGTGCTCCACGCCGGGGGCATGGCCGTGGCGGAGGCGGTGGAGGCGCTGCAGGACAAGGTGTCCGTCAGCGGCAAGGTGGCCTTCCACGCCCTGTACACCCAGGGGGATCCGGGGAAGGTCAACGCCCTGGAGGCCACGGCGGACTTCACCCATATCATGGATATGCCGGGGGTTGCGCCCCGCTGCCGCTGCCGGGCGGAGGCCCGGGTGGAGCATGTGGAGGCCAACGTATCCGGCGGCAGGCTGACCATGAAGGCGATTGTGCGCCTGTTCGGCCGGGCCATGACCCAGCAGCCCGTGGAGGCGCTGACGGGCATGGCCGGGGTGGAGGGGCTGGAAATGTCCACCCGGCAGCTGACCGTGAAGCGCACCGTGGCCGAGGGCGCGGGGGAGTCGCTGCTGCGGGAGGAATTCGCCCTGCCCGAGGGGCTGAAGATCCGCGACACCCTCTACGGTACCGCCACGGCGCAGCTGACCGACGTGACAGGCGGCCTGGGGCGCATCGGCATGACGGGCCAGGTGAACCTGGAGGTGGTTCATGCCTCCGGCATGCCGGGCAAGCCCGTTGTCGTCACCCGGCACACCATGCCCTTCGACTGCGCGGTGGAGCTGACCGGCGAGGACGGCGAGCAGCTGGAGGGCCGCGTGACCGTCCGGGACGTGGCGGTGGTCAGCCAGGATGGCGAGGACGGCGAGCGCACCTTGCGGGCGGAGGTGCTGCTGGGCATGGAGGGCCGGGCGGACCGCCGGGAGGAGCTGACCGTACTGGACGACGCCTACACCATCTCCGGCGACGCGCTGACCCTGACGGCGCAAACTGTATCCTGCCGGGTGGACGACGGCTTCTGCCAGGCGGCGGAGAGCGGCAAGGCCATGCTCATGCTGCCGGAGGGCTCCCCGGCGGTGCGGGGCATGTTGTGCGGCTTTGCTTCCCCGGTGCTGACCGGCCGGGAGCGCATTGGCGGGCGGCTGAACGTGGAGGGTATGCTGGAGGTGACGCTGCTGTACATGACGGATGATTCCCCCGCGCCGGTAACCGTGCGCATGGAGGAGCCCTTCCGCATGACCTTCGCGGCCCAGACGGGGGAGGAGGACTTTATCGCCCTGACCATGACCGACGTGGATGTGAACGCCGTGACCTCCGACAGGGTGGAGATGAAGTACATCATGCACCTGCAAGCCTCCGGCGTACGCACCCGGGAGGCCCGGCTGGTGACGGACGCGGCCTGCACCCCGGCGGAGGAAATGCCTGGCGGGATCATCCTGTACTTCACCCAGCCCGGCGAAACCCTGTGGGACATTGCCCGCCGCTACCGTGTGCCGGTCAGGGAGGTGCAGAACCTCAACCCCAGCCTGAAGAGCGAGCCGAAGGTGGGCCAGGGCGTGGTGATCTGGCGGCGGGAGAAGGAAGCCGCAGCCACGTGACAGACGGCAGGACATTAGCCATGCCGGAAGATGCACGGTCAGGGCTGGCTGCCGCTTCTCCTGCAAGCAGGACAATAGTGGACGAAAAGGCCGCGCACGCAGGCTCAGGACAGCATCAGGCCCGGCGGAAGCAGTTCCGCCGGGCCTTGATGCACCTGGGTTGAAGCCGGGCAGCCTCCGTTGCGGCAGGACAACCACGGGCGCAATGCTGGAATTGTGTGCCGCTGCGCAATGCACGCCGCAGGCTGTGCTGCAATCATGCCCCATCGTCCCGGCAGAGCGACTGCCGGCCCCCGTGAAATCAGCCCGGCGGAAAAACCTCCGCCGGGCTTTCAGTATGCTCATTCCAGGGTGAACACGGCCTTGTACACCGGGTTCATGGCGCCATGGTAGAGGGCCTCGCCCTCATAGACCCTGCGGAAGCCGCACTTCTCCAGCACCCGCCGGGAGGCCAGGTTGTCCCCGTGGCACACGCCCTGCACCTGCGTGATGCCCAGCTTCGCCATCATCACCGGCAGGAAGGCCGACACGGCCTCGGCGGCGTAGCCCCGCCCGGTGTGGCTTTTGGCAATGTGGTAGCCGATCTCCCAGCCGTCGCCCAGGGGCGGCAGCTCCACATAGCCGATGAAGGCGCCGTCCTTCAGCAGCACCGGATGCACAAAGGGCCCCGACCTGCCGCCGTAGCAGCCCATCAACTCCTCAATGATTTCCCGTGCGCTCTCCTCCGTGGGGAAAACCTCGTCGGGCAGGAAGCGGCGCATGTCCTCGTCCAGGGAGGCCAGGTGCAGGGCATGGGCCATGTCCGGCGTGAAGTCCGTGATGATCAGCCGGGGTGTTTCGATCCAGGTGGAGAAGGCCAGGCTCTCCCGGCAGGTGGCGCACAGCCAGGTGCGCTCCCAGCGGCTGCGGAGACGTTCGTAAGCCACTTGCGCATCCTCATTCCGGGCAAACACGCCGAACACCGCCGAGCCGCTGCCCGTCATCAGCGCGGCGGAGGCGCCCTGTGCCTTCAGGGCATCGATGGCCTGGGCGATCTCCGGCCGCATCCGCTGGCTGACGGGCTGCAGCACGTTGTCCAGGCTCCGGGCGAGCAGCGGCAGATCCCCCTCCGCCAGCGCCCGGGCAGCGTCCTCCGTGGCGGGGCGGGAGACCTCCGCCTGCTGATGCCAGGCCCTGAACACCGCGCCGGTGGACAGGCCCTCGCAAGGCTGAATGACCACCAGGGGCCAGTCCCTGCCGCAGGGGAGAGGCTCCATCCTTTCACCAATGCCTGTGGTGCGGGTCAGCCCGCCCCGCAGGCAGAAGGGCACATCCGCCCCCAGGGTCAGGCCCACCTGCTCCAGCTCCGCCTGGGTCAGACCAAGATTCCACAGCCGGTTCAGCCCGTGAAGCACCGCTGCCGCGTCCGCGCTGCCCCCGCCCATGCCCGCGCCCACGGGAATGTGCTTTTCCACATGGATGGCCGCGCCCAGGGGGCAGCCGGTGTGCCGCTGCAGGGCCCGGGCGGCGCGCAGGGCCAGGTGGCTTTCGTCCGGGGGCAGCAGGGGTTGGCCGGAGGTGGTCAGGGTGACGGCCTCCGCAGGCTCGATGGTGACGATATCGTGCAGGGTGACGGGCTGCATCAGCATGTCCATCAGGTGATAGCCGTCCTCCCGCTGGCCGGTGATGTCCAGCGTCCAGTTGATCTTTGCCCGGGCTTGTATACGCATGGCGGTACGCTCCTTGCTCCTTGATGATTCTATCATACGCCGGTTGGCGGAAATCCGCAAGCCCGTGTGGCGTTTCCGGCGGATGTATGGTATAATGGAGCGCAAAGGAGTTGAGGCATGTGAAGGAACAGCCCACGGACGTGGTGGTCAGGCTGTGCGGGATCACCGGCGAGGGCAGCGACGAGGACGTGATCCGTGTGATGACCACGGGCAAGCTGCGTCAAACGCCCTCCGGGTTTCTGCTGCGCTACCAGGCCATGGAGACCGACGACAGCACCGGCGCGGTGATGACGCAGGACATTATCCTGAACCTGCAGCCGGGACGCGTCAGCATGACCCGCCTGGGGGACTACGGCGCAACCATGGTCTTTGTCAAGGACAGGCGGTTTGAGAGCAAGTACCGCACCCCCTACGGGGATCTGGACATGGCGATTTATGCCACCCATGTGCAGTGCGACCTGTCCCCGGAGCGGGGGACGGTGCACCTGAAGTACCAGGTGGATCTGCAGGGGAGCTTTGCCTCCATGAACACCCTGCACCTGGAATATATGGCCGGGCAGCAGGAGCAGCCGTGCTGACCCCGCTGCGCCGGGGCATGCAGACGTTGCTCTCCGCCGTGCCTGTCCGCCGCAAGCCCGCCCTGCGCCGCAGCGACGCGCCGGAGGCCCTGCTGGCCACCGACCTGCCTCTGGCGGCGGAGGATGCGGCGGTGGCGGATTTCACCGCATTGGCGGAGAAAGCGGGCTGGACGGTCATGCGCCGGGGGGACTGGCTGCTTCTGGATCATCCGGTGGATGCGCCGGACTGCCCCGTGCCGGAACGGCTTGCGGGGGAAGCGGGCTGCTGCCTGTCGCTGCTTTTGCGGCACGGGGGCGATGACGCGCCCCGGGAGGATATCCGCGCGCTGGTGAAGGCCCGGGACGCGGGCAGCGCCGCCCTGGAGCGGCTGTGCGCCGCCTGGCACCGGGACTGGGCCGCCCGGCTGCGCCGTCGCGAGCCCCTGCCCGGGGGACTGATACCGTATCTGTGCGGGGCCATGACCCCCGTGACAAAGGAGGATGCGTCATGATTATCAGTTGCATCGGCCATGCCAAGTTCCTCATCGAGCTGGAAAACGGCATGCGCCTGGTGACCGACCCCTACGACGAAAGCTGCGGCTATCCCGTGACGAAGGTGGATGCGGACGCGGTGCTGGTGTCCCACGGGCACCACGACCACAGCGCAGTCAGCACCATCAGCGGCTACACCCGGGTGATCGACGCACCCGGCGTCCACACCCTGTCCCCGGACGTGACGGTGACGGCGGTGGAGGCGTACCACGACGACGCGCAGGGTGCGAAGCGGGGCAGGACACTTCTGTTCCTCATGGAGGCGGAGGGCCTGCGGGTGGCGCACCTGGGCGATCTGGGCTGCGCCCTCAGCCCGGCGCAGCAGGCGGCGCTGACCCCGGTGGATGTGCTGATGATTCCCGTGGGCGGGTATTACACCATCGACGCGCCCATGGCCAAGGAGGTGGCCACCCGCCTGCAGGCCCGGGTGATTCTGCCCATGCACTACCGCACCGCCGCCAATCCCACCTGGCCCATCGCCCCGGTGGAGGACTTCACCGGGCTGTACACGGACATGGCGGAGGAAGCGGACCTGCTCAGGATTACGGCGGGGGATCTGTCCTGCCAGCCCCACGTGGCGGTGCTGAGGCCTCAAAGCCTGCGGTGACGGACAACAACAAAACGGCGCGGCCCGGGATGGGCCGCGCCGTTTTGCGTGCGCAGGCTGACTCAGTGGATATCCTTGCGGCAGTAGTGGACATAGCCCACGGCCACAGCTGCCACGGCGTACGCCATGCCCAGGAGGATCATCCCGCCGTCCAGCGTGCCGGTGGACACGATGTCCGCCGCCTCGGCATAGCCGAAGGGGGTCACGTACTTGAGGCACTCCGCGTCAGCGGAAATGTTGGCCATGATGTTCAGAAAGTACATCATGGCCGCCACGCCCAGGCCTGCGCCCACGCTGCCCCGACGCAGGAACGCCGACAGCCCGAAGCACAGCCCCGCCAGTTCCACCTGCAACAGCAGGTTGCTCAGGTGCATCAGCAGAAGCTCCTTCCACGGGACGGCCTCGCCGATGGCCGCGATGGAGCCCAGCGCCAGCGCCAGGACAATCACGTTCAGCGCGAGAATCTGCAGGAGCACGGCGACGAGCTTTTCCGTCAGCACCCGGGCCCGGCTGACCGGATGGGTCAGCAGGAATTCCGCCGTGCCGTCCTTTTCCTCCTTGGACAGCACGCTCACCGCGATGAACGACGCGAACAGCGCCCCGCCCAGCCCCAGGATGTTGCCGCACTCCACGCCGTAGAAGCCGATCAGCGTACCGAAGCTGAGCCTGTCCATGCCGAAGGCGGCGGTGAAGGAGCCCATGGAGGCGAAGATGTCGCTGACGCTCTCCATCTCGCCCTTCATTTCGGGGAACAGGAAAATGCAGATGGCGATCAGCCCGCCGATGCCCGCCGTCCACACGGCCAGGGACGTGCGGCCCTGCTTCCATTCATGCCGGATGATGGTCATTGCGCCTCGCCTCCTTCCGTGTAGTAGTGCAGGAAGATTTCCTCCAGATCCGGCTCCGCCACCGTCAGGTCAGCCACGCGGCCCTCGGACAGGCGGCGGATGAGGGCGTTCATGTCCCCGCTGTACAGGAAGCTGACGGCTTCCTCCGCCTGATGCAGGTCGCGGATGCCCTCCAGCCCCGTCAGGTTGATCTGCCCGTGGACGGTCACCCGCCGGGCGCTGGTGCGGGAAAGGGCCTCCACGCTGTCGCAGGCGATCAGCCGTCCCTCGCGGATGATGGCAGCCCGCTGGCAGTTCCGCTGGATTTCCGACAGCACGTGGGAGGACAGGAAGATGGTAGCTCCCTCCTCATGCCGCTCCTTCAGGATGGCGAAGAACTCCCGCTGCATCAGCGGATCAAGGCCGCTGGTAGGCTCGTCCAGAATCAGCAGGCTGGGCCTGTGCTGCAGCGCGCAGACAATGGCCACCTTCTTCCTGTTGCCAAAGGAGAGATCCTCCACCTTCCGCCCGGGATCCAGCTGCAGCCGCTCGCACAGCACGCGGGCTTCCGCCTGGCAGTCGGCCCCGCGCAGCCGGGCGGACAGCCGCAGCATGTCCCGCACCCGCATGCCCGGATAGCACGCGGCCTCCGAGGGCATGTAGCCTGTCCGGGCCAGGATGGCCTGCCTGTCCTTCCCCACGTCCATGCCCAGCACCTGGGCGCTGCCGCCCGTGGGCCGGATCAGCCCCAGCAGGGTGCGGATGGTGGTGGATTTCCCCGCGCCGTTGGGGCCGATGAATCCGAAGAATTCCCCTTCCTCCACCCGGAGGTTCAGGTCAATGATGCCCCGGGCCTTCCCGTAGGACTTGGTCAGCTGGTTCGTCCTGATGGCTTCCACACGATCCCTCTTTTCTTGTATAAAGCTGCTTCCAGAAGTCGATCATCTTGCCGAAGTCCCGGTTCATGCCCTCAATGTCCAGCTCGCCCTCCTGCAGCCGCTCCCACAGGAAGCCCTCCGACGTCCAGAACATCTCCTGGTACATCATCTCCAGATCCAGCCCGGGGATGAACTGCTCCGGGTTCAGGCGCTGCATGGCGGCGTTGTTCCTGTAGGAGCCGTACTTGTCAATGAGCCGCTGTATTTCCGGCTGAACCTCCGGATCCTTCTCGTAGTAGCACTTCAGCGCGAAGGCCCCCAGATCCGGGTAACGGCGCATCAGGCTGGTCTTGGCCTCCAGCCCCTTGCGCATGATCTCGAACAGATCGTTCCCCTCGTAGCAGCGGAAGTCCCGGAGGACTTCCAGGGTCAGCTTCGCGCAGGTGTCCCACAGGAACAGGTAAAGCTCCTTCTTGTTGCGGAAGTAGTGGAACAGCAGCGACTTGCTGATGCCCGCCGCGTCGGCAATCTCGCTCATGGGGCTTTTCCGGTAGGAATTCCGTGAGAACACCCGGTAGCCGGCGTTGATGATGGCCTGCTGCTTCTCCTGCGGGAGCGAAAAGAACTTCTCGTTCATGATCTTCCTCCGTCGACCGTACCGGTCAATTTTCATTATACTCCGTTGACCGTTTTTGAGAAGACCCCCCTGCGCAATTTGTGCTGAGGGAATCATCGGTCGCCCGAAATGCTCCGCCGCTGACGGGAACGGAAAAGGCCCCTCCCGCATCATGGGCGGGAAGGGCCTGATCGATAGCAGCGGACTCAGCGGGCGGAGACGGTCACAGCTGCGCCCTGCACGCCGGGTGCGCTCACCTGCAGCCGGATCTCCCCGGGAACCCGCGGTGCTCGGACAATGGCGCAGGCCAGTCCGCCGAAGGTGTCGCGGCAGCCGGAGCGGTACAGGGTCTGGTCATCGGGCCTGCCGTTGTCCATGCCCAGCAGCTCGCCGCCCTCCACATGGACGGTGACGGGCAGGTCATGATCGGGCACCAGCTGGCCCTGGGCGTCCCGGAGGGCGATCTCCAGCTGCACCACATCCCGTCCGTCGGCACGGATTTGCGGGCGGTCAGCCAGTACCTCCAGATGGTCGGGCGCACCGGCGGGGCGCAGCACGGCGCGGGCGATTTCCTGGCCGTTCAGATCCCGGCCGATGGCCACCACCTCGTCCTTCGTGAAGGGAATATCCCAGCTCAGGTGCAGATCGTTGGTGGTGATGGGGGCGAAGGGCCGGTCGAAGTGCGCCCATTCCCGGGTCATGCCCTGATTGGGGAATTCATAGGCCTTTACGCCGTAGCTGACCCCGCCCACCAGCAGCTCCACGGAGGCACAGTTGGTGTAGCAGATCAGGGGATAGATGCTGCCCTGCGCAAGATGCAGGTTCCGGTGGGGGCAGAGATACAGCACGGGCTCGTCCTTTATCCACTGGGAGCGGTAGAAATAGTAGCCGTCCTTCTCGAAGCCGCAGGTGTCCATCACGCCAGCGCTGCTGCCCTTGTCCGGCCAGAAGCATTCGCCCAGATAGTCCACGCCCGTCCACATGAAGCTGCCGATCACATGGCGCCGGGTGCGGATGTACTTCCACAGCTTCTCCGCCTTGAGCATCCGGGCATCGTAGCGCTTCGGGCCCCAGACGGTGGCCTCGGCGGACAGGTCGTAATCACCCCGGCGGCCGTTGACCGCAATGTCCTCCGTGCCCAGCAGCAGCCAGTCGGGGTGCTCTTGACGCTCCTCGTCGAAGAAGGTTTCCGTGCGCTCCCGCCACCTGTCCACGTAGTTCACGCCCACAATGTCCAGCTCGTTCAGGAAGGCCTCCGTGGCGGGGTAGGGCTCGGCCTTCATCTGGTCGCAGGCCTGGGTGATGGGCCGGGTGGGATCCAGCCCGTGGCACAGCCCCGCCAGCATCCGGGCGTACTTCCAGCCATCGGGCATGCTCTGCTCCCGCACCTCGTTGCCGATGGACCACAGGACGATGCTGGGGTGGTTGCGGTCACGCTCCACCATGGCCTTCATGTCCTCCGTCGCGCAGGCGTCGAACCATTCCGAGTAGCCCCGGCTGGCGTGGGTGTTGGAGCCGAACTCCTTGCCCTTCATGTGATGCCATTCGTCAAAGGCCTCGTCCATCACCACGAAGCCCAGGGTATCCGCCAGGTCCAGCAGCGCGGGATCCGGCGGGTTGTGGCTGCAGCGCAGGGCATTGCAGCCCATGACCTTCAGCTTTTTCAGGCGGCGCTCCCAGACGGCGGGCGGTACCGCCGCGCCCACGCAGCCGCCGTCATGGTGCAGGCACACGCCCTGCATGATGACCTTGCGCCCGTTGAGCAGGAAGCCGTTCTCGGTGTCATAGGCGATTTCCCGCAGACCGAAGGGAGTCTGCATTTCGTCCAGTAGCCGGCCGTCCTGCATCAGCCGCGTCAGAGCCGTGTACAGCACGGGCGAGTCGATGTCCCAGCGTCGGGGTCGGGCCACCTCCAGCTGCTGATGGGTGGCCAGTTTCGCCACGGGGGCCAGCGCGGCGCAGTCCCGGGCCACAGGCTGACCGTCCGGGTCGATGAGCGTGGTTTCCAGCGTCAGACCCGGCTGATCATACGCGCCCAGCACCTCGGCCTGCACACAGACTTTGGCCCGATCCCCGGTGATTTCCGGCACGGTGACGAAGACGCTCCAGGTGCGGAAATGCACGCTGCCCGTGCGCACAAGGTACACATTGCGGGTGATGCCACTGCCGGTATACCAGCGGGAGCCGGGCTGCTGGCTGTTGTCCACCCGGACGAGCAGCTCGTTTTCGCCCTCCTGCAGGGCTTGGGTGATGTCCAGCTCAAAGCTGGTGTAGCCGTAGACATGCCCGCCCACGTGCTGGCCGTTCAGCCATACGTCGCAGTTCATGAACACGCCGTCGAACAGCAGGGCATAGCGGCTGCCTTCCGTCACAGCGGCGGAGAAAACCCGCCTGTACCAGCCGATGCCCGTGCGCGCATAGCCGCCCGAGCCGCAGGACGGGGCGCTCTCGTCCACGGGATAATCCACCGACCAGTCGTGGGGCAGCTGCACGACGCGCCAGGGTACATCGGCTCCGGGAAAGTCGCGGCTGTCCGTGAGAGCGAACTGCCAGTCGAAGCCAAAGAAGGCCTTCTCGTGCACAGCGTGGCTTTGGAAGAAGTATTCCATAAACAATCTCCTTTGTCAAAAGAGGGGGAGCAGCCTGGCTGCTCCCCCTTGTGTGGTTGATTGGACAATGCTCAGCGGGTGGCGTACCAGACGTCGTACTGGGCGTAGAACTCGTCGTACACCTTCTGCAGGCCGGCGTCATAGCAGCGGGAGATCATCTCGTCCATGGCGGCGTCCACGTCGTCCACCAGACCCAGCTGGATCATGGGCACGTACTCCTGCAGCACGGACTGCACGGAGGAAACGTAGGCGGCCACGTTGCTGTCGTCAAAGACGAAGGTGATGGTGGGGTTGGACATCACGCGGGCTGCCCAGGCGTCGCTCAGGGCCTTTTCGCGCTCGGGCGCGCCGGCCTCGGTCAGGTTGCCGTTCTTGATGGCCCAGGAGGCGGAAACCACCATGGGCGGATAATCAGTGCGGCCCTTGTCAGTGAGAGTGTACTCGCCCTGATCGTTGATGGTGTAGTGCTCGCCCTCGATGCCGATGAGGATCAGGCGGTTGAGGTAGGTGTCGAACTTGAGCATATCCAGCACCATGGCGGCGCGCTCGGGGTTGGAGGAGCCGGCGGCGATGGCCATGTCGTTGTTGGAATAGGCTTCGGCGCCCACGAAGTGGTCGCTGATGATGTCGCAGGCGGTGCAGTACACGCCCTCGGTCTTTTCAGCCTGCTTCATGTAGGTGAAGACGGAAGCATTCCAGCAGATGGAAGCGCCCTGCAGGTTGCCGAAGGCATCGTCGTCGGTGATGGTGTTGGTCAGGGCGGAACGGCTCCAGGCGCCCGCGTCGGCCAGCTTCTTCATGTCCTTGGCATAGGCGCGGAACTCGTCAAACTCGTACACCAGCTTGATGTCGTCGCGGGTGGGCAGGGTCTGACCGTCATACTTGTACATGAAGTCCATGTAGGAGGAATCCAGGGCCAGCATGGTGTCGTACTGCTGACGGTACACATCCCACATCTCGTTGTTGTCGCCGGCGGCAGCCAGAGCGTAGATGCCGGATTCGGGGGTTTCCTTCTCGGCGATGGTCAGCAGGTAGGTCATGTACTCATCCCAGTTGGTCACCTGGCTCACGCCATGCTTGTCGGCCAGATCCTGGCGGATGGCGGCCATCTTGCCCATGGGCTGGGCCACGTTGGAGGGCACGGCGATGGTCTTGCCGGACAGCGTGGTCTCGCTCCAGCTCTCCTTGGCCTGATACTGGGCGGCCAGGGGCATGTAGGTGCTGACGAAGTCCTCGCTCAGCTCATAGAAGGAGCCCTTGGAGGCCTCGGTGTACATGTAGCACCAGGGCGCGGTGAAGATCAGGTCCACCTGCTCGCCGCCGGCCAGCACCAGGGAGTACATGGTCTGGTAGTCGCTCCAGGACATGAAGGTGGTGGCAATGCGGGTGTTGAAGGGCTTGAGGTAATCGTTGATCAGCTCTTCCACGCGGGCCCAGTCGTTGGGCTTGTCGCCGATGAGGTAAATGTTGACGGTGTAGTCGCGGCTCAGGTCGGTGTTGGCATAGGTCTCGGGGGTGGCGGTGATCACCAGGGTGGGATCCAGCGCGGCGCTGGCGCTGACGCACAGGGAAAGCATCATGCACAGGGCCAGAGCCAGGGCAACCAGTTTCTTCATGGGAAAACCTCCTTCATTGTGATTATCCTTCAGAACCATCCGGTTCCCAAAGTACGGGGGAAAATCAGCCCTTGACCGCGCCGATGGTCAGGCCCTTGACGAAGTAGCGCTGTACGAAGGGGTACAAAAGCACGATGGGGCCTGTGGCAATGATGGTCATGGCCATCTTCATGCCCTCCAGGGGCACGGAGGGCAGCGCGATGCCGGATTTTTCCGCCACCAGCTTCAGGGCCTGGGCGCTGCCCAGCATGCGCTGCAGGTAGTACTGCAGGGTGAACATGTTCTCGTTGGTGACGTAGAGCATGCAGTTGTACCAGTCGTTCCAGTAAGCCAGGGCGGAGAACAGGCCCAGGGTGGCGATCAGCGGCTTGGACAGGGGCATGATCAGCTTGATGTAGATGGTGAAGTCGTTGGCGCCGTCGATCTTGGCGGACTCGATGATCGCGCTGGGGATGCCGCCGATGAAGGACTTGGCGATGATCATGTTCCACACCGAGAACATCAGCGGCAGGATCAGGCCCAGGTAGGAGTTCTTCATGGAGAGGTAGCGGGTACAGATGATGTACCAGGGCACCAGGCCGCCGTTGAACAGCGTGGTGAAGAAGAAGAAGAACGAGAACTGATTGCGGTAGGGGAAGTCCTTGCGGGAGAGCACATAGCCCGTCATGGTGCACAGCAGGATGGACATGATCGTGCCGATGAGCGTCACGCCGATGGTGTTGGCGTAAGCCAGCAGCACGCTGGTGGGGTTCTTGATGCACAGGGCGTAACTCTGCAGGTCAAAGGAGTGGGGGATGATGGGGTAGCCGTCCCGGATCAGGGAGGCCTCCGGGGTGAAGGAGGCGATCACGATCAGGTAGAAGGGAATCAGGCAGGCCAGGGCAAACAGGCCGATGAAGGCGATGCCCAGGGCGTTGATGGCGATGTTGTCCCGCGTCCAGATGCGCCGGTCGGGGCCGCGATGCTTGGTGGGAAGGGTCGAAGCAGTCATCCTGGCACCTCCTTAATACAGCGCATAGTCAGGCTGCACGCGCTTGACCAGGTAGTTGCAGACGCTGATGGTCACAAAGCACAGCACGCTCTGGTACAGGCCCGCCGCCGCGGACACGCCGATGTTGCCGTCGTTGATCAGCAGCTTGAACACGTAGGTGTCGATGACCTCGGTGTAGGGCTGCAGAATGGCGCTGCTCTTGACCGTCTGGTAGAACAGGCCGAAATCGCCGCGGAAGATGTTGCCGATGCCCAGCAGCACCAGGATCATCATCGTGGGAATCAGCATGGGGATGGTGATGTGGCGCACCTTCTGCCACGCGCTGGCGCCGTCGATGGTGGCTGCCTCGAAGATCTCCTGATCCAGCCCCGTGATGGCCGCCAGGTACACCACCGAGCCGTAGCCCGTGGACTTCCACAGCTTGAGCATCACCAGCACGATGGGCCAGGCCGTGGGCGTGTTGTACAGGTCGAAGGGGTTCATGCCCAGGGCGGTCATCACGTTGTTCACAACGCCGCGCTCGTAGTTGAACACGTTGTACATGATGGCGCTGACCACCACCCAGCTGATGAAGTAGGGCAGGAACATCAGCGTCTGGGTGACCTTCTTGAAGCGCTTGAACACAATCTCGTTGAGCAGGATGGCGCTGCCCATCTCGAACACCACGCCCAGCAGGATGAAGGCGATGTTGTACAAGAGGGTATTGCGGGTGGCCATGCCCAGCTTGCCGGAGATCATCAGGGCCTCAAAGTTCTGCACGCCGTTCCAGGGGGACAGATAGATGCCGCCCTTGTACTGGTAGCGCTTGAAGGCCAGGATCAGGCCGGTCATGGGCGCGTAGCTGAACACCAGCACATACGCCACCGCCGGCACCAGCATGAGGAAGAGCAGCCAGTGCTTTTTCAGGTTGTACAAAAAGCCGTGCTTTCGCTTGCGCAGATCAGGCTGAACTGTACGTTCGACAGTCGTCATGGGGCAGGCACCCTCTCTCCAATTTTCTTCTACGGATATTGTATCATGGGCAAGGATGTCCCAGAAAGATCAAAAACCAAAGAAAAAGGGTAATTTTCTTCCGTATTGTACATGAAAAAGCCCCTGCGCGTTACCGCGACAGGGGGACAACCAGGATCGTCAGACCGTCCTGGCCGTATTCAAGCTGCAATGCGCGCTCCAGGTCAAAGAACAGGCACAGCCGTTTCTCCACATTGCGAAGACCGTAGCCCTCCCCGCCGCCGGACATATCCGCGGGGCCGCTCATGACCTGCTCCCACCGCTCGGCGGGGAAGTGGGCACCCGTGTCCGCCACGCACAGCTGCCACTGGCCATCCTCGCTGCGCCGGGTGTACAGACGCACCTCGCCCTCCTCCTTGCCGGATTCCAGCAGGCCGTGCATCAGCGCGTTCTCCACCAGGGGCTGCAGGGTGATCTTCGGCAGCTCCAGGGTGAGGACGCTGTCGTCCACGTCCGTCAGCAGCGTGTACTTGGATTCATAGCGGCTGGAGGCAATGGCGAAGTAGTGCCGAACGATCTCCAGCTCCTTGTCCAGGGGCAGCACGTCCGCGCCGCGGCTCAGGCACAGCCGGTAGAAGCGGGTCAGGTTGTAGACGGTGCTTTCCACCTTTTCCGGCTGGTTCAGCCGGGCCATCCAGGCAATGGCCTCCAGGGTGTTGTAGAGGAAGTGGGGCTTGATCTGCGCCTGCAGGGCGGAGATCTCCAGCTGCCGCCGTTCCTCACGGCTCTGGTTCTGCTCCTGGATCAGGCTGTCGATGCGGTCCAGCATGGCGTTATACTCCCGGGCCAGGATGCCGATCTCGTCCTCCGCCTGGGGCGTCAGGCGCTCCGGGGTGATGTGCAGGCCGTCGGTCTGCTGATTGGCGGCGCGCACATGCTCATAGAACCGCCGGATCCGCGCGGTGGTGTGCCACAAGAGCGGCAGCGAGCACAGCATGCCCGCCGTCAAAAGCCCGACGGCGAACAGGAACGTAAAGGAAAACTGTTCCACGATGCTGGCCATCAGCGGCTGATGCTGCAAAACCGTCACCAGCCGCCAGCCCGAACGCTCCAGCCGCTGGAAGAATACCGTGTCCCGGCCCCGCCGGATTTCATTCAGCTCATAGGACTGAAAACCGGTGGCCTCGGGATCCGCCAGCTCCCCGGCGAAGCTGATCACATCCCCCGTGGCGGCGATGCATTCGCCCTCCGCCGTCTCCAGGTAGCACAGCATGTAGTCGCTGTTCTCCGGCAGCGCCAGCATCCGCTGAAGGGCCTGCTGCCGGATGTCGATGCGCAGGATGGCCACCAGGGTAGGGTAGTCGTCCAGGCGGCGGATGGGCACGATCAACGCGGGATCCTCCGCCTCCAGCGCCTGGGCGGAGTAGAACCTGCGCCAGCCCCAGCCCTCCATGGCTTCCATGGCCCAGGGCTGATCCAGCACGTTGTTGAGCATCAGCAGGCGGGAGCTGTGGTCGGACAGATCCAGCGCGGAATCCACGTACAGGCGGCAGAAGTAATCGTCCGAGCCGTCCAGCATGGAGTACAGCTTGGGCAGCAGATCCTGCCGGGCATGCTGATAATCCTGGGCGGAGTAGCTCTGCGACCCCGCCAGCATGCCGATGATGGTGGAATCGCTCTGGAACAGCGTGGCCAGATGATTCAGCCGATCCTCAAAGCGCTCCAGCTCGGAGAACCGGCTCTGGAATTCCGAGCGGGTGGTGGCCTCGATGGTGGCGTAGGTATTGCTGAAGGTGTGGGAAAAGATGTACAGGCAGCACACGGACATGGTAAGAACCAGCACCGCCACCGCCAGGAGGTATTTGATGCGGATGGAGCTGTTGCGGAACCGGGCCAGGATGCTGCTCATGCCGGATCCCCCTGCCTGCCGGGCTGGGCGCGGTATTCATTGGGCGATGCGCCGGTTTCCTGCCGGAACACCTTGGAGAAATAATTCGCGCTGCCGTAGCCCGTCTGGTGGGCGATCTCGCCGATGGAGAGATTGGTGGTTGCCAGGTACTGCCTCGCCGCCTCGATGCGCACGTCGGTCAGCACCCTCTTGATGGTGCGCCCCGTATCCTCCCGGAAGCTGGTGGTCAGGTAAACGGGGGTCATATGAAGCTCCTCGGCCAGGGTGTTGACGTTGAACTGCTCCTCGGAGAAGCGCTGGCTGATCAGCTGCAGGGCCATGCGCGTGGAATGGCGGTAGGAAGGATTGTCCCCGTCGGGCAGGGAGGAGAATGCGGGCTTACGGACAAGCTGGCGGAGCATCTGCAGCTCCCTGCGCCGGCCCACGGCCTGCGTCAGCGCCTGGATCAATTCAGGCAGCTGAACTGGCTTCTCAATGTAGGACACCACGGACAGGGAGATGGCGGTGAACAGGTACTCCTTGTCGGAATAGCTGCTCAGGATAATGACCTCCGCGTCCGGATCGTTCTGCTTGAGCTCCTTGGCGATGTCCAGGCCCGTCACATAGGGCATGCGGATATCCGTCAGCAGAATATCGGGGCACAGCGACAGCTTCTCCAGGCCTTCCCGGCCGTTGCTGGCGCATTCCACCTGATCAATGCCAAGCCCGGCCCAGTCAATGCTCTGCAGTATTCCGTTGCGCGTATAGAACTCATCCTCAACAAACAGCAGCTTCATCGGTACGGCTCCTTTCGGACGCAACCAATCGGATCATCATCCCGGGCCATGAGTCAACGGCGGGCTGCCTGCTCCGCCAGGATGACAATGTTCCTGACAAACCGCGCGGCAGCACAGCGGGCGCGGAAGAATACCCCCGCAAACCCCGGCCCATCTGTTTCAGGCAATAAACGAATGACGTGGATCCCTGCGATGCTTCCAGATCGTATTCCCCGGATGATGGTATTGTAGCTGTTTTATCTCCTCTGGTCAAGTAACAAACCGTACAATACAATGAAAATATGCGAATTCTTTCATGACAACAAAAAAACCGCAAGTCCCTGCTGTACAGAACTTGCGGCGAAAGTGGGATTAGGAGGGCTCGAACCTCTGACCTCCACGATGTCAACGTGGCGCTCTAACCAACTGAGCTATAATCCCATGCGGTGTCAACGGATGATATTATAGCACAGCCTGCGGAGAAATGCAAGTGCTAATTTGGAAAAAGGGCGAAGTTTTTTCCTCCGGGGAAAAAGGCCGCCGTGCCTAGTACATCACGGCGGCCTTTGGCTTATTCCCCGAATTCCTCGTTCACATGCTGAACAAAGCGCATGTCGACCAGCCCGTCATAGGTGTAGGTTCCGTCGTACAGGCCCGAGGCGATGATGACCTCCATCAGCGTGTCCACCGCCGCCTGGCTGATCACGCCGTCGGGGCTCCACAGCCGATCCTCATAGGCCCGGTCAAGCGCTGCCTGCCGGCCTTCCTCCGTCAGGGTGGGGAACTCCTTCTCCAGCACCCGGGCTGCCATGGTGTGATCCTCCTGCACGGCCGCCAAAGCCCGCATCAGCGCGCGGACAAACCGCAGACAGGTGTCGGGATCGCCTTCGATGGTGGACTGCTTCACGCCGATGACGGAGTAGGCATAGTCCCCCAGGTCAGGGAACTTCACGAAGGGCTCCGACCAGATGCCAGCCGTCACGCCCTCCATGATCTGCGGCTCGCCGCCGTTGCCGATGTCGCCCTGGCCGTGCTGCAGCATGGCGGTCACGGTGGAGGCGTCGGCGTTCTCCACCAGGGTCACATCCTGGTCGGGGTCAAGGCCCACCTGCTTGAGCAGATAACGGGTCAGCACGTTGGGCGAGCCGCCGTAGCGTCCGGCCACAATGGTTTTGCCTTTGAGGAAGGCCGCCATGTCCTCGTCCGAGGAGGAAGCCGGGGCCAGCCCCGTGCGGGCGAAGAGGTACACGTTGGCCCGGTTGACACAGTTGCAGATGGCAATGACGGGATCGCTGTTGCCCCGGTTGGCCAGGCAATTGCTGTCCACGCCGCCGATAACGGCGAAGGCGTCGCCGGACACCACGGCGGTCACGTGCGCGCCGCCGGTAGCCTGCACCACCTGCACCTCCAGACCCTCCTCGGCGAAGTAGCCCTCGTGGATGGCCACGTACAGGGGCAGGTAGCCGATGAGATGCACCGGCTCGGCCACGGTGAGCTTGCGCAGCGGCTCCGCTTCCGCCAGGCCGGTCAGGGGTGAAAGGAGCAGCAGGGCTGTCAGCGTCAGGGCAAGGATACGCTTCATGGGCATCATCCTCCTTTGGGTTGATGGGGGAAGGGATCAGGGCCGGCCGGATGCGTCCTGGCCGTCGGACCAGCGGCGGGCAAGGAGCTTCTCCAGCCCCACCACCCCCAGGTACATCAGCACCGACAGCACGGACAGCACCACCACACCCACCCAGACCAGCTTCAGGTCGAAGGTGGTGCCGGCGTAAACAATCATACGCCCCAGCCCCCTGTCTGATGCGATGAATTCGCCCACGATGGCCCCCGCCATGGACAGGGCGATGTTCACCCGCAGGCCGGAGATCATCCAGGGCATGGCGGAGGGTACCACCAGGTGGAGGAACACCTGCAGCTTCCGCGCGCCCAGGGAGTACAGGAGCGTAGTCAGCGCAGGATCCACGGCCTTCACGCCGCTCCAGGCGGAAATGGCTGCCGTCACCACTGTCATCAGGAAGGCCAGCACCACCTTGCTGGAGAAGCCGATGCCGAAGAGAATCACCAGCACCGGGGCCAGGGCCAGCTTGGGCAGGGCGTTGAGCACCACCAGCCAGGGCTCCGCTACCATCGCCGTCCGCCGGGAGAACCAGAAGAGCAGCCCCACCAGTGAGCCGATCACCGTCCCCAGCACAAAGCCCAGCAGCGTGGACATGCCCGTGTACAGGATGTCCCGGCCCAGGCCGCCGGTGCGTCCTTTGACCAGGGCGGTGTGCACAATCTCCGTGGGGCTGGAGAAGAAGTACGCGTCCAGCCAGCCCAGCCTTGATCCCGCCTCCCACAGGAGAATCAGCGTGATGAGCAGCCCCCACCGCCACAGGCGGATGATCCGCCTTTCCGGCGCGCGGGCCTCGCTCACACCGGTGGCAGGCTCATTCAGCCTGGTCATGATCGCCAACCTCCTTCCACAGCAAGGCCATGATGTCCGCCTTCCGGGCGGCGACGGCGGGGTCGGCCAGCATGGCGGGGGTGCGGGGACGAGGCATGGGCACGGTGATGCGGTCAAGCACCCGTCCGGGACGGGCGGTCAGCAGCAGAATCTCATCGGAGAGCAGCAGCGCCTCGTCCACATCATGGGTCACGAACAGAATGGTCTTGCGCAGCTCCTGCCAGATATCCGTCAAAAGCAGCTGCAGCTGCAGCCGTGTGATGGCGTCCAGCGCACCGAAGGGTTCGTCCAGCAGGAGCACCTCCTTGCCGGTGAGCAGCGTGCGCAGCAGCGCCGCCCGCTGGCGCATACCGCCGGAGAGCTGGCTGGGACGGCTCTGCTCAAAGCCGTGCAGGCCGCAGCGCTGGATCAGCGGCGCGGCCTGGGCAAGGGCCTCCCGCCGGGATACGCCCCGCAGCGTCTGCCCCAGGGTGATGTTGTCCTCAATGGTGCGCCAGGGGAGAAGCAGATCCTTTTGCAGCATATAGCCTACCTGCCCGGGCCTGTTCACCACGGACGCCCCGCCGATGGTCACGTCGCCGGATGTAGGGGTCAGGAGGCCAGCGATCAGGTTGAACAGCGTGGATTTGCCGCAGCCGCTGGGCCCGAGGATCGACAGGAACGCTCCCCGCCGCACCCCAAAGCTCACGTCCCGGATGGCCGTCACACTGCCTGCGCCGCTCTGGAACGTCCGGGTGACGGCCTGCACACGGAGGTAGGCAAGGTCGGGCATGCTTCACTTCCTTCCCCGGCAGGTTCGCCTGTGGCTGCGACCTGCCGTCAGTGACAGGGTATGCCTGGGAGCAGGACAGGTGCGCGCGAGGCGCGTCAAAAAAGTGGCCCGGCGGCCACTTTTTGAGTTTTGCACGCACGCGCTGGCCGGAGGGCAAAACCCTCCTCCCGGCCGCTCGCGCTATTCGGTCTCGACACACTTTGTGCGTCGAGACGACAGCGGCGCAATGCAGGCATTGCATCCACTTGGTCGGTCTTACAGCCTCCCTCGGTGTCATGTCGCCGATTTTCGTTGGCAGTCTGCCGACGGCAAGTTTCTGAAACAAATGAATGTCTCGTATGGATAAGCCAAGCGGAGGAGCCTCCTGTCAGGAAGACTCCTCCGCCATGGGGAACCCGGGGTGCGGCCTGTGCCGTTTTTTTGCGGGTCGCATGGGACACGCACCGGACGTCCGTCAGTCGGGTATGGGCTCGTCCAGCTCCGCCAGCATCCGGCGGACGACGCTGGCCTGCCGGGGCGTCAGGGGCTGGGCAGGACGGCAGCACCAGGGCTGCATCAGGCCCATGCAGCTGCCCGCGTACTTGAATACCGCCAGCCAGCATGCGCCGGGCAGGGCGGTCATGGCATGAATCCGGGCAATGCGCTCGCTGCAGGCGGCAACGGCAGCGGCATCGCCCTGCTTCGCCGCGTCATACAGGCTGCGGAACAGACGGGGGAACAGGTTGGTCGCGCCGGAAATGTTGCCGTCCGCGCCGAAGAGCATACCGGGGCCCACCAGGTACTCCCCGCCGGAGAGCAGCGCGGCATGGCCACCGCGCACGGCCATGATGTTCTTCAGGTGCCCCTCAAAGTCCGGGCGGGTGTCCTTGATGGCGCAAATGCCGGGCAGGCGGGCCAGCTGGCCCATGGTGTCCGGCTGGATGCTGGTCATGCATCCAGCGTTGCCGTACACCATCCAGGGCATGTCCACCCTGCGGCAGATCAGGTCAAAGTGCGCAAGGATTTCCTCCTGCTCCGGCACGGGCGGGGCATAGGGTACGGTGGTGCTGAGCATGTCCGCGCCTGCGTCGGCCAGCTGCAGGGCTGTCTCGATGGTTCTGCGGGCGCTGCTTTCCAGCACGCCGGCGCACAGGGGAACCCGGCCGTGGATGATCCTGGCGCATTCGCGGATCAGCTGGCGGAGCATGTCCGGGGGCAGCGCCGCGCCCTCGCCGGTCATGCCTGCGGCGAAGATGCCGTGCACCCCGCCTGCCAGCAGATGCTCAATCAGCCGCTCCAGGCTGGCCACGTCCAGGGTGCGATCCTGGTTCAGCGGGGTGATCAGCGCGGGAACGATGCCGTACAGCGCTTTATTCATGCAGCAGCCTCTCTTCCTGCGCCAGGAGCGTGCAGTACGTCTCCACATCGCGCTTGTCCCGTTCGCTCAGCCCCGGGGCTGGCGGGAGAACGCAGCCGCTGCGGCACAGATGCAGATACTGCGCCGCATGCTTGATGACGGCGGCGGGATGCGCATGCACCGTCAGCAGCCGCTGCAGGGTATAGCGGACGGTGTCGCTGAGCCTTTCGCAGCGGCACAGGTACGGGAAAAGAAAGGCTGTGCGGCTGATCCGGCCGTCGCCGGGGCGAATGAGCGCCGTTTCCGGCTCGCCCTCCCAGCCAGTCTGAAGGCTTCTCAGGGCCACAACGCCCTCTATCCCGGGAAGGTCCAGCAGCTGCATGCGCATATCCTCCGGCAGGGCATAGCCCACATGCTGCGGGCTGTCCAGGATGACGACGCCCCCATCCGTCTCCGCCAGGGCGCGGAAATGAGCCAGCAGCTCGCCGGGATTGCGGAAGGTGAAATAGTGCGCGGGAAGGCACACATGGCCGTGACAGCCCAATGACGCGTGCTCCGCAATGCGCAGCGCCGCCTTGTCCGTGCCTGCCTCCAGGGCTCCGGCGAAGATGCGGGCCTTGCCTTCGGCGGCCTCCAGCGCGCAGGTGATCAGGCGCTCCTGCTCCGGGAGGGTCAGGGAGGCATACTCGCCCGCAGGGCCGACAACCAGCAGCGCGTCATAGCCCGCCTGGATCAAGCGGCGGACGGCGGCTGCCACCGCGGGCAGATCCAGTTGCCCGTCGGAGCAGATGAAGCTGGGGATCTCCGCCAGCATGAGCGGCTTATCCATGGATGTCCCGGATGGCGTCGGTCAGCGCGCCGGACAGGATGCGGACGTCCTGGGCGATGGTCATCCACTGGATGCCGCGGGACATCAGCTCCAGGCAGGAGGCTTTGGTGGGGCCTGCGCAGGAGCCCGCGTACTTGCCGTGCTTGCGGGCCAGCTCGCCCACGCGCGCCTGAATCTCCCGGGTCAGCTCAGCCTTACGCTCTGCCGGAATGCCCACCATGGACATGCCCAGATCGGCCGGCCCCACAAACAGGGACTGATAGCCGGGCACGGCAGCGATTTCCTCCAGATGGGGTACGGCCTCCATGCTTTCAATCTGGAAGATCTTCCAGACCTCGTCCTTGGCGACCTCCAGGTAGGCCGGCTCGGAATCCACGCCGTAATGAATGGCGCGCAGCGGGCCGATGCCGCGCTTGCCGCCATCGGCGGGGTAGGTGCAGGCGGCGACGGCGGTACGGGCGATCTCCGCGCTGTTGACGAAGGGGAAGATGACCCCGTCCGGGCCCATGTCCAGGACGTGCTTGATCTGCTGGTACTCCACGCCGGGGACGCGGACAAAGGCGCAGGCCCCTGCGGACTGGGCGGCCATCACATGATGGTACACCTCCCGGCGGTCCATCATGCCATGCTCCGTGTCGATCCAGGCGAAGTCGCAGCCGGAATAGCCGACGATCTCGCTGATGGAGGAATCAGCCAGTTCCTCAAACACGCCCACGACGGGCTGCCCGTTCCGGATTTTTTCCTGAATTTTCGCAAGCCTGGGATTCATGCAACAACACTCCTTTATCGTTTGCCGGGACGCGGCCCGGAAGGTTCGCTTTATCGGGCGTCGGGGATCCTGAGGGTAACCGTGGTGCCCTTGCCGGGTACCGATTCGTAGCGCAGGCTGGCGGCGCTGCCGTAATGCAGCACCAGGCGGTCGTTGACGTTGCGCACACCGTATCCGGCGCGCTCACGGGTCAGGATGCTGGCCAGTGTGGCTTCATCCATGCCGATGCCGTCATCGCTGACGGTCAGCACCGCGTCGTGCTCCTCCATCCAGCCGCGGATCACAATGGTGCCGGACTCGTCGTCCTTTTCCCGGATGCCGTGCTGGATGCAGTTTTCCACCAGCGGCTGCAGCACCAGCTTGACGATGGAGCAGTCGCGCACGGCGGCCTCCACATCCACCGTCAGTCGGATCCGGTTGGCGAAGCGGATGTTCTGAATGCGCATGTATGCGCTGACATGCCTCAGCTCATGGTCGATGGTGACGATCTCCTCGCCCCGGCCCAGACTCAGCTTGTAGAACTCCGACAGGGCGTAGACCACATCGTCAATATCCTTCGCCCCGGCCTTGCGGGCCTGCCAGTGCAAAAGGTCCAGCGTATTGTAGAGAAAGTGGGGGTTGATCTGCTCCTGCAGCACCTGCATTTCCGCGCTCTTGAGGCTCTGGCCCATCTCGTACTGCTGGGCCATCATCTCCCGCGTACGCTCAACCATCAGGTTGAAGCTGTCGATAACCTGGTTGATCTCCGGGGTATCGCAGGGGGGAACGGTGACAGTGTAATCGCCGTCGGCAATGGCCTGCACGCCCTGGCGCAGGGATAGAATCGGCTTGGTGAAGCTGCGGGCCACCAGCGCTGTGGCGGGCAGGATAATCATCAGCAGCACGGCGATGGTCAGCAGCAGGATGGAATCCGCCCGGCGGGTGATGTTGGCCATATCGCTGGTAGGGGCCAGCATGACGGCATACCAGTCCGTTCCCTCGATGCCCACCATCCCCGCCAGGTAAGAGCGCCCGGCCAGGGAGATGGTGGCCAGCTCCTCCTGGGCGGGTGCGCAGGCAGCCAGCTGGGAGGTCAGCTGGGCCATCAGCGGCGCGTCGATGGGCTCCGGCCCCGCCTGAAGAAAGGCCTGGCCTTCACCGTTGAGCAGGTAGAAGGTGGTGTTGGGGCTGCCCGGCGCCGTCTTGAGGATATTCTCGAACATGGACAGGGACAGGTTGGCCTGAATCAGCCCCAGCCGGGCGTCCAGCTGCTGTACGCTGGGGATTTTCGCAATCAGGTAGAGGTACTTGGGCTTGCGGCCCAGGGCGTCCTCGTCCATGGTCAGGAAGATGCAGGGAGAGTCGTCGTCCACCAGCCAGCGCTCAAAGCGCAGCCGCTGTCCGGGGGTGAGCTGGCCATAGACGCTGGAATTGAAGAAGCTGGTGCCCAGACTGTCGCTGTAGAGGTATACACGGGACGCCGCGCCCAGCAGGTATCCGGAATACACCACCTGCCTGTGGGAGATGTCCGTGTACCAGGCGCTTTCATAATCGCTGCGGTTCAGCGTGGCAAAGGAGGTACCGGCCTGCACGTCCACATCGCCGCAGAGCATGGTTACCAGGCTGCGTGCCAGGCAGGCTTTGTCCGAGGCGTAGCTGCTGACCTGGTTCAGCGACCGGGCGTAGGTCTGGCTGTACTGGCTGCGCAGCTCCTGCTGCACGCTGACGCGGGTGGCCAGAAACATGGCGCACAGGGGCAGCAGGGTCATCAGCAGCATGACGATGCTCAGCTTGGTGCGGATACCGCTGCGGCTGAAGGATTTCAGCAGCTTCATGGCGCATCCTCCTCCGCAGTCCCCTGGCGATGGCGGCGGACGTACTCGGCAGGGCTGATGCCCATCTGCCGCTTGAAGACGGTCTGGAAGTACCCCGCGGAGCTGAAGCCGGTCTTCTCCGCCACGGCGGCCAGGCTGAACCCGCGCAGCAGCAGGTACCGGGCGCGCTCCAGCCGCAGCTCGATAATGTCCTTGTGCAGCGTGCGGCCGGTTTCCCGCTTGTACAGGGCGGAGAGATAATTCTCCGTCAGCCCCATGCTGGCGGCGATGGACTGCACGGACAGGGCGGAATCTGCCAGGTTGCGGCGGATACAGTCCATCACCTGGACGACCTTGTCGCTGGCGTGATCGGGCACGGGAATGGGCGGGAGCAGATCGTCAATGTGCACCAGGAGGAAGCGGGTCATTTCCGGCAGGGTATCCAGACGGCTGAAGGCGGAGAGCAGCTCCATGGAGTTCATGGAGCCCAGCGGCTGCTGCTCCCCCTGGATGCCGATATAGACGGACAGGAGCTTCTCATAATACTGCCGCACGGCGGGGATGGAGCCGGTGCCCTGGCGGACAATGGCTGCGCTCTGCTCGGAGATGAGCCGCCGTGCATCCGCCAGACGATGGGCGCGAAGATGCTGTGCCAGAAGGGCGGAGTGATCCTCCGGCGGGGGCGCTGCGCCTGTGGGCAGCATGGAGCAGACCAGGCTGCGCTCGCTGGCGAAGCAGAGCCATTGGGTCTGGGCGCGGGCGGCCTTGTACAGGGGGTGCAGCTGATGAATGCTGTCGCAGACCTGGGACAGGCAGACCTGCACCCGGTTGAGGTGGGGCCGCGCGGCGAGAGCGGCGTGGAGGGCGTTTTCCAGGCAGCGGTGGATATCCCCTGGGGAGGCGGCTTCGCCCCATACCACCGCGCCGATGTAGGTGCTGGTCTGGGCGGAGCAGAGGGAGGTTGGCGGCAGCTGCTTGCGGATCAGCTCCGCCAGCTGCTGATCCGGCGTATCGCTCAGCTGGGTGGCGGCAGCGTCGTCCCAACCCAGGTGCAGGCATACGGCCAGATACTGCCCCGCCTGGCACAGCGGGCCGGCCAGGGCATCGTTCATGCGCAGCGCCTCCGGCAGACGCTCCGGGCAGCGCAGGAGGCTCTGCAAAAGCTGCTGCCGGTCGTACAGACAGGCCCGCTGCTGCAGCTGCTCCTGCTGGGATTCGTCCCTGTGCCGGGCGCGGATCTGCTCAGCAGCGCGGTTCAGGAAGCGATCCAGCTCCGCCTCGTCGATGGGCTTTTCCAGGTAGCCGTCCGCCTGCAGGGCGATGGCGGCCTTCAGGTATTCCTTGTCGGAATAGCCGCTGATAAACAGGATGTGAATATCCGGAAAGTGCTGCCGGAGCAGGCTGGCCAGCTCAATGCCGTTGAGCTTTGGCATCCGGATATCGCACAGCAGCACGTCCGGCTTCATCTCCAGGGCGATCTGATAGGCCGCCTGGCCGTTGCCGGTGGCGCGCACCTGGGTGAAGTAGGAAGGAATGCATTGCAGCAGCCCTTCCCGGGTGGCCTGCTCGTCCTCGGCGATTAGCAGCTTCAATGGTTCATTCCTCCTGCGTGGGGTTTGGGATGGACAATGAGGTTGTCCAAATTATACAACAATCCGACCAGATAAGTATAGACGACCGTAGAAAATTGCGCAAAAGCGTAGGATTTTACGCCTTTTCAACGCCATGCAAATGCCGTATGATGAATTCACGGACAGGAAAAACCGCATTGAGAAAGATCTATATGCAGCCTGAAGAGGCGGCGTTTAGAAAAAGCAAAGGAGGTTTCCCCATGAAGAAGATCCTGGCCTTGGTTGTGGCGCTGTGTATGCTGACGGCGCCCCTGGCGTCCCTGGCGGACGGCCTGTACGACGGCGAACCCGTGAAGCTGCAGATGCTGGTCTGGAACAGCGTCGAGACCTTCGAGCGGCTCAACGATGAGCTGCTGGAGCAGTTCCCCGAGATGGACGCGAAGGTGGACATCGAGGTGGTGCTCACCGACGACACCACCAAGTACATGCGCCTGCTGCTGGCCTCCGGCGAGCCCCTGCCGGACATGGTCCGCCTGAACTACACCCAGTTCGCCGAGTTCTATGCGGCGGGTCTGCTCTATGACATGACCGTGGCGGTGGCCCCCTATCAGGACGAAATCATCCCCGCGGTGTACGACCTGATGAAGGGCGAGGACGGCGGCGTGTACTGCCTGCCGCAGGAAGTCAAGCCCAAGATCTGGTACTATCGCAGCGACATTTTCGAGCAGGCCGGCGTGGATCCCACCCAGGTCAAGACCGTGGATGAGCTGATCGAGGCTGCCCGGACCGTCCATGACAAGACCGGCACCTACATCGAGAACTACATTCCGCCCTTCAATCCCTACGACCTGATCATGCTGCTCTCCGGCAACGGCGGCTCCTTCTGCGATGAGAACGGCGACTTCAACATTGCATCCGACGAGAACGTCCGCGCGGCCTTCGAGCAGCTGAAGAAGCTCTACGACAGCGGCTGCTTCTCCACCGACGTGGAATGGTCCGCCGACTGGCAGGCGGCCTTCACCGAGGGCAAGCTGACCTCCCAGCTGACCGGCTCATGGATGAAGCAGCACCTGATCAACTGGTGCCCCGATCAGGCTGGTCTGTGGAGCTGCTGCCTGTGGCCCGAGGAATTCCGTTCCGGCTCCGAGGCCTGCATGGGCATCTGGGTTGTGCCCAAGGACAGCGCCCATCCTGAGCTGACGGCGGACATCCTGGCCAAGTACAGCTTCGACCCCGAGTACCGCAAGACCGTCTTCGGCATCAACGGCATCATTCCGCCCATTGAGTCCGCCAAGACCGATCCCACCTATGCCGAGCACAGCTACTTCGGCCCCGAGCTGCGCGACGTGTACTTCCAGGGCATGGAGTATCTGCAGTCCTACCCCTACACCCCCACCTTCTCCACCGAGCAGACCATCGTGGTCAGCTACCTGGATGAGTACGTCAACGGCAACATCGACCTTGACACGGCCCTGAACAACGCGCAGGCTGACCTGATCAACCAGATCGGCAATGCCTACGACTGATCGACAACCCTGAACCCCGGGGGCTGGGAGTCTTCTGCGGTCTCCCAGCCCCCATTCTTTTCCCCGGTACGGCGGCGGCCTGCGCGGCGCAGCCATGCAGCAGAGAGGTGGATACAATGATCGCAAGCAAGCCCGGACGCAGCCCCCGCAGCAGCAGGCTGCGGGAAAAGTCGGCGCCCTACCTGTTCATCCTGCCATTCCTGATTTCGTTTCTGACGTTTTTCCTCTACCCGGTGTGCTACTCCTTCTACATCAGCCTGACCAAGTACAAGGGCTATGGCGCCATGAAGTGGGTGGGGCTGGACAATTACCGCCGGCTGCTGAACTACAGCACCATGTGGAACTGCCTGCTGAACACCTTTGAGTATTTCATCTTCAGCTTCATTCCCGTGATGATCCTGGCCTTCCTGCTGGCGGTCATTGTCCGCTCCAAAACCATCTCCCGCTATCAGAAGATCTACAAGCCCCTGATCTTCCTGCCCCAGGTCTGCGCGGTGGTAGCCTCGGCGCTGGTGTTCAAGGTCATCTTCGGCGGCCAGGTGGGCGTGATCAACCAGGTGCTGCACACGGAGATTCCCTTCCTCAGCGATTCCAAGCTGATGAAGATTCCCGTCGTCTGCATGATCACCTGGCGGCAGATCGGCTGGTACTTCATCATCTTCCTCTCCGGCCTGACCACCATCAGCAACGAGGTGCTGGAGGCCAGCGTGGTGGACGGCGCCAACGCCGTGCAGCAGCTGTTCCGCATCACCATCCCGATGATGAAGCCTATCTTCAAGCTGACCTTTGTAACCTACGCGATTGGCGCCTTCAAGCTGTACACGGAGCCGAACCTGATCATCGCCAAGGAGGAGGCGCCGCTGTCCGTTGCGCCCTATGTGAACATGATCACCACCAACATCAACGGCGGCGTGTTCGGTATGGCCAGCGCGGCGGGATGGATCCTTGTGGTGATCATCATACTGATGACGCTGTTTCAGATGTACCTGATGCGGGAGGAGGACTGACATGAGCAATATCGCGGCCCGTGGCTCCTACAGCCACAAAATGCGGGTGCTGAAGGTTGTGCTCCATGCCGTGCTGATCTTCTTCTGCCTGGTGTCCGTCTATCCGGTGTTTGTGATGGTATCCGGCTCCTTCAAGAGCATGGGCGAGCTGATGAGCAACGCCGCGGGTCTGCCCAAGGAGCCCACGCTGGACAACTATGTCCGCCTGCTGGGCTACAATTCCGGCGTGATTACCCGGACGTTCCTCAACTCCTTGTTCATTGCGTCCACCACCACGGTGCTGCAGCTGGTGCTGGCGTCCATGGCGGGGTTTGCCTTTTCCAAGTACCAGTTCCGGGGCAAGAACCTGCTGTTCATGATGTTCATGCTGACGATGATGGTGCCCGGCGAGCTGCTGCTGACGCCCCAGTTCCTGATCTTCTCCCGCATGGGCTGGCTGAACACCTATCAGGTGCAGATCATTCCTGCCGCGGCCAACACCTTTGCCATGTTCATGTTCCGGCAGTTCATGGATTCCATTCCCAACGAGCTGATTGAGGCGGCGCGCATTGACGGCGCGGGGCATACGCGGATCTACAGCCAGATCATCCTGCCCACCAGCGTACCCACCATCGGCGCGCTGGCCATCCTGCAGTTCCTGGCCAAGTGGAACGATTTCCTTTACCCGAAGATCATGATTACCAAGGTGGACTACAAGCCCATCATGGTCATTCTGCCGACGCTGACCGTGGGTGGCGATACCGCCGGTACGCCCTACGATCTGGTGCTGGCAGGCTGTACGCTGGTGACCGTCCCGATGATGATCGCTTTCCTGTGCCTGCAGGACAAGTTCCTGCAGAGTGTGACGCTGGGCGCGGTCAAGGGATAAATAAAAGGAGGAATCAGTCATGCGGATGAGCCGCACCATCATCGAATTCGGCAGCAGACGCTGGGAGCTTGAGCCCTCCTGGGGCGTGCTGCCCCGGAGCCTCCCGGCCATGCCGGTGGCGGGCGTGGCCGCGGCGGAGGACGGCTGCGTTTACGCGCTGACGCGGAACCACGAGCACCCCATCATTGCCTTTGATCCGGATGGACGCTACATGCATACCCTGGGCGCGGCGCTGGACTTCGGCAGCGAGCATGGCATCAGCTTCGCCCCGGACGGCTGCCTGTGGGTCTGCGATTCAGCGCGGCACGTGGCCTACAAGCTGACCCGCCGGGGTGAGGTGGTCATGCAGCTGGGGCAGAAGGATCACCCCTGCGACAACGGTTTCCGCCCGGAGGTACCCTATCCCCACAACCTGTACACCGTGCGCAGGGCAGGGGAGCCCTTCAACCTGCCCACGGGCGTGGTGGAAACGGCCCGGGGCGACATCTTCGCCTGCGACGGCTACGGCAACGCCTCCGTCCACCGCTTTGACCGGGAGGGCCGGCTGACGCTGACCTTCGGCGGCCCCGGGGATGGTCCGGGACAGTTCCGGCTTCCCCACGCCCTGTGGGTGGACGGGCAGGACCGGGTCTGGGTGGCGGACAGGGACAACTTCCGGGTGGAGGTTTTCGACCGGGACGGCGGGCTGCTGCGCTGCTTTGCGCCCTGGTATCCCAGGAACTGCATGTATGGCGCAAGCACGCTGTGGGGCGACGGGGAGTACGTCTTCTGCTGCCAGAACGCGGACGGCATGCTGGTCTTCAACGAGCAGGAGCTGACCCTGGAGGGGCTGATGGCATCCCCCGCCGGATCACCCCTGATGGGCCACAGCATGTGCGGCGACGGGCAGGGCAGCCTGTACATCGGGCATCTGAATCCCGCGCCCATGCTCAGCAGGCTCCGCCGGGTGGAATGAGCAAAACAAAACAGAAGCCGCAACCTTCGTGGTACAACACGGAGGCTGCGGCTTTCTGCTGCCATGGTATCAGGCATCCAGCCGGATGAAACCGGCTTACACGTTCCAGATTTCCCTGGCGTACTGGGTGATGGTGCGGTCGGAGGAGAACTTGCCTGCACTGGCCACATTCATCAGGCACTTGCGGGCGAAGGCGCGGCTGTCGCGGTAGTCCCGGTTGGCCTGAAGCTTGGCGTCCAGGTAACTACGGAAGTCCTTCAGCACAAAGTAGTGGTCGGGGGCATGCCAGCTGGCCCCGTCCAGGATGGCGGACTTCAGCTCCGCCAGCTTGCCGTCCTCGTCGGGGAAGGTGCCGTCGGTCAGCGCGTCCAGCACCCGGCGGATCAGCGGATCGGCCTCGTACAGATCCCGGGGACGGTAGTGGCCCTTCAGGACGTTCAGCTCATCCACCGTCGCGCCGAAAATGTAGTTGTTCTCCCGGCCCGCCTGCTCCACAATCTCCACGTTCGCGCCGTCGAAGGTGCCCAGGGTCACGGCGCCGTTCAGCATCAGCTTCATGTTGCCGGTGCCGCTGGCCTCGGTACCCGCAGGGGAAATCTGCTCGGACACGTCCGCCGCGGGGATGATCTTCTCCGCGTAGGAGCAGTTGTAGTTCTGCACAAAGACCACCTTCAGCCGGTCGGAGGTATCGGGGTCGCTGTTGACCAGGGCGGCGATCATGTTGATCAGGTGGATGACGGCCTTGGCCCGGTCATAGCCGGGGGCGGCCTTCGCGCCGAAGATGAACGCCGTGGGGGTGAAGTCCGTCAGCGTGCCGTCCTTGAGCTGGAAGTAGATCGCCAGGATGGACAGCGCGTTCATGAACTGCCGCTTGTACTCGTGCAGACGCTTCACCTGCACGTCGAAGATCATGTCCGGGTCAAGGGCAACGCCCTCCCGCTTGAGGATCTCCGCGGCCAGCTGACGCTTCTTCTCCTTTTTCACGGCGATGAAGTCGTCGCACAGCTGATCGTCAATGAAGGGCTTGAGCTGCTCCAGACGGAACAGGTCGGTCAGGAAGCCGTCGCCGATCTTCCCGCTGATGAGCTGGCACAGCTCCGGGTTGCACAGCCCCAGCCACCGCCGCTGGGTGATGCCGTTGGTCTTGTTCTGGAACCGCTCCGGGTACACAGCATACCAGTCGGCGAACACATCGTCCTTGAGGATCTGGGAATGGATGGCCGCCACGCCGTTGGTGGCGAAGGTGGCGTACACCGCCAGCTGGGCCATGTGCACCGTGCCGTCCCAGATGATGCAGCGGGTGGGCTTCACCTCCAGGCCCTTTGAGGCCATCTCGGCATTGAAGCGCTCGTCAATCTGCCGGATGATGGCGACGATCTCCGGCACCACCGAGGCCAGCAGCTCCAGGTTCCACTTCTCCAGGGCCTCCTGCATCACCGTGTGGTTGGTGTAGGCGAAGGTCCTGCGGGCAATGAGGAACGCCTCGTCAAAGGTCATGCCTTCCTTCTCCAGCAGGCGGATCAGCTCGGGGATAGCCATGACGGGGTGGGTGTCGTTGAGCTGCACCACGTTCTTCTGGGCGAAGAAGGAGAAATCATTGCCATGCACCTGCTTGTAGGTGCGCAGCATGTCCTGCAGGGAGGCGCTGACCAGCACGTACTGCTGCTTGATGCGCAGCTGCTTGCCCTCGCGCTTGGTGTCGTTGGGATAGAGGCACTTGGTGATGTCCTCGGCCCGGTTCTTGTCCTCGGCGGCGCGGGCGTAGTCCTGCTGGTTGAACTGGGTGAAGTCGATTTCCTTCAGGCTCTCGGTCTGCCACAGGCGCAGGGTGCCGATGTTCTTCGCCCCGTAGCCCACAATGGGCATGTCGTAGGGCACGGCCAGCACGTCGCCGGTGGCCATGGGCACCACCACCGCGTGATCCATCCGCCGCATGCTCCAGGGGTCGCCGAAGCGGGACCAGTCATCAGGCTCCTCATGCTGGCGGCCGTTGACGAAGGACTGCTTGAACAGCCCGTACTTGTAGCGAAGGCCGTAGCCCGTCAGCGGCACGCCGGTGGTCACCGCGCTGTCCAGGAAGCAGGCGGCCAGGCGGCCCAGACCGCCGTTGCCGAAGGCGTCGTCCTCAATGTCCTCCATGACGGCGATGTCCACGCCCCGCTCGGCCAGCAGCTTCTTCGTGTCCGCCAGCAGGCCCAGGCAGTACAGGTTGTTGTACACCATGCGGCCCATCAGGTACTCGGCGGAGAAGTAGTAGGCATGACGCTTGTGCAGGCGGTTCTGCTTGCACTCCCGCCACAGGGGCGCAAGGGCCTCCATGGCGGCGGAGGAAATGGCGTTGTGCAGCTGGGTGTAGCTGGCCTCCTCCAGGGTGACCAGGTTCTCCGCCAGCAGCCGGGATTCAGCCTTCTTGATCAGTTCAGACGCGGATATCATGGGAAATCACACACCTCGTTTGCTCAGTCGGTTCAGGTTCTGCAGCCGCTCCACCAGCGCGGGGGTGATGGCGTCGGGCTTCATGCGCCACAGCCAGTTGCCGCCGATGGTGCTGGGGATGTTCATGCGGGCGTCGGTGTCCAGACCCAGAATGTCCTGCATGGGGATCACGCAGTCGTTGGACACGGACTCCATCGCGCAGCGGACGAAGGCCTCGGGGCCGTCCT
Source organism: Eubacteriales bacterium (assembly GCA_034104265.1). GTDB lineage: Bacteria > Bacillota > Clostridia > Christensenellales > Aristaeellaceae > UBA11524. The sequence continues at coordinate 22,383 of JAXEEE010000144.1, read as the reverse complement.
CCAGCTCCTCAAAGCCCAGGGTCTCCTTGGCTTCCTTGAGGGACTTCTCGTCCGCGCTCTTCAGCCACCCCAGCACGGTGTCGTTGTCATGGGTGCCGGTGTAGCACACGGTGTTCTCCGTCCAGTTGCACAGCGCGTGGGGATTGCCATCGCCCCCGCCAAAGCCGAAGGTCAGCACCTTCATGCCCGGATAGCCCACGAACCGCAGCAGGTCGAACACCCGCTCGTTCAGCACGCCCAGATCCTCCGCCACCACGTTGAGGCCCGGGAGCTTCCTGCGGAAGGTGGTGAACAGCTTCTTCCCCGGGCCGACGATCCAGCGGCCGTCCCGGGCCGTGGGTGCGCCGTAAGGGATGGAGTAGTAGTTGGCGAAGCCGATGAAGTGATCCACGCGGATGATGTCGTACATCTCGCCCATGCCCCGCATGCGGTCAACCCACCAGTCGTACCCCCGGGTCTGCAGGTAGCTCCAGCGGTAGAGGGGATTGCCCCACAGCTGACCGTCCTCGGAGAACAGGTCCGGCGGCACGCCCGCCACCCGGGTCGGCACGCGATCCTTGTCCAGCTGGAACACCTCGGGGTTCGTCCAGGTGTCGGCGGAGTCCTCGGCCACATAGATGGGCATGTCGCCGAAGAAGAGGATGCCCCGCTCGTTGCAGTAGCGCTTCAGCGCGAACCACTGCTGCCGGAACAGGTACTGGCAGAAGATATGGTAACGGATCTCCTCGTTCAGCTCCCGGGTGTACTTCTCCACCGCGGCGGTCTCCCGCATGCGGATGGCCTTGTCCGGCCACTTCGTCCACATGACCTGGTTGAAGTGCTGCTTCACCGCCGTGAACAGCGCGAAGGACTCCACCCAGGGGTTCTCCCGGATGAAGCGGTGCAGCTCCTCCGTCAGTTTGCCCTCGGACTGGGCAAAGCATTTGCGCAGCAGCTTTTCCTTGCTCTCCCGGGCCCTGGCATAATCAACGGTATCCGCTTTTTCCGGCACATATTCCCCGGAAAGGTCATCGTCCAGCAGACCCTCGTCTACCAGCTTCCGGGTGGAGATCAGCAGCGGATTGCCCGCGAACACGCTGGTGGACTGGTAGGGGGACTCACCGTAACCGGTGGGGCCCATGGGCAGCACCTGCCACAGGTTCATGCCGCTGGCCTTGAGGAAATCGGCGAATTCATAGGCTTCCTTGCCCAGGCTGCCCACGCCGCCGGGCCCGGGCAGAGAGGTGATGTGCATCAGGATACCGCTTCTGCGCATGATCGTATCGTCCTTTCGTATGGTGGAATCGTTACCAACAGGGCGGAGAAAATTGCGGGTTTCTTCAACCCGCAAGGTTAACCGAAAGCACGGAGACGGGGGATCATTCCGCCCGCAGCAGCAGGCAGGAAACGGCGGTCAGGGTGACGCTGCCGTCCGCCGCCAGGGTCGGGGCAGGGGAGTCCGCAGCCTGGACGCTGCCCAGCAGGGTCAGTGCGCCCAGCTCCGCCAGGGAGACCGTCACGGCCTCTGTTTGATGGGTGTTGACAAGGGCCAGTACCGCGCTGCCCTCATCCTCCACCCGCCAGCAGGCCACGGCGGGATTGTCAAGGTCGATGGCCTCCATAGCGCCGCGAACCAGCTCCGGGGCCTGGCTCCGCAGCACAATCAGCTGCCGGTACCAGTTCAGCAGGCTGTCGGGGTCGCCGTCCTGCACGTCCACGCCCTCCTTCAGCCGCTGGTTCTGATCAGCGTCCGCCGGGGGATTGCACAGGGCCGCGCCTTCTTGAGCGCTCCACACCATGGGCAGGCGCTTGTTCTCGTCCCTGCCGGAGCCGGTCATGCCAAGCTCCTCGCCGTAGTAGACGGTGGGGCAGCCAGGGGCCAGCAGGTACAGCATGGCAGCGGTCTTCTCGAAGGGGGCCTTCAGCCGCAGCATACCCGCTGCACGGGCCTGGTCGTGATTGGTCAGGAAGGGCGCGTCCACCGAGGCAGGGGAGACAGCCTTGACCTTCCCGTTCCATTCGGCCAGCAGCCGGGCTGCCGCCGCGCCCTTGGCGTTCAGTGCGGCCTGAACGAACGCGCCGTTGTTGTCTGCAAAGGGGAAGTTGAACAGGCTGTCGATGCCGCTGCGGTACAGGTCGAGGATGGTACCCTCATCCGACCATACCTCGCCCACGATGCAGCAGTCCGGGTCGTATGCCCGGGCCGTGTTGCACACGAAGGTGAGAAAATCGCAGATGGAATCATTCGCGCCGGTGTAGTAGCTGGTCACCGCGTCCAGGCGGAAGCCGGTCACGCCATGCTCCTGCCAGAAACGGATGATCCGGGCGATTTCCGCGCGCACGTCGGGGTTGTCCAGGTTCAGGTCGGGCATGTGGTCGCCGAACTGGCCCTCGTAGTACCAGTCCGTGCCGGAAACCTGATGCTGGCCTTCGCCCCGGGTGAAATTGTACCAGCTGACGGTCGGGCTGTCAATCCCGTCCCGCAGGGCCTGGCAGGCCTCCAGGAACCAGGGGTGCAGCTTGCTTGTGTGGTTGACCACCAGATCCAGCGTCACACCGATGCCCCGCTCCCGGCAGGCCTCGGTCAGCGCGTCGAAGTCTGCCATGGTGCCGTACGCCGGGTCGATGGCGCAGTAGTCCATCACGTCGTACTTGTGATAGCTGACGGAGGGATGGATGGGCATCAGCCAGATGCGGCTCACGCCCAGGGATTCGATGTAGTCCAGACGGTCGATGACGCCCCGCAGGTCGCCCCGGCCGTCGCCGTCGCTGTCCTGGAAGGACGCGACAAAGATTTCATACGTCACGCCGGAGGCCGGCTGCGCCGGGGCTTCCTCCCCCAGGGCGCAGCCGGTGAGCATCGCCAGCGCGAGCAGCAGAGCGCACAGTGAACGAATCATGGCAGTACCTCCCTTGCCCGCGCGGGCGAGCCTTGAAGCATCATCAGCCCTTGACGGAGCCGCCGGTGATGCCCTCCACGTAGAACTTCTGCATGATGACGAACAGGATGGAGATCGGGATGGAGACGATCACGCCGCCTGCGCAGAACTGGGCGAAGTAGTTGTTGCGATTGACCTTGTCCACCATGGAGAACAGGCCCAGGGCGACAGTCTTTTCCGCGGACACGCCGGAGTTGAGCATCAGGGACGCCATGACGAAGTCCATCCAGGGGGCCAGGAAGGAGTTGATGACCGTGTACACCACGATGGGCTTGGACAGGGGGATGATGATCTTCCAGAACACGGTGAACTCGTTGGCGCCCTCCAGGTACGCGGACTCGCGCAGGGACTTGCTGATCGTGTCAAAGAAGCCCTTGGCAATCAGGTAGCCGATGCCCGAGCCTGCCGAGTACACAATGACCATGCCGATCTTGGAGTTGGTCAGGCCGATTTCCTTCATGATGAAGTAGACCGCCACCATGGACAGGAAGCCGGGGAACAGGTTCAGGATGATGGCGATGTTCATCAGGGGCTTGCGGGCCTTGAAGCGCATGCAGGACATGGCGTAGGCCACCATCAGCACGAACAGGGTGGAGATGATGCAGGTGAAGATGGCGATGACGAAGGTGTTCATGAACCACTGGGGGAACTGGTTTACGCTGTCGCCGCCGGGGGAGAGGATGGCCCTGTAGTGATCGAGGGTGTAGGCCTTGGGGAAGAAGGTGGAGATGTTGGGGCCCTTGTCCACGCCGAAGGAGGTCACCACCAGCCACAGGATGGGGATCAGCCAGAAGGCTGCCAGGAAGGCAAGCACAATGTGACGGATAACGATGCGGATCGTCTTGGTTTTCACTGGAAGCTCTCCTCCTTATCGCCCTTGATCATGCCGTTGAAGGCCACCAGGGTCAGAATGGCGCAGACGACGAACACCAGAATACCGATGACCGAGGCCATCTTGTAGTTGCTCTGGTCCTGGGTCAGGCGGTACAGCCAGGTGACCAGCAGGTCAACCTCGTTGGCGTTGGCGTTGGCCATCAGCTGATCGGAGGTGGTGTAGATGTCGCGGCTCAGCAGCCAGATGACGTTGAAGTTGTTGATGTTGGCCACCACGCTGTTGACCAGGCTGGGGCCGGTGATGAACAGGATGTAGGGCATGGTGATGGACTTGAAGGACTGCCAGGCGTTGGCGCCGTCGATCTTGGCGGCCTCCAGCAGCTCGTTGGGGATGTTCATCAGGATGCCCGTGGCGATCAGCATCTGGTAGGGCACGCCGACCCAGATGTTGATCAGGATGATCATGGGCCTGGCCCAGGCCGGATGCGTCAGGAAGGGAATGTAGTTGGCCGTGGGAATGGCGCCGATGGAGAACAGCCAGTCAGTAATGCCGGCGTTCTTGCACAGGGTGTTGACGATGCCGGAATCATGGAAGAAGTTGCGCACCAGCAGCAGGGACACGAACTGCGGCACAGCCATGGCGATCATGAAGCACAGCCGCCAGAACTTCTTGCCGTAGGTGTTCTTGTTGTTGATGAACATGGCCATCAGGATGCCGAAGATATAGCAGGTCAGCGTGGCGATGACGGCCCACACCAGCGTCCACGCCAGCACGCGGAAGAAGGCGTAGGAGAAGGTGGAGTCGGCAGCGGTGGCAAACAGGCTGGAGAAGTTCCTCAGCCCGACCCAGGTGAAAAGCTTGCTGGGTACAAGGTGATTTCGGTCGTAATTGGTGAAGGCGATGAGGATCATCACGATCAGGGGAATGATGGTGAACAGCACCACGCCCAGCACCGGCAGGGACAGCAGCGTCCTGTGGAACTTCACGCCCAGGCAGTCCTGCAGATCCTCCACGAAGGTGTTGACGTGCTTGCCGTTTTTGGCCTTGACTTCCACCTCACGGGCGGCGCGGATGTTGCGCATCCACAAAACCACCGCGGTGGCAATGACCAGAATGCCGATGACGCCGAAGAGCAGAATCAGGAAGGAGTTGTCGTAATCGTTCCACTCGTTCTTGCGGGTCTCGGGGTTGAAGGTTTTCTGGGCCTGGACGGTGCCCAGGGTGCCCAGCTTGGCCATGTAGGGCCAGAACACGCCCGGAATGGCCCAGAGGATGACGGCTTCCACCAGCGTCAGCAGAAAGCCCTTGACGTACTGCTTGCGGGCGAAGCAGCTCGCGCCGCAAAGGAGGGCGGACAGCTTGACCCAGACGTCACCGTCGATGAAGGAACGGATGGTACTCGTAATGAACTCTGCAATCGCTGCAAAGAATTGGACGATCCCGGGCTGCTTGGCCGGGATGGCTGCTTTGCTTTTTTCCATGGCTCCCGCGCTCCTTATGTGTTCAAGTAAGGGGTTGGAACGAAAGGGCCGCCCTGCGCACCCGATGGTTCATCAAGGCACAGGGCGGCGATAGGTTTACCTGGCTTCAGACGGGATTACTGCAGGCCGACGGCGGTGATGCCGGCGACGCAGTTGTCCAGCAGGGTCTGCAGCTCAATGTTGTCGGGGTTGCCGTTCACAATGATCTTGCCCAGAGCGGCGGCAGCATCCCAGTAGGCCTGGCCCACGCGCTGCACGTCAGCGTAAGCGGACTGAGCGGCCAAGGCGGCGATGGCGGGGTTGGCCTGCACAGCGTCAGAAGCGGCGGCGTTGATGTTGGAGGGACCCTGGGAGCGCATTTCGAAGCGCAGGGTCTGGGACTCCTCGTTGGTCATGAAGGCGGCGAAGTCCATGGCGTCGCCCACGTTCTCGGAGTAGGAGTTCACGCCCACCAGCTTGAAGCCGGCGAAGGAGGACATCTGCACCTGCTCACCGTTCACGGTGAAGGTGGGCAGCTTGGTGGCGGCGTAGTTGTCGCCCCAGACCTCAGCGGCGGTGTTGGCATTCCAGGTGCCGGACACACCAGCGATGATGGTGCCGTCCTTCACGCCAGCCACGAAGGGATCGGAGTCAGCCTCCATGAAGCCGGGGTTGGAGGTCACGGCCAGCAGGGCCTCGACCACCTGCACGCCGGTGATGGGGGTGTCGGTAGCGTTCCAGTTGCAGGTGTTGGTCACGCCGTCCTCAGACACGGTCATGTCCAGGCCAGCGCCCTTGAAGAAGGAGTAGAAGTACCAGGCGTTGCTCATGGGGAAGCCGACCTTCTTGCCGGCCTCGGCAGCCTTGGCCATCATGCCGTCCAGGGTCTGGACGTCTTCCTCGGTGAAGTACTCCTTGTTGTAGAACATGAAGTAGCCGTTGTCCGCGGTGGCGGGGTAGGCGTACAGGTTGCCGTCAGCGCCGGTAGCGGCGGCCACGGAGCCGGGGGTGTTGGCAGCGATCACGGCTTCGGGATCGATCACGACCTGCTGCAGCGCGCCGGCGTTGTACAGGCTGTTGAACTGGTCGTCCGCGAAGGTGAACACGTCAGCGGCGGCGGTGGGATCGGTCAGCACAACCTTGGAGCAGTCGCCCTCGGTCTGCACGCCCACTTCGATCTTGTAGGTCTTGTCGGGGTTGGCAGCCTGGAAGTTGGCGATGACGGTATTGATCCACTCAATATCGTTGTTGTCGCCGACCCAGACGCGCAGGGAGACTTCCTCGGCCATAGCGCAGGATGCGACCATCGTCAGCATCATAGCCAGGGCGAGAACCATTGCCAGGAACTTCTTCATGGAAAGATTCCTCCTTGAATATATCTCACGCGGGGTAGCCGCGCGGAGCACAGATGGGAGCCCGGACAGTCATTCTGCCCGGAAAGGCGCCGGAGTACTTGCCCTCCGGCAGGGCGGGCGTCAGCGAACCGACTCCCGCAGGCGGATGATGCCTTCCACCACCACGTCGGAGGGGGGCGCGTCGTTTTGCAGCATGTCCATCAGCACGCGGACGGATTCCCGGGCGATGTCCTCCACGGGCTGCTCCACCGTGGTCAGCCGGGGAATGAAGAACTTGCCCATCTCCGTGCCGTCAAAGCCGAAGACGCTCACGTCCTCCGGCACCCGCCGGCCCAGATCCGACAATGCCCGGATCACGCCCATGGCCACCATGTCCGACATGCAGAAGACCGCGGTGGCATCGCTGCCTTCGCTGAAGAAGGCCTTCGCGCTGGCCCACGCCCCCTCCAGGGAGAAGAGCGTCTCCACATACCGGCTTTCGTCAAAGACGAGACCGGCATTCCGGTAGGCGTCCAGCACGCCCTGGTAGCGCAGGGAGAGGTTGTCCCCGGCGTCGCGGCTGCCGCCGAACACCGCGATGCTGCGGTGTCCGCAGGCGAGCAGATGCTCCACCGCCTGCCGGGCCATGCCCCGGTCGTCCACCGCCACGGCGCAGGTCTTTGGCAGGCATTCGTGGCCGAAGCCGCCGGTGGCGAACACCATGGGAATGTCCATGCCCCTGAGCACGTCGGAGCGCTCGTCAATGCGGCTGCCGATAAAGATAAAGCCGTTGACGCGCTTTTCGTGGAACAGGCGCAGGGCCGCCTGGAACTCGTCGTCCTTCTCGTCGATGAACTCCATCAGGAACGCGGCCTTGCTGTCCCGGCCATAGAGCATCATGGCCTCCGCCAGGGAGGAAAGGAAGGGGTTCCGCCGGCCGCGCAGGATAATGGCCACCACGTCGCCGTCAGTCTGCTTGAGGCTGCGGGCGTTGGCGTTGCCCACAAAGTGGCAGTCCGCCATCACACGCTCGACCTTCTCACGGGTTTCCCGGTTGACATCGGGCCGGTGGTTCAGCACACGGGAGACGGTTGTCACGCTCACGCCGGCCTTGCGGGCGATGTCCTTGATCGTATAAATCTTCATCAGTGGATACCTTCCTTGAATGGCAGGTATTGGTACCGGCAACGTTGTCGGTAACGTTTTCAACCACATGCACAGAATATCATAGCCTTGCGCCATTGTCAATAGGAAAATGCAAATTTTTGCTGTGCAATTTTGCTGAAATGTACGGGATGAACATCCGGCAGGGTTTTCGGACGGCAAAACGTTGCATGGACAGCAGGAAAGCGACGTCCGGGCAGGGAAGGATTGGCATGCTTGCCCGGGTGTGCTATAATAGGATGAACAAGGAGGTGACGCCTGTGAGCGAGCAGAAGAATGTCGCCGGGCCCCGCCAGCTGTGGAACAGCGCGCTGAAGGCCGTGAAGGGTGAGAACACCAACGCCCTGATTGAGCAGTTTACCTCGGAGATGACCCTGGTGGCGGAGGGGCTGTGCGAGGATCAGGCGAGGCTGCGCCAGGCCGTGGATGACGTGCGCCGGGAGCAGGACGCGTCGATTCAGAGCCTGCGCAGCGAGCAGGCAGCCATGGACACCGCCATGCAGGAAAACCAGCGGGACATCGACCGGAAGCTGGAGGACATCAGCCGCCGCCTGGCCGCGCTGGAAAAGAGCAGGGCCGCTGTTCCCGCCAAGCCGGAAAAGAAACGGAACATGAATGTGATCAGCCAGGTGACCATTCTGGCGGCCATCGTGTGCGGCACGTGGCTGCTGGTCACGGTGCTGAACCTGATCGGGTGACGCAGGAGGTACGCATGAAAACATACGCCCAGATGGTGGAGGAATACCGCCGCCGCCAGCACGACACGGTGGTGGACGCGCTGGCCACGGGGCTGACGTACATGGATGAAATTGCGGTGGATACCGGCGTGCTGGAAGAGACCGGCCTGCTGACGGAGCTGACGGAATCCGTCTGCACGGCGCTGCCCTTCGCCATCATTGCTGTGGACGAGGGCAGCAAGGTGCTCCTGGGCCGCAAGCCGGGCAAGACCGGTATGACGGACGGGGCCTACCGGGCGGTGAAGACCGGGGCGGCCCTGGGCGTGGGCGGCGCGGTGGCTTCCATGGCAGGGTTCTGGGCAGCGCTGCCGGTGACCATGGGCGTGCGGGCGCTGTTTGACCGCTACCGCTCCCGGGCGCTGACGGGGCTGCGGGTGCAGGGGCGCATCAGCCGCCTGAAGGAGCTCAACGCCTTCCTGCGCCAGGCGGACGCCCGCACCACCGACGCCCGCAGCGATATCCCCGGGGAGATCGTGACCGACGCGGCGGTGGTGGTGGAATAAGGCTGGCGGCGTGGGCTGATCCGCCGTGGAGAGCGCGGCTTTCCGGGACGGGCGGACAGGACGCTTCCCGGCATAGTCATTGATCGCATAAGCAAGGCGCAGGGATGATGCGGACCATCATCACCTGCGCCTTGTTCGTATACCGTTTTTTCCGCCGGGTCTTACCGGAATTGCGGGAAGGTCAGAGCGTGGTAATCCTGACGGCCCCACAGGCGGCTGGCGGGGAGAGGCTCCTCCTCCAGCTCGTCAATCCGGGCGATATCGCCCCGGCACCATCGGAGCAGCAGCCGCTGAACGTCATCCAGCCGGGCCAGGATCGCGCCCAGCCGCGCGCAGATGGTCTCCCAGCCGTTGCGCTTGCGGCAGCTTTCCCACTGCTCCCGCCATACGTCCATCAGGCGGGCATACAGGCCGCGCATTTCGGGCAGCGCGCGATCCGCCAGGGCAAGCACCGCAGCCCTGTCTCCCCGGACATAGGCGGGGCGGAGGCTGTTCACCCAGTCCAGCTTGTGCAGCGCGATGCGCTGGATCAGCCAGGCATATTCGCAGCGGGGGTCGTCCAGATGCTCCTCCAGCACCGCGATGGCGTTTTCGAGGCCTTCCCGGTAGCCGGTCAGATCCCAGAGCCCCTCGGTCAGGGGATACAGCGGATCACAGTAGAACAGGCCCTTGCCGGGGCGGTGATCCTCATCATCCGCATAGAAGGCGCCCATGGCGCTATAGCAGCAGCGGGGGAGCCCCGTCAGCTCCTCGCCCATGCGCTCAATGTCCTCGCGGATGCATGCGCTGCCCTGCCAGACATGCTCGGCATAGATCGGCAGCTGGCTGAGCGCCAGACGCTGATCCGTCTCGCTGCCGTCGTCCTCCCACAGGGTGGCCAGCACCGTGTTCACCCCGGCCTTCAGGCAGGCGCGCAGGGCAGGATAGGCGGTGGCGTTGGTGCGGCGCACATGGGGCAGCAGCCCTGACCATGTCCAGATGCCTCCCGCAAAGACGACCTCCCTGCCCATGCGGCGATGCCCCTCCAGCATCCCCGCGTAGAAGGCCTCGTCGGTGTGGTAATAGTCCCAGTAGCACAGGGCCACATCGGGAATCTGCGCGATGGTTTTTTCCGGCACCACGGCCTCGGGGTCGTAGTAATCATTCACCCGGGAACCGAGGCGGTAGAACATATCGCTCCACATGATGGGCCGGAAGCCCAGCTCACGGCAGATCTCCACCACGCGGTTCAGGTGACGGGTCAGCAGGTCGAAGCGATCCGTAGGGCCGTGAAGCTGATAGTAATTGCCCAGCCCCACGCCGTGGGCTTCGTCCATGCCGATGTGGATACGGTCGGTGCGGAAGCAGCGCCGCAGGGCGGTCAGCGCAGCGCGGATCCAATCGTAGGTTTTCGGCTCGTCAATCAGTAGGCAGATGTCGTTGTCCTTGATGTCCCGGTTGACGTCCCACTGCAGGAACTGCTCCAGATGGGCCAGGGTCTGCACGCAGGGCACCAGCTCCACGCCGGAGGAGGCAGCGTAATCGTCCAGCTCCTTCAGCTCCGCTTCGCTGTAGCGTCCCCGCAGATACCCCAGGTAGGGGGCCTCCGGCACGGTGTAGGTATCCTCGGTGTAGAGCATCATCAGGTTCAGGCCCAGGGCTGCATGGGCGTCGATCATGCCCTTGACGGCTTCCACCGTCATCACGCCGCCGCGGGACATGTCCAGCATCATGCCGCAGGAGGCGATGTGCCGCCGCTGCTCCAGGGCGGGCACGGGCAGGCCGTCGCGCAGGGCGCAGGCCGCCTGGAACAGGCCGCGGCCCAGACCGGCGAGATCCGGCGCGGTGACGGTCAGCTCCTCCGGGGTGCAGGCCAGGCGAAGGGTATCTCCCGCCTGGCAGCGGACTCTGCCGGGCCACGGGCAGCGGGCCAGGGCAAACATGCGCTCCTTCAGCGCAGGGGCATGGTTCAGCCAATCCATGTACGGTCACGTTCCTTTCTGCCCGGCCGTCCATGCCAGCAGGGACGGCGATGCATTCAGTGCGCTCACGCGCACAGGGTTGCCGGCGCGCCTGTCCGGGGCCAGGAAGACGGTGATCTGCCGGGTTTCGCCCGCATCCATGTCAAAGGCGTTGTCGCTGAAGCGGGCGCTGCGATCCAGGACGGTCAGGCAGACGTCCTGGGCAAAGAGGTCGGCGTGCAGCTCCACCAGCATGCCTTCTCCGCTGACGCTGAGAACGCGGCACTGCAGCGCAGCCTGATCGGGAATCACGCCGATGCGGTCGCCGATGTCGCCGGGGAAGAAGCGGTTGTGAAGGTTCCTTTCGCCCCTGAATTCCGCCTTGAGATACCCGCTGCCGGCCTTCTGCGCTGCAGTGGGCTGCCAGCTGCCCAGCAGGGTGGAAGCGTCCGCCGCGATGGTCACAGCCTGCCGGGAGATGAGCGTATCCCTGCCGTCGGGCTCCAGCCACCGCAGGGTCAGCTCGCCTGCCAGGGGTGAGGTGAGCTCGCTGCAGCCATAGACCTGCACCGTCTCTCCCTCCTCCCGGAAGGCCAGGATCACATCCTCATAGGCCCGGCGGGCGTAGTCGAAGGCCAGCTTCGGCATGCCGTAGAAGTCAATGACGGACATCAGCGAGGGAAAAAGCATGTTCTCCCGGTTGGGCGCCACGGGGTCGTTGAACTTCCAGTACAGGGTGCCGCTGCACACGCCCTTGTGGGTGCGCATGTACTCGATCCAGTACTGCAGGGCGCGGGCGTGGCTGTACTGGGTGAAGTAGATCATGCCGTTCACGTCGCCATCGTCGCACAGGCGCTGGAAGGCGGGCAGCTCGCCCAGCCAGGGATTGGCCTGCATGTCCAGCGGCTTGTGAAAGAAGTTGAACTTCTCGTAGCTGTCCCGGCAGGGCAGGCTGCTGAAGCCGTACTCGCTCATGAAGCGCGGCACGAATTCCAGCAGCTTTTTGTAATAGTAGGGGCTTTCCTTGTGGAAGCGGGTGAGGTAAACGTGCATATCGCCCTGGAGAGGGGAGTTGGGATCGTCGCCGCCCTCCTCCTGATCGAAGGGGCTGCAGGGCGAGCTGACCAGGAAGGGCCTGTAGGGATCCTGGGCCCGGACGGCCCCGCGCACCGCCACGCGGTTCACCCGGTTGGTGGGGAACTGCGGCAGCAGGTCATACCAGCGGTAGGCTTCGTCCAGCTCGTTGTCCGCCGACCAGATGGCGATGGACGGCCGGTTCCGGTAATGCCGCACCGCCCAGGCAACCTCCTCGGACACCTGCGCAAGGAAGGCGTCGTCCTGGGGAAGGACGCCGCAGGCCAGCATGAAGTCCTGCATGATCAACAGCCCGTTGGCGTCGCAGAAGTCAAAGAAGCGCTCGCTTTCATAGATGCCGCCGCCCCAGATGCGCAGCATGGTCAGGTTGGCGTCCAGGGCCCGGCGGAGGAAGAAATCCTCGTCCTCCGGCTGGATTTCCGCATACACGGCCCGCAGCGGCACCCAGTTCGCACCGCGGATGAACAGCTTTCTGCCGTTGACGCACAGGGTGAAGCTGTGTCCGCCCTGGGGCAGGGGATCCTGCAGCAGTTCCACCGTGCGCACGCCGAAGCGGAAGCGTGCCGTGCTCAGTTCTTTGCCGCCCCGGCACAGGGAAACCTCCGCCTGATACAGGAAAGGCTCGCCGTAGGGCCGCGGCCACCACAGCCTTGCCTCCGGCAGGAAGCAGGTTTCGGCAAAGCCCTCCCGGGCAGGCCAGGCCTTTTCCAGGCAGAGCGTATCCCCCGCCCGCAGGCACAGGCTGACTGTCAGCCCCTCCAGGCTGCCTGCATGATCCGGCAGGGAGAAGTCCGTGGACAGCGCCAGCGTCGCACCGCCATCCTCCAGGGATACGGTGCGCAGGTAGGGGGCGTCCAGCTCCGCATCCTCCCGAAAGCGGATGGACACGCCCTTCCACAGGCCGTGGGTCAGGCAGTGCCCGCAGAAATCCCAGCCGAAATTCATCTGGGACTTGCGCAGCAGCAGCCGGTCCGTATCCTCCGGCGGATACAGCCCTGTGCGATCCACACCCTCCAGGGCCTTCACCGTGGAGCGGATGCGGATCAGCAGCGCGTTCTCGCCTTCGGTCAGCGCATGGGTCAGCGGAAAGGCATGGGGCAGAAACATGTTGCCGCACCGGCCCAGCAGCTGCCCGTTCAGCCATACCTCCGCCAGGGTGTCCACGCCCTCCAGTTCCAGCACGGGAACGCCCCGGCCCTCCGGCAGCGTGAAGCGGCGGTAGTACAGCCAGTCCGATTCGTCAATCCAGCGCTCCTTGTCCAGCTCCTTGCCCAGATAATCGCCGTCGATCAGGCCCCGGGCCTTCAGCGCCGTGCGCACGTCGCCGGGGACAGGCGCCTCCAGCCAGCCCTCGGGTAGAAAGGCAGGGGAAAACACGTAGCTGTGAGCATCGGTATACGCGCAGCGCTTCAGGCGCCAGGTTCCATTCAGATCAATCCGCATAGCGTACCTCCATGACAGCGAAAGGGAGAGAGCGATATGCTCGCCCTCTCCCTGCGCCGCAGTGTGCTTATTTGCCCAGATAGGCGTTCAGCTGGGTCTGGTAGGCTTCGATCACCTTGTCGATGCCGGCCGCCTTCAGCTGGTCAACCGCAGCCTGGCCGCCGTCCTCAAAGGAGATGATGCCGAGCTTGATGGGATAGATTTCCGTGGTGACCAGCGCCAGGCAGTTGGCGTACTCGGTGGCAACCTCGGAGGGATCAAAAGTGAAGTTCATCACGATGCTGTCCACAGCGTCCGCCTTCTCGGTGTACATGATGTCGATGAAGGTGGGATAGGTGCCGACCTCCGTGCGCAGCAGGGACAGGTTGCCGATCATCCAGTCGTCGTTGAAAGCTTCGCCGTTGCCCAGCTTGGTGTAGTGGCGGTCGCCCTCGTCCTTCCAGCTCTCGCCCTCGATGCCGTAGACCACGGCGTCGTAGTTATCCTGCTCGCTGTAGAGCCAGTTCATGAAGCGGACAGCGTCGGCGGGGTGGGTGGAGGTGGCGGATACGCCGGTGGAGTTGCGGAACGCGGCAGGACGGAAGGTGGTCGCATCAGGGGCCAGGTACACGCTGTCCAGCTCGCATCCGGGGATCAGGCCCTGGAAGTATTCCTCGCTGCCCCACATCTGGCAGCCGTCGCACCAGATGAAGTTGCCGGAGCACAGCTGGTTCCAGGAGGACCAGGAGGTGGACAGAATGTCGGGGGAGATGTAGCCGTTTTCATACAGCGTAGCGAAGAAATCGGCGCAGGTCTTGAACTCTTCCGTCTCGATCCAGCTCTTCACATTGCCCTCCTGATCCACGAAGATCAGGTCGTCCAGGACGGTGAAGGGATAGGTCTCCAGGGTGCGGAACAGCCAAGTGAAGGGCTCCTTGTACATGGGGATGACATAGGGGGTATCGTTGCCCTCCCAGTTGGAGGCATAGGCCTCGCACATCTTCAGCAGATCGTCGCGGGTCTGGGGAACATCCACGCCGTACTTCTTCAGGTTGGCGCGGTCCAGGGTGATGCAGCAGGCCTGATCCGCCAGATCCGTCCAGAAGGCGGGAATGGTGTAGATCTTTCCGTCGATGGCGGCGCTGTTCCAGATGGACTGGGGAATCGCGGTGTTCAGCGCATCCATGCCGGGGAGGTAGTCGTTGATGGGGGCCAGGGCGCCCATGGCCACGTAGGAGGTGAAGGACTTCTGATCCTCCATCAGGCAGATCAGGTCGAACTCCTCGCCGGAGGGAATGGCCATGGCCATCTTGTCCTGGAACACGTCGCTGGCAATGTAGGTGATTTCCAGCTTCATGTTCATGCCGTCCTCAGCCAGCTTGTCATTGACGTTGGCAATCAGGGCGTCGTAGTTGTCGGGGCGGTTGCCAGGGCGGACGTAGGTGATGGTGACAGGCTCGGCGGTTTCAGCCACAGCGGGCATGCACGAGAGAACCAGCGCCAGGCACAGCGCAAGAGACAGGGCTTTCAACAACCGTTTCATGGGGTAACCTCCTTTTCTTTTGTGAGCCGCACACCGCGGCCCATGGGGTCCTTTATCCTTGGCGGAGCATCTGCTCCCAATGCCCTTAGCCCTTCACGGAGCCGATGACCAGCCCCTTGACGATGTACTTTTGCAGGATGGGGTAAAACAGCATGATCGGCGCGATGGTGATGACCACCGTGGCCATCTGCAGGGATTCGCTGGGCTTCATCGCTGCTGCCCCCGCGAAGCCGGAGTTCTGCAGGTTCTTCATCATGTTGATGTCGCTCTTGAGCTTCATCAGCAGATACTGGACGGGGTACAGGCTGGTATCGGACACCAGCATGATGGAGTTCCACCAGTCGTTCCAGTAGCCGATGGCCGCGAACAGGGCGATGGTGGCCAGGATGGGCTTGCTCAGCGGGAAGTAGATCTTCGCGGCGATGCATACGTCATTGGCGCCGTCCAGCTTGGCGGATTCGATCAGCGCCACGGGGATATCCCGCATGTAGTTGCGCACCAGGAACAGGTTGTAGGCGTTGAAGATCAGGTTGGGGATCAGCAGCGCCCAGATGTTTTCCGTCAGGCCCGTGCTGCGGCAGATCATGTACCAGGGCACCATGCCGCCGTTGAAGACCATGGTCACAAAGAAGAACATGGCCAGGTTGTCGCGGTAGCGCACGGAGGGATTGGCCAGGGCGTAGCCTGCCATACCGGTGATGCACACATTGCCCAGCGTGCCCACCACCGTGATGAACACCGACACGCCGTAGCTGCGCCACACCTGCTTGCCGCCGGAGAAGATATTGGCATAGGCGGCGGTGGAAAACTGCGTGGGGATCAGGGAATAACCGTTCTTGACGATGGCGGCCTCATCCGTGAAGGAGATGGACACCACCAGCAGCAGCGGAAGAATGCAGCTCAGGCTGACCAGAATCAGAAGGAATGCGATCAGCGCCTGCCATTTTGCCTGCTTGGCTTTCATTGCTATCGCTCCCTTCCTTAAAACAGCGCGCCCTCGCTGAAGAAGCGGCGGGCGATCCAGTTTGCGCCGCACACGGTGATGAAGCCCAGCACCGACTGGAACAGGCTGATGGCCATGGACTGGGAGGGATTGCCCGTCTGCCGCAGCGTGCGGAAGACGTAGGTGTCAATCACGTCGGTGGTTTTCTGCAGCATGCCGTTGTCGCCCACCAGCGCGTAGATCATGCCGAAGTCGCCGTTGAAGATCTTGCCCACGGACATGATGGTCAGCATACAGATGGTGGGCATGAGCAGCCGCAGGGTGATGCTGATGCAGGCGCGGAAGCGGCCTGCGCCGTCAATCATGGCGGCCTCATAGATCTGCGGATCGAAGCCGGTGATCACCGCCAGGTAGATGACGATGTTCATGCCCATGTCCTTCCACACCTTGGCGATGACCAGGATCGCCGGCCAGTAGGAGCCCTTGGTATAGAAGTTGATCGGCTTGGCCCCGAAGAGGGCAAGCACCTGGTTGATGATGCCGTACTTGTTGGAGGTCAGGGTATAAACCACATAATTGATCACGATCCAGGAGAGAAAATAGGGGAAGAGGTAGGTGGACTGCAGAAACTTCTTCAGCTTCGCGTGATGCAGCTCATTGAGCAGCAGGGCCGCCGTCACCGACACGATCAGCGTGAAGGTGATAAACATGATATTCAGGAAGACCGTATTGCCGATAACCCGGGGCGCTGCGTTGGACTTGAAGAAGAACTCGAAGTTCTTCAGCCCCACATAGGGACTGCCGAAGAGACCGTCCCGGTAATTGTAGTTCTGAAACGCGGAGAGCATATACGGTATGGTCAGATAACCGAAGACCAGCGTATACAGCGCAGCGGGAATCAGCATTAAATAGGAAAGCGGATTTCGGCGGATGTCCGTCAGGAACGTATAACGCTTATGCCGGGTTTGGCTCATGTGGCAGCACCTCTTTTGTTCACCAACCCTGTTGCGGTTTCAGGAAGTAATTAAATCGTATAGCATATAACTCATAAAGTCAATACTTTTGATTTTTTTATATCATATAATCCATTTTGGAGCAGCTGCGCGACGGCATCGGCCAGCTCGCCCTGCTCATACATCCGCATGATCAGCTCGCCGAACATGGAATCAGCCCAGGCGAACCAGGAACGGGTAAACTGCGAGGGATCGTCCTTGTGGAAGCTCTCATGCATGTGCGCCGTACCGGCATGGGTGGTCAGCAGGGTGTGCAGCAGGGTCACGCGCTCCTCGGGAGAGGTGGAGGTCAGCCCCTGGACGCACAGGCTGATGGGCCAGACGTTGTCATGGGGGGTGTGGGGGCTGCCGATGCCGCACCCGCATTGCCCCACGAAGTACTGGGGGTTCCCGTCGCTGAGGATAAAGGCCCGCGTGCGCAGGTATAGCGGGTCGTCCGGCGCGCAGACGCCCAGGTAGGGCAGCGACAGCAGGCTGGGGATGTTCGCATCGTCCATGAGCAGATGATGGCCCAGGCCGTCGGTTTCGTAGGCGTAGATTTCCCCAAAGCGCTCCGTCTGAACTTTGCCGAAGCGGCTGACGCCCTCGCGCAGGTCATGGCAAAGCTGCCGGGCCTGCCGGGCAATGTCCGTGCGGCCCAGCCCTTCCGCCAGGGGAGCGAGGCCGTCCAGCATGGCGGCGGCAAACAGGTTGGCGGGAATAAAGTAGCCGTAGCGGCAGGCGTCGTCGCTGGGGCGGAAGCCCGACCAGGACATGCCCGTGAAGCCCACCGGCTCCCCTGCGCCGCCGCGGGTCAGGGTATCCGAGGGCGGACAGTCGAAGCGCTGGAAGCGGTAGTCGCTGCGAGCTTCATGCTGCTGCTCGGCAGCGATGACCTCCAGGATCCGCGCCACCGCCTGGAAGAAGCGGTCGTCCATAAAGGCGGTTCGTCCTGTGGCTTCATGATAGCGCAGGGCCAGCAGCAGCACATGGCACAGGGAATCCAGCTCGTACTTGCGCTCCCAGACCCAGGGGCTGGCCTTGGGCACATCCTCAAAGCCGTGGCGGCCGTTGGGGCCCTTGTTGAAGGCGTTGGCGTAGGGATCGAGCAGCACGCACGCCGCCTGCCGGGCGATGATCTGCTCGATCCAGGCGGCAAGCTCCCCGTCCTGGGCGGCAAAGCGCAGATAGTGCAGCACCTGCTCCGTGGAATCCCGCAGCCACA
Organism: Eubacteriales bacterium; assembly: GCA_034104265.1. Taxonomy (GTDB): domain Bacteria; phylum Bacillota; class Clostridia; order Christensenellales; family Aristaeellaceae; genus UBA11524. The sequence goes on along the minus strand of JAXEEE010000144.1, from coordinate 4,272 downwards.
TGGCTTCAATGTCCCCCGTGATCACAAAGGCGCCGCCGTCCTCGGCCTGGCAGCTGGTGGTTTCCAGCGTGCACAGAAAGCAGCGCGCAAACATATCGGGAAGCCCCTGGATGGGCCGGAGGATATCCATCACCGGGGAAAGCCGTTCCTCAACACGCTCAGAGAGATTCATGCCGTTTCCGATCCTTTCTGTCGATCATCCGTCAGGCCTTCAGCGCCTGCGCAATGGTGCCGCCGTCCACCCATTCGCCCGCCAGCAGGCAGGTGGGTTCCGGGCACTGCTCATGCCGGACGGCGCGCAGCAGCAGCTCGACGGCCTTCTGTCCCATGTCGTGCTGGGGCTGACGGACATAGCTCATGGTGTGGCTGCCCACATAGCTGGAGTCCATGTCGAAGCTGACCAGCGACACCTCCTGGGGGATGCGCCTGCCCATGCGGCGCAGCGCCGCCCAGGCCGCCTTGGACACCCGGTACTCCGTGCCGAAGATGGCTGTAATGTCCGGGTGGCGGCGCAAATGCTCCTCAATCTGATGCACATAGTTCTCGTAGGTTTCCGTGGGGTTGAGCAGCTCCGGCGGCTGATCGAAGGCGGCGTTCATGTTCACCAGCCACAGATCCTTGTTGACCGCAATGTGATGATCGACGCACGCGTCCATAAAGCCGTCCATGCGCTCGCGGATGGTGCTGCTGCGCTCGTCGGGCAGGGCCAGCAGGGCGATCTGCCGGTGGCCGCTGGCGATCAGCTTGCTGACGGCGCAGCGGCTCAGCTCCCGGTTGTCAACGCCCACAAAGGGCGCGTCAATCCCCTGCATGCGCCGGTCCAGCATCACCACGGGATAGCCTGCGTAGATCGCCTGGATCAGCTGCTTGCTGTAGGTTTCGCCATGCACGGGCTGGATGATGAGCCCCTGGGTGCCCGAGGCGATCAGGGAGGCGATGATTTCCGTCTCCTGGCGCTGATCGTTGTTGGTGGAGCAGACGATCAGGTGCCGGTGCTGCCGCTGCGCCTCCTGAATCGCGCCGTTGAGCACGTCCAGCCCGAAGGAGGAGGTATAACCGCCCATGACCAGGGCGATGGGCGGCTCCACGCTGGGGCGGGCGCTTTCCCTTGCCTCGGACAGGGGAAGCGCCGCATGGTCCGCCACAAAGGAGCCCTTGCCCCGGATGCGCACAATCAGCCCCTCGTCCGCCAGGCGCTTCATGGCGCTCTTGGTGGTGATGCGGCTGACGTAAAACTGCTGGGCAAGCTCCGCCTCCGTGGGCAGCTGACCGTCCGCGTATATGCCGTCGGCAATGTTCTTCTTCACATAGTCATAGATCTGATCCGTCAGGGTCTCGCCGGATTTCATGGGCATCCCTCTTTCCTGATCTATATGCAGAGCGTTGTTTTCATCATCGTACGGCTTTACGATACCATGTCCGGACGACGAAGTCAATAACTTTTAGCATATTAGGTATATTATTTTTGAAATAGCATGTCAAATATATCATAACGTTCCGCATTGGGCTTGCACCAGAGGGAGGCCGGGCTGATGGAGTCGCCAATACGCCCTGCAGCATGGAGCCTGACGCCCATCCTGCGGCGTTTCCTGCGGGACTTTTCTGTGCTTTTTTCCGTGTAAAGCTTTACGCGGCGGCCAAAATACCGTATAATGAAGCATCGCGGTTTTGGCGGAATGCCGCTTTTCCGCGCGGATATGGAGGTGCGATGAATGCGATTTACCAAGATGCATGGTATCGGCAACGACTATATCTATATCAACTGTTTTGAGGAGCGGGTGGAGGATCCCGGCGCGCTGTCGGTGCGCATGAGCAGGCCTCACTTCGGCGTGGGCAGCGACGGTGTGATTCTCATCTGCCCCAGCGATGTGGCGGACTTCGCCATGCGCATGTACAACTCCGACGGCTCCGAGAGCGAGATGTGCGGCAACGGCATCCGCTGCCTGGGACGGTATGTCTATGAGCGCGGGCTGACGAAAAAAACCAGCTTCACCGTGATGACCGGGGGCGGGCTGAAGCAGCTGGAGCTGAAGGTATCCGGCGGCAAGGTGCAGAGCGTGCGGGTGGACATGGGTTCCCCGGTGCTGACCCCGGAGCTGATCCCCACCACCCTGACGGGGGAGATGGTCATGGGCGCGGCGCTGCATGTGGGCGGCGCGAGCTACAAGATACACTGCGTGTCCATGGGCAACCCCCACTGCGTGGTGTTCGTGAAGGATCCTGACACGGTGGATCTGACGGAGCTGGGTCCGCTGTTCGAGCATCACGAGGCGTTCCCCCGCCGCACGAACACGGAGTTCGTCCAGGTGATCAGCCGGAATCATCTGCGCATGCGGGTGTGGGAGCGGGGCGCAGGGGAGACCCTGGCCTGCGGCACGGGAGCCTGCGCGTCCCTGGTGGCGGCGGTGCTGACCGGCCAGGCGGACCGCAAGGTGACGATGGATCTGCTGGGTGGCTCGCTGGAGCTGGAATGGTCCCCCGAGGACAACCACGTGTATCAGGAAGGCCCCGCCACCTTCGTCTATGACGGCGAGTGGCTGGACGATTAAGCAGAGAAAGGCTGATGAGACGTATGTTCCATATCAACGATCATTTTCAGAAGCTGCCGGGCTCCTACCTCTTCGCGGAGATTGCCCGCCGGGTGAAGGCCTACTCCGAGGCCAACCCCGGGGCGGACATCATCCGCCTGGGCATCGGCGACGTGACCCGCCCCCTGGCCCCTGCGGTGATTGAGGCCATGCACAAGGCTGTGGACGAGATGGGACGTCAGGAGACCTTCCGCGGCTATGGCCCGGATTACGGCTACGACTTCCTGGTCAACGCCATCCGCGAGAACGACTACGCCTCCCGGGGCGTGGAGGTGGCCTTTGACGAGGTGTTCATTTCCGACGGCGCCAAGTGCGACGTGGGCAACATTCAGGAGCTGTTCAGCGAGGACGCGGTCATCGCCGTGACTGACCCGGTCTATCCCGTGTACGTGGACAGCAACGCCATGGCGGGCCGCGCCGGCGAGTATCGCGACGGCAAGTGGGATCGATTGGTGTACCTGCCCTGCAACGCGGAGAACGGCTTCGTGCCCGCCCTGCCGACGCAGCCCGTGGACGTGATCTACCTGTGCTACCCCAACAACCCCACCGGCACCGTGCTGACCAAGGCGCAGCTGAAGGTCTGGGTGGACTGGGCGAAGGCCAACGGCGCGATCATCATTTATGACGCGGCGTACCGCGCCTTCGTGACCACGCCGGATATCCCGCTGACCATCTACGAGGTGGAGGGCGCCAAGGACGTGGCCATCGAGTGCAACTCCTTCTCCAAGACCGCGGGCTTCACCGGCACCCGCTGCGGCTACACCGTGGTGCCCCACACGGTCTTCGGCCTGGACGCCCAGGGCAACAAGGTGGAGATGAACGCCATGTGGAAGCGCCGCATGTCCACCAAGTTCAACGGTGTGAGCTACCCTGTGCAGCGGGCTGCGGCGGCGGTCTACACGGAGGAAGGCCAGAAGCAGATCCGCGAGACCATCGACTACTACATGGAGAATGCACGGGCGATCCGTCAGGCGCTGACGGAGGCGGGCTTCACGGTCTTCGGCGGTGTGGATGCGCCCTACATCTGGCTGAAGGTGCCGCAAGGCATGACCTCCTGGGAGTTCTTCGACCGGCTGCTAAAGGAGTGCAACATTGTGGGCACCCCCGGCTCCGGCTTTGGCCCCAGCGGCGAAGGCTACTTCCGCCTGACCGCCTTCAACACCCTGGAAAAGACTCAGCAGGCCATGGAGCGCATCAGGACCTGGAAGCTGTAATGAGATAAACAAAGGGCCGTCCGTTCATGAAACGGACGGCCTTTCTGTTTGCAGGAGAACGCTGAGCCAGGGAATGGATAGGCTGTGTCAGCCTTCGCGGAAAGCCTTCCCCTTTGGGGAAGGTGGCCGAGCGAAGCGAGGTCGGATGCGGTCGCATCCATGCAGACCTCGGAGCCTGCCGTTTCCAACGCGGACGGCCTTCGGCGTCTGCTTGGAAACTCACTTGGGTTCATGGGGAGACGCTGGGCTGCCGCCCAGACCTGCTTGGGGTTCCACCCCAAACCCCGCAAGGGCATCGCCCCTTGACCCCTTTCCGCTGGCGCGATCTCTTGGAGTTGGTTCAATCTGCCGTTTCCATTGCGGATGCATGCATCCCCTCGGAAACTATGGCTTCTTCGGTTCCTATTTTCTGTACTTTTCTGCTGCGCCTGGGCTGCCGCCCCGACCTGCGTGGGGTTTGCCCCCCAAAC